>JAAUSZ010000064.1 GCA_012031875.1 Desulfobacula sp.
GACCGGACGTGCTGGAAAGCATCTTCACCATGCAGGTCCCAGATAATCAGATCCACATCCGTGTCATTTGGCCCGGACCTGCTTTTTTCTATCTTTACGCCCACGGTGGTATGATATTTGTCTGAAAAATGCTGTGAACATATTGCTGGACAAGACTGGTTTTCCCCACGGCAAAAAGCGCCCAGCATGCAAATTTTTTTTTTGATCATTTTGCCCCACCTTTTTATGTCAAGGGGATATGGAATACCTTGAAAGATACCGCCCTGTTGTATTGTCTTTCCTCTGATCCGGTTTCTGATTGTAATCGGATTTTTGTGCCGATACCTGAAATACTGAGAAAATATGGATTGATTCCATGAACGATTAGGTGGTTAAAGATGATTTCAGCCCTGTCTCGGCTTAACCGCTGATTCAATTTCTCAGTGCCCGATGAATCCGTGTGCCCGAGGATCATGATCTGAATAGGTGTTTTAGCCCTGGCTTGAAGCTCCTGAATATTTTGAACGGCTGTCAGGATTCTATCCAAAGCATTTTCCTGATCCTTTATGAACCGGGTGCTGTTGTTTTCAAAATATATTTTCAGGTCGCCCAGCTTTTTTAATTCAGTATCCAGGTTTTCTCTGTCAATATTGCGAACTCCCTGGTCGTCATATCCTTTGACCCCTGGTATGACAGGCGCTGTTTTTCGAAAGGTTTCAATCCAGGTTTGGGAAGCCTGGCCCGAGGCGAAAAGAAGGCCCTGGGACAGATCAAGGGTGATGGATGACGGCGGGTTTAGAATCTGTATGGATCTATGCAAAACCAGATCCGGGTCAAGACTGTAAAAGGGGGTCCAATGCCCTTTCACGGTGATTCGGTTTTTTTCTTCCAAAGGGATAAGGGCATCGGGATCCTTTGCCATTGGATCACGAAGGCCGAAAATCTGATATTCCCCCTTTTCTTTTTGGACGGACAGAATAATCAGTCCCTTCTGGGTTTTAACGCGGTTCAGATAGTTATTCCAGGCCTGGTGGGATTTAAACGCATGATATCCCCAGAGTCCTGCCAGGGATAGAACAACCAAAATAAGACATATAAACAAGGGAGAAATCCCCCGGCCTTCTTTATTTTCCTGAGATCCGAGCCCGTCTTTCAATTGTTCCCTGAAGATTGAAAAAGGAGACGGATCACCCTTAAATTTTTCCAGGGCCTTCCCGGATCTGATGTGAATTTCTTCAAGCAGTTCCCTGAATCCGGTTCTCAGGTCGACGGGCGGGTTCCCCCTGATCACGGCGGCAATCAGGGCATGTTCGCCTTTTTCAATCCAGATGCTTCTATCTGAACCGATTCTGATTGTTTCAAGGTCATCCCGGGCGTCAAAGGAATCTTTGACAAAGGCCTGAATGGCCGTCAACATCCCGGATACCAGATCCGGGTCCTGGATGAGGACATCCTTTGCCGTCACATGGTCCAGCACAATCCCGGATTCGTTGTGGATAAAAAAAATCTGCTCGACCTTATATACCAGCGTATGCAGGAGAACAATTTCTGCAAATGGCCTTCCGGTTCTAAAGGCTTCAAACCGCCATTTTATTCCCTGGAAGGAAAAACTATGATTCAATAACTGGTTCAGGGACTGGACCATCCCCATGACCGTGGATGAAATGGCCTTTCTGATGCCGGGCCCCAAGGCAGGGAAAATAGCATCGGCAATGGATTGGGGATTGTTCCGGACCGATTCTTTAATGGAAGCGTCAATTACCGGTTGCATTACACGGGATAATCGATTGCTGTTCAAAACAGAAAAGGAAATCGCGTCCGGCAAGAGCTGACTGGTCTCTTTGGCCCGGATCATCGGGTCATTCAGACGGTTTTCAATCTGAAGCAACCGATCTTTTTCAGGCTGAAGCAACAGATTCTTGAAAATTTCGAGAGATTTTTTTTCATCAACCCCTGAACCCATCTCAAATCCCTTTTTCTTTTAGACCTGTTGAATTATGCCTTGGTATGCGTCTTTGACCCCATATTGTCATCCCCGGAAAGCCGCATGGCAATTTCGAGAAAAAACCCGGAAAGATCCGACCGGTTCACTTTTACCTCATCAAGCTCTTGGGCCGTTTTTTTCAGATTATTGCCGGCTTGGTCAAACTTGGATAATATTTCAGAAGAGAATTGTTTGGATTGATCCAGGATCTGATCTCGGAGTTCGGTGGATTTTTTCGAGAGATTTTCTTCGTCATTTAAAAGTTTTTTGGTTAAAGATTCAACCGCCTCCTTTAATTCTTTATGAAGAATTTTTTCAGATTCAACCCGCTCATTTGATTCATTTTTAATACGCTGATGGATATCCTTGATTTCCTGTTTAATATACCCTTCCAGGGTATCGATGCGCTTAATCAGTTCGTCCTTGAGTTCGCCGATTTCCTGGGTAAGGTGGGTTTCCATTTTTAGAAACCGTTTTTCATAATCTTTTGCCTGATGGCCAAACAGGATGTCGCGGATTTTGTCCATACTGCCGGCATCAGCCATATCGCCCGGGGGAAGCGTTTTTTGCAAGGATGGATCAGGCTGACTTGGTTTTCGGGTGTTATCCATTATTAATCTCCTTTCCGGTTAGCAGGGTGATGGAATAATTAAATAACAAAATATCGGCTATTTTATATTTTTATTCAAACATCGATGCCAAGTCAAGTAAATGAATTGTTCTGAACGGTTTATATGGTGGGCGCCCCTGGTTTCGATGAAATGAAGAGGCCCTGGTTATGAATAGTGAAGATCAGATTTTTTCTTTTTCCAGAAGATGATAATAATCTCCCCTGAGGGCAACCAGCTCTTTGTGGGAGCCCTGCTCCCGTATGCTTCCCTCTCTTAATAAAAGGATGCTGTCGCAATCCCGGACCGTGGAGAGCCGGTGGGCGATAATAATGGACAGCCGGTCTTTCATCAGCTTTTTCATGGCGTCATGGACCTTTTGCTCGGAATTGGAGTCCATATAGGAGGTGGCTTCATCAAAAATAATCAGATCCGGGTCAAAGGCAAAGGCCCGGGCAATGCAGACCAGTTGTTTCTCTCCGCTGGACAGGGGCCTGCCTTCTTCTTCGATTTCGGTGTCAAGTCCGGCAAATTTTTCAAACAGAAAATCGCAATTGGCATCATATAAGGCTCTTTCAAGTTTTGCGGAATCCATATCCGTTCCCGGGGGTGTGATGTTTTCCCGGATGCTTCCGGAAAAAAGGACAGGGTCCTGCATGACAAGGGCCATTCTTTTCCTGATGTCTTCAATATTGATGACCCGTTGATCGATATCATTAAAATAAATGGTCCCGCTGCCGGGCGGGTAAAAACCTGTGATCAGGTTGATAATGGAGCTTTTGCCTGACCCGGTCGAGCCGACGATGCCGATGGACCGGTTCCGGGGGAGGCAAAAACTGATGTTTTTTAATACAGGCCTGTCTCCGGAATAGGAGAAACCAACCTTATCCAACGAGAGGTGGGAAATTTTTCCGATGGGTTCCCGGTGAAGATGGGTGCGCGGGGCCGCCTTTTCATTTTTAAGGATATGGATGATGCGTTCGGCCGAGGCCAGTGCGTTTTGAAGAAGGTTAAAGGTTTCAGACAGGTCTCTCAAGGGTCTGAAAAAGAGTTTCATATAGGACAGAAAAGCCACAAGCTCGCCCAGGGTCAGGGATTTATCCATGACATGAAAACTTCCGGTCCATAAAATAATGGCCACGCTCAGCACACCCATAAAACCGATGAAGGGCATGAAAATAGAAAAAATCCGGATCTGGAACAAGGAAGCTGAGAAGTATTCGGCATTCAAGATCCTGAATTTTTCCAGGAATCCATTCCGGCTGGACGTGGTCTGGATGATCTTGATGCCGGTGATGGCCTCGGAAAAACGATGATTGATTTCCGAGAGCTTCTGGCGGATAGTCCGGAAGGCGTTTCTCAGGGTTTTTGAAAACACCGCGATACTGATCACAATGACCGGTACTAGGGCGGTCAGGTAAACGGCGAGTTTAAGATTGATATTGAACAGAATGACAAGGACCCCGGCCATGAGAAAAAGATCCCTGAAAATAAAGATAAGGACGCTGGTGAACATATCATTCATATTCTCAATATCACCGGCCACTCTTGAGACCAGGCGGCCGCTGGAGTTTTTGTCATAAAATGCGACCGGCAAAAAGGCCATATGGGAAAAAAGCCTGCGTCTCAGGTTCAGTATAATGGTCTGACCGGTATATTCCATGAGAAGGCTCTGGAAAAAATCAACGGCAAACCACAAAAGAACAATAACGGAAAAAAGAATACAAAAGGTTGAAAATGAAGTGATTTCAAACCCGAAAAAAAGGGCCCCCGTCTTGGTTCCCACGGGAAAAATAAATCCGTCAAAGGCTTTTTGAGTCAGGATCGGCATGGTCAGTTCAAAAAAGGTGACGATAAAAACCAGCAGTGTTGTCAAACAGAGCAGGGAGGCATAGGGCTTGATAAACGGCCAAAGGGTTTTTGCAAGATACAGGTCAGCCAGTTTGATCTCTTTTTCTTCCATGGGAATGGATGTTTCAGACATTCTTCTCCTCTTCAAATTGCTGGACCCTGAAGGATTCGCCATAGAACCGGTTTGTCCTAATCAATTCCTGGTGGCTGCCGGAATGTTCGATCCTGCCGTTTTTCAGGATGTGGATACGGTCGCAGGAGGCCAGGGCGGAAATTCTGTGGGAGATGATGATAAAGGCTGAGCCGATTCTCATCCGGTTGACGGCCGCCATCAGCTTGGAAGCGGTATGGGTATCCACTTGGCTGACAGGGTCATCCAGAATGAGGATGGTTTTTTTTTCGATTAATGTCCGGGCAAGGGCAATGCGTTGCTTTTGACCTCCTGAAAGGGTCACCCCTCTTTCACCCACAACGGTTTCAAGTCCGTCCGGCATTTTTTCAAGGGTTTCTTTCAGACAGCAGGCCTCGATAATTCGGTCCAGCCTTTCCTCCGGCACAGGTCGGCCCATCAGAATATTATCCCGGATTGTAGTTGAAAAAAGAAAGGATTCCTGGGGCATAAAAGCAATATGGCTTCTTAAAAAATCCAGATCCAGGGTATCAAGGCCGTGGCCATCCATGAAAATCCTGCCTGAGCTCGTATTATAGAGTCTTGGGATCAACCGGGCAAGGCTGGTCTTGCCTGAGCCCGGCGGACCGGTGATGCCGACGGACATTCCCGGCTCAACGGAAAAGGTGATGTCGGATAGGACAGGAGAGCCTTTCCCATAGGCAAAACAGACATCCTTAAACTCAATACGGCCGGACAGGCCCGGCAAAGAAACCGGATGCCCGGGGGATGAAACATCGGGAGCCGAGTCCAGGAGCCTATTGATCCTTTTCAGGGAGGCCAGCCCCCTTTGAAACAGATTGGTCATCCAGCCGATGGCAATTACAGGCCAGGCCAGAATCCCAAGATATTGAAGAAAGGCGACCAGCTCCCCGGGGGTGAGGGCCTCTTTCATCACAAGAAAACCCCCGTAAAAGAGGATGATCAGGGTGGACAGGTTGAAAAAAAAGATGAGCAACGGTTTGAGCAAGGCGTTAACATAAGCCCGCCTCAGGTTTTTAGTGAAATAGTCGCCCGAGGCTTTTTCCACCTTACCGGTAATGACGGATTCAAAATTATAAACCTTAATGATGCGGATGCCGAAAAAGCTTTCCCGCACAAGTTCGGTAAGTTTTGAAAAGGATTCCTGGGCGCTTTGATGCAGGGAATGCATTTTTTTCCCGAGGGTTCGTGTGGTCATCATCAGAAAAGGCATGGGAATCATGGCAAAGGCGGTCAGTACGGGATGGGTCCACAGCATGATGACAAGGGTGGCGCCTCCCAGGAGAAGGGTGTCCACAATGGCGATCAGCCCAAAACCGAAGGCCATCCGGACATGGTTGATGTCACTGGTGGCATGGGCCATGATATCCCCTGTCTTTGTTTTATCATAATAGGCCGGGTCCAGGGTCAGGATATGGCTGAACAGTTCATCCCGGATCCCGTTTTCAAGATCCCGGGCACTTCCCATGAGAAGATTTCTCCAGCAATATCTTAATACTGCCATGATCAAGCCCAGGAAAAGAATATAAAGACACTGAAAAAACAGGATGTTTGAATCAAAAGACCCTTTTCCCAGGGTATCCACAGCCTGCTTGATGATCTGGGGAACGATGAGCTGGGTGATATCCACGATGATCATGCACAGGATGCCGAACAGGATCTTACTCAGATTTTTTTTGATATATGGGTAAATGAGTTTCAAAACAGGATTTACACTTCAGACAGGATGGTATCCAAGGCCTTCACAAAATCATCCGTCATGCCTTTTTCAATGATCAGGCCCCGGCCCCGGATTTCTTTAATGAGTGCATATTTATTCCTGAGTTCCGTCAGTTTTTCCATCAGGTAGGAACTGGATAGGACACATTTTTCCAGCAGGCCTTCTTTTTTTATGGCTTTCACTCCCACCTCAACCGCCTCGCTGCCCGATGTCAGGAAAAGGCATTTGCCGTCCTGAAAATCGATGAGTTCAAGAATGGATTGCGCCGCTTCCTGGATGACCGGATGGGCATAGCAGTAGCCTGTATGCATGATATCCTTTATTTGGTTGATCAAGGCCTGACTGATTTCGGGCCGGCAGTGCCCCAAAGGAGTACACCAGACGCCGGATTCCATATCAAGATAGGATTTTCCGTCTGCATCATAAATATAGCAGCCCCCGGCATGGGTGATATTTTTAAGCTTGAGGTCGTGCCCGATACCCCATAGAATATTTTCCATTTTTGGCCTTTATTTATATGAAACATAATTTAGATCTGGACATGTCTAAGGTTTTAAGAGAATACCGGAATTTTCAATTCATTTAAGCCTGAATCCAGCCGATTTTAAAGGCAAACTGAATTTTTTGTCAATATCATATTTTTAAATGCCAAGAGGTGGCGCGGCAGGTTCAATGACATATGGATAAATGCTTAAAGGAGATAAAAATTAAAAGAATGCTTGCAACAGACCCATTTTTTTGTTATCTTGCGGCCTTATTGAATTTTGACAGTTCATCAGGCTTGATCGGGAACGATTGATTTTGTTGGATTTGCCGGAATTCATAGAAAGAGAGAGACAGAGCATTCCGGATGCAACAGATAGTCCGGCAATTATCTTACAGGAAATGAATTTTAGAGTTGATTATCCTGTGTTGCTCTGATATTATCTTTCGGTCTTTTTGCCGCGAGAATATTTTGCGGCATTAGATAAGCCGATATAGCTCAGTAGGTAGAGCATCTCACTTGTAATGAGAATGTCCTCCGTTCGATTCGGGGTATCGGCTCCAGAGTTTATCGGTGGGGTTCCCGAGTGGCCAAAGGGATCAGACTGTAAATCTGACGGCTCAGCCTTCGGAGGTTCAAATCCTCCCCCCACCACCAGCGTGTTGTGTAGGAGATCTTAGAGTGTGGATTTTGCGGATCGTTACTACATAGCTAATGACGGTGTTTAGCTATTTTAGTCACTTTGTCTGCGGGAGTAGCTCAGTTGGTAGAGCTTCAGCCTTCCAAGCTGAATGTCGCGAGTTCGAGCCTCGTCTCCCGCTCCACTTCTTTTTTAGATTTCCGACGGAATAGTGGTTTGAGTTAAATTATTAATTTGAATCGCCTTTTTGCGCCCATGTAGCTCAGTCGGTAGAGCGCTTCCTTGGTAAGGAAGAGGTTCACCGGTTCGATTCCGGTCATGGGCTCCAAAAAACGGCAGGAGGAATTAAGAAGATGGCTAAGGAGAAATTTGCGCGGACAAAGCCGCATGTGAACATAGGCACGATTGGTCATATTGATCATGGGAAGACGACGCTGACGGCAGCGATCACGAAGCATTCAGCGATGAAGGGATTCGGGTCATATGTTCCGTTTGATCAGATAGACAAGGCGCCGGAAGAAAGAGAGCGCGGGATCACCATTGCAACGGCCCATGTCGAGTATGAGACCCCCAACCGTCACTACGCGCATGTGGACTGTCCGGGCCATGCAGACTATATCAAGAACATGATCACGGGAGCGGCCCAGATGGACGGTGCGATCCTGGTGGTCAGTGCCGATGACGGCCCCATGCCGCAGACAAGGGAACATATCCTTCTTGCCCGTCAGGTGGGAGTTCCGACAATTGTGGTGTTTCTGAACAAATGCGACATGGTGGATGACGAAGAATTGATAGAGCTGGTGGAGATGGAACTCCAGGAACTTCTGGACACCTATGAATTTCCGGGAGATACCACACCGATCATCCGGGGCAGTGCGCTCAAGGCCCTTGAGAGCGATGATGTGAACAGCGAAGACGCCAAATGTATATTTCAGCTTTTGGAAACGCTTGATTCTTATGTTCCGGAACCCATCAGAGATACCGCCAAACCCTTTTTGATGCCCATTGAAGACGTATTCAGCATTTCCGGCCGTGGAACGGTTGTGACCGGAAGAATTGAACGCGGCATCATCAAGACCGGTGAAGAAATCGAGATTGTAGGCATCCGGGAAACGGCCAAGACGGTCTGTACAGGTGTTGAGATGTTCAGAAAGCTTCTGGACGAGGGCCAGGCCGGAGACAATGTAGGCCTTCTCTTGCGCGGGACCAAACGTGAACAGGTCGAAAGAGGTCAGGTCGTTTCCAAACCCGGCACCATCACCCCGCATACCAAGTTCAGAGCAGAGATGTATGCCTTGAGTAAGGAAGAAGGCGGGCGTCATACCCCGTTTTTTACCGGCTACAGGCCCCAGTTCTTTTTCAGGACAACGGATATAACCGGGGTTTTGACATTGGATGAGGGCGTTGAAATGATTATGCCCGGAGATAATGCAACCATCAATGTAGAACTGATTAACCCCATCGCCATGGAAAAAGAACTGCGGTTTGCCATCAGAGAAGGCGGACGTACCGTAGGCGCCGGCGTTATCGGTGAAATTGTTGAATAAATTTCAAAGGAGTTGACGAGTGGATAGAGTAAATATCGCTCTTGCCTGCACAGAATGCAAGAGAAGGAACTATACAACGACAAAGAATAAGCGGAAAACTCCTGATAAAATAGAGTTTAAGAAATACTGCAAATTCTGTAACAAGCATTTATTGCACAGAGAAACTAAGATTAAATAGAAAAAAGGCATGCAGGTCAGTAGCTCCAATTGGCAGAGCTCCGGACTCCAAATCCGGGAGTTGGGGGTTCGACTCCCTCCTGACCTGCCACTTTTTTTAAGATGGATGGAAAATAATTCGGTTTGAAAAATAACTTAGGGGTTGTATGTCACGTTTACTAAAAAAGAAGCCGGACAGCGAAAAGAAAAGAAAAAAAATCGATTCGGAAAACAGTGCTGATTCGGAAGCAGGCTCTGCTAAAAATTCGATTTCCAAAGCAGCGGTGGTTGCAAGTCCTATGAAAGCAAAGCAGGATAAAAACCTGCCGGAAATCCAAACCGGTGACTCCAATTTTATTCAAAAAGCCATCGATTTTTTAACAGAAGTAAAGGTCGAATTAAAAAAAGTAACCTGGCCGACACGAAAACAGATAACCGGAACAACAATAGTTGTGATCATTTTTGTTTTTGTTGTTGCAGCTTTTCTTGGACTCTTTGATTTCGGTCTGGCAAAGCTTGTTCAGGTCGTGCTGACATAAAACAAGGGTTGTAACATGTCTCTAAAATGGTATATCGTACATGTATATTCTGGTCATGAGCAGAAAGTAAAAATTGCCTTGGAAGAAAAAATTCAGGCGTCCAGGCAACCCGAGAAATTTGGAGAGATTCTTATACCGACTGAAAATATTGTTGAGCTGGTGGACGGCAAAAAAAGGGAATCTTCCAGAAAATTTTATCCGGGGTACATCATGGTCAGGATGCACCTGGACAATGATACATGGCATATTGTCAGCTCCACCGCAAAAGTTACGGGTTTTCTCGGCGGAAAGAACAAACCCGCGCCCATAAGTGAAAAAGAGGCAAAAAACATCATTGACAAGATGCAACAGGGCAAGAATAAACCCCAGCCGAAATATTTCTTTGAACAGGGAGATGAAGTAAAAGTAATTGACGGCCCGTTTACAAATTTTACGGGTACGGTGGAAGAGGTGTCTCCGGATAAGGAAAAGATAAAAGTCCTGGTGAGTATTTTTGGACGCGCCACCCCGGTTGAATTAAATTTCATACAGGTTTCAAAAATATAATACCCAATATAATAATGGTTAAATTGTGAGTTTCAGGAGTTAAAAATGGCAAAAAAAGTAATGACACAAATAAAGCTTCAGGTTCAAGCCGGAAAAGCAAATCCATCTCCGCCGATTGGTCCTGCCCTAGGTCAGCATGGTGTGAATATCATGGATTTTTGTAAGTCTTTTAATGCAAGAACCGCCAATGATGTCGGGTCTATCATCCCGGTGGTGATCACCGTCTACCAGGATAGATCTTTCAGCTTTATTACCAAAACACCGCCGGCATCCCGGTTATTGCTGGCTGCCGCGAAGATTGCAAAAGGCTCCGGCGTGCCCAACAAGGAGAAGGTCGGAACAGTCACCAAGGACCAGATCATTGAAATTGCCAAAACAAAAAAAGAAGATTTAAAATGCCTCAGATATTGACGCGGCCGAAGAATTATCGCCGGCACTGCCAGAAGCATGGGATAGAAGTAATTTAACTTTAAGTAAAAGAGTGATGAAAAATGCCAAAGCGGAGTAAAAAACATACAGAAGCACTAAAAAAGGTCGATAGAACGGTTCAATACGATCCACTGAATGCCTTGGAACTGGCCGTATCTTCAAGTTATGTGAAATTTGATGAAACGGTTGATGTGGCCGTTAGATTAGGCGTTGACCCGCGGCATGCCGATCAAATGGTTCGAGGGACCGTAGTATTGCCCAACGGGCTTGGAAAAGATGTGAAAGTATTGGTGTTTGCAAAAGGGGAGAAGGAGAAAGAAGCCCTGGATGCAGGGGCAGACTTTATTGCCGATGAAGAAACCATCAAAAAAATTCAAGAGGGGTGGTTTGGATTTGATAAAGCCATTGCAACCCCGGATATGATGGGCGCCGTCGGAAAGTTGGGTAGGGTTCTGGGGCCCCGGGGTCTGATGCCCAATGCAAAAACAGGAACGGTCACCTTTGAGCTGGCTAAAGCCATTAATGAACTAAAAGCCGGTAAAATTGATTTCAGGGTTGAAAAAGCCGGGATTGTTCATGTTCCCGTAGGAAAGATTTCTTTTGGCGCACAAAAGCTGGCTGAAAATGTTAAGGCTTTTCTGGACAGACTTGTTGCATTAAAGCCTGCCGGGAGTAAAGGGACTTACCTAAAAACCATCAGTATTTCATCAACCATGGGGCCCGGCATAAAAGTCGACCCTTCGTTGATTAAATAAGTTAAAAACCTGTCATAGACAGTAGGTGTGCCTTATTTAAGGCACATAATCGGATCTGCCGGCCTGCCGAGATGGAAAATGATATGATTTTGTTTTGGTATAGTTGGCACCTTCGGAATAAATTCAAATAATGAAAGGAGGTGTAAAAAATTGCTGAATATTTCTCAGAAAAAAGAGGTCGTCGAAAGACTGGCAAAAGACTTCAAAGAATCTGAAATTTCGATACTTGTGGATTATAAGGGCCTCAATGTATTGAAAATGACCGAACTTCGGGCTCTGCTAAGAAAAGAAGGAATCCGGATCGAGGTAGTCAAAAATTCATTGCTGGTTCGCGCATCTGAAGGCACGGACGCGGCTTTGATGAAGGATTTCTACAAAGGCCCCAACGCCATCATTTTATCAAAAAATGATCCGGTTGCTCCTGCCAAAATTCTGATGAATTTTGTAAAAGACAACGATAAGCTTGAAATTAAAGCCGGCGCTCTCTCCGGTAAGCTTCTGAATCCGGAAGAAATCAAACAACTGGCAAAATTACCGTCCAAGGAAGAACTCCTCGGTAAATTGGTATATACGCTGAGTGCGGTACCGACCTCATTGGTGAATGTTCTTTCCGGTGTTCCCCGCGCGTTTGTCAATGTTGTCAATGCGATTAAAGATCAAAAAGAAGCGGCCTAGGCGATTTAAAGCAGAATAAACAAGTATTTGTAAACTATCATTATGGTAATATTTTAGGAGAAAAAAATGGCTGATATCACAAAAGCAGATGTGATCGAGTTTATATCAAACATGAGCGTTCTTGAACTTTCCGAGCTGGTAAAAGAGCTTGAAACCAAATTCGGCGTTACCGCGGCAGCGCCTGTGGCTTTTGCAGCAGGCCCCGCACCGACAGGTGAAGCCGCTGCCGCCCAGGAAGAGCAGACTGAATTTACAGTGATTCTTGAAGCTGCCGGTGACAAAAAAATTAATGTCATCAAGGAAGTCAGAGCCATTACAGGCCTTGGCCTGAAAGAGGCAAAAGCCCTTGTTGAAGAAGCGCCCAAACCGGTAAAAGAGAGTATTCCCAAAGCAGAAGCGCTCAAGATTAAAGAACAATTAGAAGGCGCCGGTGCTCAGGTTTCTGTAAAATAGTCCGGCAGTCTGGTTTTAAGGTACATAAAAATTGTGCGGGGGCAAGGCAGTATTTACTGCCATGCCTCCGCTTTTACGGTTGGAAAAACTCATATTTGGAGATGTCATGACCGGAAGTCTTTTGACAAATAAGCGTATAAGAAAAGAGTTTGGCAGCATAAGAAAAATCATTGATATCCCTGATCTCATCGGGATGCAAAGAAATTCATATGAGAGCTTTCTGCAAAAAGATGTCTTGCCCGAAGAAAGGGAAGAAAAAGGACTTCATGCTGTTTTTAAATCTGTTTTTCCCATTAAGGATTTCTCAGACACCTCATCCCTGGAATATGTCTCCTATTCGTTTGGAGAAGCAAAACATTCCATAAAAGAGTGCATTTCAAGGGGAATGACCTATGATATTCCGGTAAATATCAAGGTTCGCCTTGTTGTTTATGATTTCGACAAGGAGACTGAACATTCAACCATCCGTGATATCAAGGAACAGGAAATTTATTTCGGTACGATCCCGTTGATGACCCGGCAGGGGACTTTTATCATTAACGGCACGGAAAGAGCCGTTGTAAGCCAGCTTCATCGCTCGTCAGGCGTTTTCTTTGATCATGACAAAGGAAAGAATTATTCCACAGGCAAGATCATATATAACGCCCGGGTGATCCCCGTCAGAGGATCCTGGATTGACATGGAAATCGATGCCAAGGATATTGTGTATATCCGGATCGACAGAAGACGGAAATTCCCCGTATCCATTCTCTTTAAAGCCTTTGGGTATACCAGTGAAGATATTTTGGACTTCTTTTACAACAAAGAGCATATAGTTAAAAAAGACGGATCATTTTTTAAAGAGTTTTCCCAGGAGAATCTCAAACGCCAGAGGGCCAGTTTTGATATTGCATCTCCCAAAACCGGAGAGGTTCTTGTTAAAAAAGGAAGAATTTTTACAAAACGCGCATTGAAACAACTCGAAGAAGACGGATTGGATTATATACCCGTTTCAGAAAGCGAACTGATTGGTAAGTCCTTTTCCCGGAATATTTTTGACGAAGGCACGGATAAACTTCTTTTCAAAGCCGGAGAGCCCATTACCGAAGAAAGTTTTGAACGCCTGGAAGAGAAAGGGCTTCACGATTTTAATATCCTCTACGTTGATCCGAGAAGTTCGGATTCCATGCGGAAAACCCTTTTATCGGATAAGATTGAAAGAAGAGAAGAAGCCCTGATGGATATCTACAGGCGGCTGAGGCCGGGAAATCCGGCAACGGTTGAAGTGGCCCAGGATTTCATTGACCATCTTTTTTTCAGACAGGCCTATTATGATTTGTCAAAGGTCGGCCGGTTAAAAATGAATCATCGTCTGGGAATCAACACCATGATCGATGTGAAAACCTTGCGGAAAGAAGATATCCTGTTGACCGCCTCAACCCTGATTGAACTCAAGGATACCCAGGGCCAAGTGGATGATATCGACCACCTGGGGAACAGGCGTGTCCGGGCCGTCGGGGAGCTTCTTGAAAATCATTACCGGATCGGACTTGTCAGAATGGAGCGGGCCATTAAGGAAAAAATGAGCATGCAGGAAGTGGATGCCATGATGCCCCATGACCTCATCAACCCCAAGCCCGTGTCCGCGGTTGTACGGGAATTTTTCGGAACATCCCAGTTATCCCAGTTTATGGACCAGACCAATCCCCTATCTGAAACAACCCACAAAAGAAGGCTGTCTGCCCTAGGCCCAGGTGGGTTGACAAGGGAAAGGGCCGGCTTTGAAGTCCGGGACGTGCATCCTTCCCATTACGGCAGAATCTGTCCCATTGAAACACCTGAAGGTCCCAATATCGGGCTGATTGTTTCCTTATGCACCTATGCCCGGGTGAATGATTTCGGGTTCATTGAAACGCCTTACCGGGTTGCCGATGAAGGGAATGTCTCCAATGTCATCAAACATTTGTCCGCGTTTGAAGAAAAAGAACACCCCATTGCCCAGGCCAACGCCCCCCTGGATGTGGACAATAAGTTTATCAACGCCCTTGTCTCATCTCGGGTAGCCGGTGAATTTGAAATGATCGAGAACCAGGAAGTTAAATTTATGGATGTTTCGCCCAACCAGTTGGTTTCGGTATCTGCATCCCTGATCCCGTTTCTTGAAAATGATGATGCCAACAGGGCCTTGATGGGCTCCAATATGCAGCGCCAGGCCGTACCGCTGATCAAAAGCGAGGCTCCCCTTGTGGGAACCGGGATGGAGAGCGTGGTTGCCAGGGATTCCGGGGTTACGATTGTTGCTGATTATGACGGTGTTGTGGTGGATGTGGACTCAAAGCGGATCGTTGTCCGGAATAATGACAGCGAGGAGGGTAGTTTTGAGAAGGCCGTATCCATATATAATTGCACAAAATTTGTCCGGTCCAATCAGAACACGTGTTTCAACCATCGGCCCATTGTTGTGAAAGGTGAGAAAGTCAAGGCCGGTCAGGTGATTGCGGACGGACCCTCAACAGAGATGGGTGAACTGGCCCTGGGTAAAAATGTAACCGTGGCTTTTATGCCCTGGGACGGATACAATTATGAGGATTCGATCCTTGTCAGCGAGAGGCTTGTCAAGGACGGCGTATACACCTCGGTGCATGTCGAACAGTTTGAAGTCCTGGCCCGGGATACCAAACTCGGGAAAGAGGAAATTACCCGTGATATTCCCAATGTGGGCGAAGAGGCTTTAAAAAACCTGGATGAAAGCGGAATCATAAGACTGGGCGCGGAAGTTAATTCCGGTGACATCCTTGTGGGGAAGATCACACCCAAGGGTGAGACCCAGCTTTCTCCCGAAGAAAAATTGCTTCGGGCTATTTTTGGCGAAAAAGCCGGGGATGTGAAAGACACCTCACTCTGTGTGCCTCCGGGCGTTAAAGGAAAAGTCATTGATGCCAAAGTGTTTTCAAGAAGAGGATTGTCAAAGGATGACCGGACCAGACTGATTGAAGACAATGAAATCGAAAGGCTTGAAAAAGACAGGGACGATGAAATAAAAATCATTTCCGATGTGGCCCGTGAAAAAATTGAGATGATTTTAGATGGTCACAAGACCGTCAGCGATCTTGAAAAGAATGGAAAAGTCATTGTGAAATCCGGGACCAAGGTAAAGCCGGCGCTTTTTCTGGATATCCCGGTATCCGTGCTTGTCCATGTGGCGGTAAAGGATGCCGTGGCCACTGAAAAAGCCCAAACCATTCTTGAGAGCGCCCAGGTCCAGATCAAAAAAGCAAGAGAGCATTTTAACCGGCAGGTATCCCGGTTTGAAAAAGGGGATGATCTGCCGCCCGGCGTTCTGAAAATGATCAAAATCAGTGTTGCCATGGAAAGAGTTCTTTCCGTGGGCGATAAGATGGCGGGCCGCCATGGGAACAAGGGTGTTGTTTCAAGGATTTTGCGAGTGGAGGACCTGCCCTATTTTGAAGACGGCAGGCCGGTTGACATGGTTTTAAATCCCTTGGGCGTCCCTTCCCGAATGAATGTCGGCCAGATTCTGGAAATTCATTTGGGGCATGCGGCCTATGGCCTGGGACAGCAGATTGATGAACTTTTAAGCCGGATGAAATTAAAGGAATTGAGGGCAAAGGTAACGGATATTTTCTCTTTGACAGATGTTCAGAAGGCCAACAGGAAAGATGATGCCATTGTAAAAGACATTAAAAAAATGTCTGATAAGGAACTCATTGATTTTGCATCTCTTTACCGGAAAGGTGTTCATATGGCCACCCCTGTCTTTGATGGGGCAAGTGAGGAAGAGATCAAGCACCTGGTCAAAATGGCCGGGTTTGACTCCTCCGGGCAGTCTGTGCTGTATGACGGCAGAACCGGTCTGCCCTTTGCCAAGCCGGTCACCGTAGGCGCCATGTACATGCTTAAACTCCACCATCTGGTTGATGACAAGCTGCACGCCCGTTCCATCGGGCCCTATTCGCTGGTGACACAGCAGCCTCTCGGCGGAAAGGCGCAGTTCGGCGGACAGCGGTTGGGAGAAATGGAGGTCTGGGCCATGGAAGCCTATGGCGCAGCCCATGCATTACAGGAATTTTGACGGTCAAATCCGATGATATGACCGGAAGAACCAGAATGTATGAAAAATAGTCAAAGGCCAGAATGTTCTTGAACCGGGGATGCCTGAATCTTTCAGGGTTCTGATCAAAGAACTGAACAGCCTGGGGTTGGATATGAATCTCATAGAAGGAAGCAGATAAGGAGAAGACATTGGATAATATATACGATTTCTTCGCAAAACCAAAAGATCCTAAGATTTATCAGGCTGTTCAAATCAGCCTTGCATCTTCAGACCAGATTCGTGAGTGGTCTCATGGTGAAATCAAAAAACCTGAAACAATCAATTACAGGACATTCAAACCGGAAAGAGACGGGTTGTTCTGTGCGAAGGTGTTTGGCCCGACCAAGGATTATGAATGCAATTGCGGTAAATACAAAAGGATGAAACACCGGGGAGTCGTATGTGAAAAATGCGGCGTGGAAGTCATTCAGTCCAAGGTGCGCCGGGAAAGAATGGCCCATATTGAACTGGCCTCTCCCGTATCTCATATCTGGTTTTTAAAAAGCCTTCCCAGCAAAATCGGAAATGTTCTTGATTTAACACTCAAAAGCCTTGAAAAGGTATTGTATTTTGACTCTTACATTGTCATTGAGCCAAAAGAAACCAGTCTTAAACGGCTTCAACTGCTGTCCGACGATCAATATTATGAAGCCCAGGAAACATTCGGCGAAGACGGATTTGAGGCCGGTATCGGTGCCGAAGCAATTTTAAGGCTGCTGAGTGAGATCAATCTTCAGCAGGTCCATGATGAATTAAAAGAAGAAATTCAATCCACAAAATCCGTGGCCAAGCAGCAGAAAATGGCCAAGCGCCTTAAGGTGATTGATGCGTTCTTAACCTCGGGAATTGAACCGGCGCGAATGATATTGACGGCCTGTCCGATCCTGCCCCCGGACCTCCGGCCCCTGGTTCCCCTTGAAGGGGGGCGGTTTGCCACCTCGGACCTGAACGATCTGTACCGCAGGGTCCTGAATAGAAATAACCGGCTTAAAAGACTGGTGGACCTGAATGCCCCGGACATCATCGTCAGAAATGAAAAGCGCATGCTTCAGGAAGCGGTTGACGTCCTGTTTGATAACGGGCGTCACGGCAGGGTGGTTACCGGCACCAATAAAAGGCCGCTCAAATCTTTAAGCGATACCCTGAAAGGGAAGCAGGGCCGGTTCCGGCAGAACCTCCTGGGTAAACGCGTGGATTATTCAGGCCGTACGGTTATTACCGTGGGCTCAGAACTCCGGCTGCATCAATGCGGTATCCCGAAAAAGATGGCCCTGGAACTGTTTAAACCGTTTATTTATAATTATCTGGAGCAAAAAGGCCTGGTTTCAACGGTTAAAAGCGCCAAAAAAATGGTGGAGCGTGAAGAAACCGAGGTCTGGGATGCCCTTGAATCCGTTGTAAAAGAATATCCCGTCATGCTGAACCGGGCGCCTACGCTTCATCGGTTGGGATTTCAAGCCTTTGAGCCTGTCCTGATTGAAGGAAAGGCCATCCAGCTTCATCCCCTGGTCTGTCCCGCCTTTAATGCAGACTTTGACGGGGACCAGATGGCCGTTCATGTTCCGCTTTCCCTTGAGTCCCAGTTGGAAGCCAGAATCATGATGCTGTCCACCAATAATATCCTTTCTCCGGCCAATGGGCAGCCCATTATTGTGCCCACCCAGGATATTGTCCTTGGCATCTATTACATGACCCGGGGGGTAAGAAATCAGAAAGGCGAGGGGATCCGTTTTTCAAGCATTGACGAAGTCAGATACGCCTTTGATTCAGGTGAGCTTTCCCTGCATGCAAAAATAAAGGTCCGGATTGATGGTGAGATGCATGATACCACAACCGGCAGGATTTTGCTTTGGGAAACCATTCCCGGGGATACCCTCCTATCCCTCAGCAGAATCCGGACCCGTTCTTTGGAAGATTGTGAAACCGCTCTGGAGGAATTAAAGGCGGGCAAGGAATTTGACAAGGTCTTGAAAAAATATTCCGATGACGAGGTTAAAAAAACCAGGGGGAAGACGGACCTGTTGACCCGGAAAGAATTTAAAAATCTGTTCCAGGTTTCTGAAATTATTGTGGAACAGCTTTTCGGATTGAAGGAGGAACAATTTACCGATATCCGAAAGGTCGGGGAGTATTATACCATATTCCGGGTGGACGAACGCAAGACCACACTTCCCTTTAATCTGGTCAACAAACTGATGGATAAATCGTCCATCGTGAAATTGATTGACTACGCCTATCGGAATATCGGACTCAAGGAAACCGTTATCCTTTCCGACCGGCTTAAGGATATCGGGTATAAATATTCTACTCTGGGCGGCCTTTCCATCTGCATCGGCGACATGATCATTCCGGATCAGAAATGGGATATCATCGCCAAGGCGGAAAAGAATATTGAAGATATTAAAAACCAATATTCCGAAGGATTGATCACCCAGGGTGAAAAATATAACAAGGTGGTGGATATCTGGGCCCAGAGTACGGATGATATTGCCAACGCCATGATGGAAGTCATGAAAAATCCCACCGGGGCCAAGGATGAGGATTCAGCCGAGAATCTGAATGCCGTCTATATCATGGCGGATTCCGGCGCCCGAGGAAGCAAGGACCAGATGCGCCAGTTGGCGGGTATGCGCGGACTCATGGCCAAGCCTTCAGGGGAAATTATTGAAAATCCGATTACGGCCTGCTTCAGGGAAGGACTTTCCGTCTTACAGTATTTTATCTCCACCCACGGGGCCCGGAAAGGGTTGGCGGATACGGCTTTGAAAACCGCCAACTCCGGGTATCTGACACGGCGCCTTGCCGATGTAGGGCAGGATTGCACCATTGTCGAGATTGATTGCGGAACCATTAATGGAATTGAAGTAGAAGCCCTTTATGAAGGGGGAGAGGTTATTCAGACCCTTGGAGAAAGAATTTTAGGGCGAGTTACCCAGGAAGATATCCGTGATCCTTATTCTGATGAATTTATTGTCGGGTCTGATACTGAACTGACGGAAACCCATGTCAAAAAAATTGAGGAAGCAGGGGTTCAGAAAGTTAAAATTCGATCCGTACTCACCTGTAATTCCAAGCACGGGGTCTGCTCCAGATGCTATGGCCGGGATCTGGCCCACGGTGAAACCGTGGAGATCGGTCAGGCCATCGGTATCGTTGCGGCCCAGTCCATTGGTGAGCCCGGAACCCAGTTGACCATGAGAACCTTCCATATCGGGGGGACGGCGTCCAGAAAGGTTGAGGTGGCCGAAATCAAGGCGAGGGTGGGCGGAATCTTAAAATTTAATGAGGATATCCAGACCGTTGTTTCCGCGGGGAATGAGATTATTGTCATGAACCGTAAGGGTGGCGGAATCACCATTGTCGGCGAAGAAGGACGGGAAAGGGCCAAGGAAACGGTTATTTACGGCGCCACCCTTCACATTCAAAACGGACAAAAAGTGGAGCCGGGGGATGTGATCGCCACCTGGGATCCGTTTACAACACCGATCATCACGGAAGTGTCCGGCAGGGTGCGGTTTGCCGATATTGAAGTCGGCAACACGGTTCAGGAGCAGATAGACCCTGTGACGGGCAAGGTTTCCCGTACGATCATCGAAGGCAGGGACAGTGAGATAAGACCGAGAATAACCATTAAGGATAAGGAAGGTAAAGGCGTTAAACTTCCCAATTCCAAAATGGCAGCCAGATATTATTTGCCGGTGAACGCCATTCTGAAAGTGGAAGATGACGATCAGGTCATGGCGGGAGATGTGATTGCAAAATTGCCGAGAGCCACAACCAAGACCAAGGATATCACCGGAGGTCTTCCCAGGGTTGCTGAACTTTTTGAAGTCAGAAAACCCAAAGATCCGGGCGTCCTGACGGAAATCGACGGATATGTGGCCGTATCCAAAGGCACCAAGGGAAGGCAGAAGGTCACCATAACGCCGACCGACGTCGGAGAGAGCAAAGAGTATTCCATTCCTAAAGGGCAGCATGTGACCGTATATGACGGTGACTATGTCAAGGCGGGTGACCCGCTGATCGCCGGCAGTGCCAATCCCCAGGATATCATGAATATCAAGGGTGAAGTGGCCCTTGCAAAATATCTGGTGGACGAAGTTCAGGAAGTATACCGTCTACAGGGCGTAAGAATCAATGATAAGCACATTGAAGTCGTCATCCGGCAGATGATGAGGCGGGTAAAAGTCGTTTCCACAGGAGACACCAATTTTATACCGGATGAGCAGATCGACCGGGTCCAGTTTGAAGAAACAAACCGGGCCGTTGCCATGAAGGGAGGAGAACCGGCAAAAGGGGAGCCCTTGATTCTTGGTATCACAAAGGCATCCTTATCAACGGATAGTTTTCTTTCCGCGGCATCCTTCCAGGAAACGACCAAGGTTTTAACACTGGCCGCCATTGAAGGAAAGCATGATGATCTAAAAGGGCTTAAGGAAAATGTCATTATGGGCAGGATGATTCCCGCCGGAACCGGATTCCCGGGATATGACAGGGTTGAAGTCGGGTTAGGTGAAATTGCCCAGGTATGATATTAAGAAAAAACTTGACTTTTTGAGGATGTGAACGTAATATCAAATATTTTGTCGTGTATGACAATAGTTAAACTGTGATAAGGAGCGTTGGAAAAGTTATGCCGACCATTAATCAGTTGGTTCGAAAAGGTAGAAAAAAGGCGGAAAAAAAGATCAGTACGCCCGGTTTAAAGGGCGGTCCGCAAAAACGTGGGGTCTGTACCAGGGTATATACATCAACACCTAAGAAACCGAACTCTGCTTTGAGAAAAGTGGCCAGGGTTCGATTGACTACGGGGATGGAAGTCGCTGCCTATATCCCCGGCATGGGGCATAACCTTCAGGAGCATTCCGTGGTTCTCGTAAGGGGCGGCAGGGTAAAAGACCTTCCGGGTGTTCGCTATCACATTGTCAGAGGAGCCCTTGACACATTAGGTGTTGATGATAGACGGCAGGGCCGGTCAAAATATGGTGCAAAACGGCCAAAATAAATTTAAATTATTATAGTTATGGTGGACTCGAATGATGGCGGTAAAAGAGATAAATCTTGATAATACGACAAAAAATGCTACACAGGAAGAAAAGCTTGCGGCCAAATTTGTTAACTGCGTTATGAAAGACGGAAAGAAAAATGCAGCCCGTAAGGTGGTTAAAGAAGCCTTATTGATAGCAGAAGAGAAAATTGGCGAGCCCGCGCTTATTGTATTAAAAAAAGCATTCGATAATATCAAGCCGACAGTTGAGGTCAAATCCCGGCGAATTGGTGGTTCCACATATCAGGTGCCCACCGATATCAAAACAGGCAGACAGATGGCGCTCGCCTTCCGCTGGCTGATCGATTTCAGCCGCAAGCGATCGGAAAAAGGGTTTGCAAAAAAGCTGGCCTCGGAAGTGCTGGATGCGTATAACCAGCGCGGCGGAGCAATGAAGAAAAAGGAAGATACACACAAAATGGCAGAGGCCAACAAGGCATTTGCTCATTTCAGGTGGTAATTATATTTTGAATATCCTGAAAACATTCCACAGGAGGAATTAAGAAGATGGCTAAGGAGAAATTTGCGCGGACAAAGCCGCATGTGAACATAGGCACGATTGGTCATATTGATCATGGGAAGACGACGCTGACGGCAGCGATCACGAAGCATTCAGC
>JAAUSZ010000282.1 GCA_012031875.1 Desulfobacula sp.
TTCCAGCCATACCGGGGCCATGGCCTCGGATTCAAGGGTGTTGACGCGGCCTGCCGGCAGGCCGGCATCATCCAGGTCAACCAGCCCATGGAATTGCTGGATCTTTCCGCAGTATTTTCATCCCTACCCCTGCCCAGGGGAAACCGGGTGGCCATCATGACCCTGGGGGGCGGCTGGGGAGTCATCACCACGGACCTTTGTGCGGAAAACGGCCTGGATGTTCCTGAATTGCCGCAAGAAATCATCGAGCGATTAAGCAGGATCCTCCCGCCCTTCTGGAGCCACGGCAATCCGGTGGATATTGTGGGGGAAGGCGACCCGGCCATCCCCAAAACCTGCCTGGAAGAGCTGCTGAAATGGGAGGGCTGTGATGCGGTCATCCACCTGGGAATCCACGGCAAACGGGTTTTGGTCAACAATATGATCGAATCGGTATTAAGGACGGACCCGGGGGTTACCAGGGATCAGGCAGAGCTTTACAAGAACGCCGTGCTTCAGTTTGAAGAGGATTACGCCCGATATGTGGTCCGGTTAACGAAAAAATATGAAAAACCGGTCCTGGGCGTCAGCCTTTTGACCGATGAAATCAGCAGGACTCTTTACCCGTGCGAGGGCTATGATTATAAAAGCGTGTTTTTCCCCTCGCCGGAAAGGGCGGTCAAGGCCTTATGGGGCATGGTCCGGTATTATGACTGGAAAAAAAGCCGTGAATAAGGGGCCTTGTAACCTCTGATTTTTTATTTTACTATGGCGGGGACCGGGTGTGATGATTTTTGGGGTGGACGAAAATAAATCATTAATTTTTTGAGGAGGCAAGATGCAGCCGAGAGTAACCACATCAACACTGATGAAAATGAAGGCGGAGAAAAAAAAGATAACCGCCCTGACGGCCTATGATTTTCCCTTTGCACGGATGCTGGATCAATCCGGCATTGAGATCATTTTGGTGGGCGATTCCCTGGGCATGGTGGTCCAGGGAAAAGACAACACCCTCCCGGTCACCATGGATGAAGCCATTTACCATACCTCCATGGTATCCCGGGCATGCAGTTTTTCCATGGTCATCGGCGATATGCCCTTCATGTCCTACCAGGGCTCCCTGGATAAAGCCATTGACAATGCCGGCCGGTTTTTAAAGGAAGCCGGGGCCGCCGCGGTGAAGCTGGAAGGCGGGGCCGGGGTCTGCCCGGTCATCCATGCCCTTTCCCGGGTGGGAATCCCGGTCCAGGCCCATATCGGCCTGACTCCCCAGTCCGTCCACCAGATGGGCGGGTTCAAGGTCCAGAGAGACGAGGAAAGGCTGTTAAAAGATGCAAAAGATGTTGAAGACGCCGGGGCCTTTTCCGTTGTCCTGGAGGGGATTCCCTCAGCCATTTCCGCCAGGATCACCCAAAGCCTTCACATTCCCACCATCGGCATCGGGGCAGGGGCTGAATGCGACGGCCAGATCCTGGTACTCCATGACATGATCGGGATCAATGACCGGTTTCTGCCAAAATTCGTCAAAAAATATGCCGATCTTGCCGGCGCGGCAAAAAAGGGATAGAGCAATATATCAATGAGGTTAAGGCCGGGGAATTTCCTTCAAAAGATTATGAATACAAATAAAACACACACAGACTTTTGTATTATCGGTTGCGGCAGGCTGGGGATATCCCTCGCGGTTTTTTTGTCCAAACAGGGATTTATCCCCAAAGCCTTTTCCAGCAGAAGCCCCGAATCCGTTGAACGGGCCATCGGCTTTGCCGGAAAGGGGAAGGGATATAAAATTCCTTCCGAAGCGGCCAAGACCTCGCCCCTTGTGTTTATCACCACCCCGGACACCCTGATTGAACCCATATGTGAAAAAATAGCGACGGAAGGCGGATTTACCCATGATTCCGTGGTCTATCATCTTTCCGGAGCCCTGTCCTCCAGCATTCTTTCTTCTGCAAAAAAAAACGGGGCAAGCACAGGATCCATCCATCCCCTCCAAGCCTTTGCCCCCTATGAGGAGGGTCAGGAATCCCCCTTCAAGGGCATCAATATGTCCATTGAAGGGGATGAAAGGGCTGTGGAGCTTGGAAAGGAAATCGTCAATGCCTTAAAGGCCAATTCCTTTACCATCCCCACCCATGCCAAGACCGTATACCACGCCTCGGCCGTGGTGGCCTCCAATTATCTGGTCACCCTGGAGCATTTTGCCCTGGAATTGCTGAAACAGGCAGGCTTGTCCGAGGAAAATGCCTATGAGGTATTGGAGCCCCTCATCATGGGGACCTTGAACAATATCCGACAAAGAGGCAGTATCAACGCCCTTACCGGCCCGGTGGCCCGCGGAGATGATGTCATTGTGTCCCGGCACCTCACCGATATAGATGAAAAACTGCCCCAATTCTCAGACCTCTACCGGCTTCTGGGCAGATACACCCTCGACCTTGCCGCCCAAAGAGGCGAGATCGGCCCGGATGCACAACAAAAACTTGCCGCTCTGTTTATATTTTAAACAAGGATAGGGGCTTTCCCGAAAGCCCTGCATTGGCCTGTTCCAGGTTGCCCTTGCTGGAGATGACGGCTGTGCCTTTAAGGTCTTCATCACAGGTGAAATAGGTTTCCGCGATATCTTTTATTCTTTTTTTGTTCAGTTTCAGCAAGGCATCCTTGAATTTTTTGCGGATGACGTCATCCAGTTTTGTGATATCCCTGTAAAAGGCTTTCATGGCTGCCGGACCCGGTGTTTCAGGTTTATCGATTTCCGAACAGACCTGCAGGACGGCTTCTTTGACATCGGTCTCGGAATAATCTCCATTCATGATAAACGCACAGGCATGTTTATATACCTCCAGGGTCCTTTGAATGTGGGGGTCCCGGTAGGAGCCGAATGAAAAAAGACCCTCTTCTGCATTATACATGGCAAATCCGCCGTAGGCCCCCCCCTTTTCCCGGATTTCCCGGTGAAGGTAGAGGGATCTTAAAATTTTAGCAATGACGGAAAGTCCGGGAGCATCTTCATGGTTGATCCGGACCGTTTTAAAGGACTGGGCCACAAAGGACACCGAGGTATTGGTATGCCAGCCGTCAAAGGGGATGCTTTCATCATAATCCATGGCCGGGGTAAAAAAGGAGGGTTCCGTATCATTGGAAAGTGCGTCATGGATGGATACGATCTGTTTTTCCGAGCGGACAATGGAGTCTTTGCCGCCGATGAGGGCCGGTTTCATATTGCCTTTTTTCAATATGGACCGGGCAATTTGAGCAAGGTTTTCCGAAAGCGCGCCAAGGGTTTTATTCTTATTTTTGCCGAGCCCCTCTGTTATTTTCCGGATGAACTGATACTGGAGAATCCCGTGCCAGAGTTCATTGATATAGGAGGCCTTGGAAAGATGCCGGGAGGCAAGGGAAATGGCATAGCGGTGGCCGGAAGACACAATGGAGGCCTCCATTCCGGCCTGATATTGCAGCAAAAGGTTTTTCAGCCGTTCAAGGTCCTGAAAACCGTAGGAATCCAGGAATTCCCGGATAAGATCAAACAGCTTATCCACATTCCGGTCCAGGGCCTTTCCCTGGAGCGCGAGAAAGGAGTGGGATTCAGCCTCCTTTGAAAAATAGGACCCGGAAAACGGGATAAGGGATATGCCGCCGGTATAAAGATCCATGAGTTCCGCCATTTGGTCGTAGGTGGTTTTCTTTGTGCCGCTGCTTGTAAAGGCCCGGCAGAAAAACGGGACCAGGGCATAAAGATCGGTGGAAATCCGGCCTGCCCCCATTGGGCAGGTAAAATAAAGGATACCGGAGGTGGCCTTGTCATAGGCCGCAGAGAGATCAACCGTTTTTATGGCGTCGGGCCGGATGATTTCTATTTCCCGCGGGACATCGGTCAGTTCAAGGGTGGGCAAAACCGACACATCTTCCTGTTTTTCCTGGAGCGCTTCCAGTTTTTCAGCATCTTTCCGGATCTTTTCAAGATCCTTGGGCGTCATTTTCTTTAACAAGGCCCTCAGCTCTTTTTTTGTTTTTTTCAGGGTCTTTTCTTCCAGGGCTGCATCGGGCTTAAGGGTAAAAAGAACCCTGTGGGGGTTCAAAAGAAAATACTGTTTCAGCTTGGCTTCAAGAAATCCTCCCTTTTGCAGGTTCTTTTTGAGCTTGTCCAGGTCCGCGTCAATGTTGATGCAGGAGACAGGGTCCCCGTCATGGATGAGGGTGCCCGCGATATCCAGCAGCAATTTGATGCCGAAGGGGTAAGGGGTATTGGTGATTTCTTTTCTGTAAAATTCAATCTGGTGAATGGCGGAATCAATCATCCGGGGATCAATTCCCTTGTCTGCAAGGTTTTTAATGGTGGAAAAGATGATTTTTTCCACCTTTTTAACGGAATCTTTGGTGATGTCTTTTAGCCCGCAGGCGAACAGGGTGTCCCGGTTTTCAGAGTCAAACCCCGAGGAATCGGACAGGGCCGACCCCAGGGAGGAATCAATGAGGGCCTTTCTTAAGGGGGAAGAGGAATTCCCCAGCAAAATCTGTTCCAGGACGGTCAGGACCAGGATTTCAAAAGAATCTTTCACGTCACAGGTCAGCCAAGCCACACAGGCCTGGTATTTTTTGGAGATGTCTTCCGGGTCCGCATAGGCATAGGCCTGGGTCATTTTCCGGGGAGAATTCCACCGGGGCTGGGCCGGGACCTGTGAATCCACCCGAAGGGCATCAAATTCATCCAGAACTTTTTCACGGATAAAGGCCAGACTTTCTTCCAGGGGCAGGTCCCCGTAAGTATAGAAATAGGAATTGGAGGGGTGATAATACCCGGCGTGGAAATTTTTGAGATCCTGATATTTCAAGGCCGGTATTTCCGAGGGTTCCCCGCCGGAATTATGCCGGTAGGTGGTATCGGGATACAGGGCCGACAGCAGAGATCTGCCCAGGACCTGGGACGGGGAACTCATGGCGCCCTTCATTTCGTTATACACAACGCCTTTATACTCCAGTTCGATTTTTGCCCCCCCGGTTTTAAGGATGTCCAGGCGGTGGCCCTCCTGCTTAAAGCTTAATTCGTCTATATTCGGAAAAAAGGCGGCATCCAGGTAGACATTCATCAGGTTGAAATAATCTTTTTTGTTTTGGGTGGAAAAGGGATACATGGTCCAGTCTGAAGAGGTAAAGGCATTCATGAAGGTGGACAGGCTTCTTTTAATCATGGAAAAAAACGGGTCCCGGACATTGAATTTTCTTGATCCGCATAGGACGGTGTGCTCAAGGATATGGGCCACGCCGGAGGAATCCGTCGGAACGGTTCTGAAAAAGACGCCAAAGGTATTTTCCTTATCCTTTGTTGCGATATGAATATGTCTTGCCTTTGTCTTCATATGCTCCAGCCGGATCAGGACTGCATCCATATTTTCGAGTGCAGTGACGGTTTCAATCACATATCCGCAGAGTTTCATGCCCTTCTGAAGTTCTTTTTTCCCATGTGGTTTTTCCTTTACGCTTTTTGATAACGGCCCCGTGTTACCCGTTTTATCTTTTTTAATTT
>JAAUSZ010000283.1 GCA_012031875.1 Desulfobacula sp.
AGATGCAGGTTGTGGCTGGCGATCAATACGGTGGCGCCTTTTTTATGATATTCCATGATAAAAATCCAGAACAGCCTGGGCCGACTTTGCATCAAGGCTTCCGGTGGGCTCATCCGCGAGAATGATGGCGGGCTCCCCCACCAGGGCCCTTGCCACGGCCACCCGCTGCTGTTCTCCGCCTGAAAGCGCCGGCGGAAAGGCTTTGATCTTTTTATCCATATCCGTCATTCTCAGGACCTGCATGACTTTTTTTCGGGTATAGTCCGGCTTTTCTCCGGCGGCCTCAAGGACAAGGGCCACATTTTCATAAACCGTCCTGTTGGGAATCAGTTTAAAATCCTGAAACACCATTCCAAAACGGCGCCTCAGAAGGGGAAGCCGTGATGAGGAAATCCTGGCAAGGTTCATGCCGTCAATCAGAATCTGTCCTTCGGAAACCCTTTCCGCAAGGTATAATACCTTGAGAAGGGTTGATTTTCCAGCCCCTGAAGGACCTGAAATAAAAATAAACTCCCCTTGTTCAATATCAAGATTAATATCTTTTAAGGCAAATTTCCCATTATATCGTTTACTGACATTAAACAGCCGGATAATAGAATTTTTTTTGAGGTCTTGGTTCATGTCTGAATTAGTTATATTCCCCACGCCATCCTTAATTGACTGAAACTGAATTTACTGTTATAAATGGCAAGTGTCAAGGAGTGCTGCAAAACAGTTTTCCTTACATCGAGCCTTCACTGTTACCGTAAAACGGCTTCTTCCACTCAGTGAAGGCTTTAATATTGTTAACCAAAAGGCTGGTTTCCCATTACAGAGCAAAAGATACCCAGATGATATTATTCGACTCCCATTGCCACCTTGATGATAAGACCTATGATGGAGACCTTGATGAGGTCATCGGCCGGGCCAAAAAAGAAAATGTGCTGGGCCTGATGATTGTCGGCATTGACCTTCCCGCCTCTCTGAAAGCAGTCAAGATCGCCCGGGCCCATGATCACATCATCACGTCCGTGGGTATCCACCCCCATGACGCCGCGCACTGTTCAAGGGAGGCCCTGGACACCCTGTCGGGCCTTGCAAAAGAAAATCCCTCTGTCAAAGCTTGGGGAGAAACCGGTCTTGATTATAACCGCATGTTTTCCCCGGCCAAAGATCAGGAAGCCTGCTTTGAAGCCCAGCTTGACATGGCCGGAAGCCTTGACCTGCCCTTGATCTTCCATGAAAGAGACTCCCGGGGCCGGTTTACGAGATTTTAAAATCCCAGGGCCCGCCAAGCCGGAAAGGAGTGGTGCATTGTTTTTCCGGCACCCGGGAAGAGCTGTTTAAATACCTGGATCTTGGCTATTATATCGGGATCACGGGAATCGTGACCATCGAGAAGCGAGGGGAATATCTAAGGAGCCTCATCCCCCATATTCCGGAGGAGAGGCTGGTCATTGAAACGGATGCTCCCTATCTTACGCCTGCTCCCCAGAAAAACAAATACCGGCGCAACGAGCCTGCCTTTGTGAAATCAGTTCTGCTGAAGCTTGCCGAGATCAAAGGAATTGATGCTGAAATCCTTTCTCAGACGATCTTCAACAATACAAGAAAACTGTATCAGGTTGATTTCTGAACCGGCTCAGGGCATCAGCTCTTGGCCATAAGCTTTGTCACGGCCTTTTCAAGTCCGTCCAGAGACAATTCAAACATGGGAAAAATTTTAGATATGGCCATGATGGTATGGGTATATCCCCACATGGTTTCCGACACCGGATTCAGCCAGACACAATGGGAAAATGTTTTGGCCAGAAAATGGAGCTGATCCATACTGGGTCTGCCGCTTCTTTCCGAGATATGAATGGAGCCGTCATGGGCCATGAGTTCATAGGGCGCCATGCTGGCATCCCCGACGATGACCAGGCGGGTTTCCGGGTCAAGCTTTGAAAATTCAACGATCTTTTTGGGCTTTTTATACCGGGCCGTATCCTCCCAGAGGTAATCATAGATGGTATTATGGAAAAAATAGGTCTTGACTTCTTTAAACTGGGATCTCGCATAATCGAAAAGCGTTTGAACCACATGGATATAAGGGTCCATGGACCAGCCGCCGTTGTCTATGGCCAGGATGACCTTGAGCCTGTCTTTCAGGGCCCTGTCAAACATAAGCTCGATCTCCCCCGCATTCTTCAGGGTCTCCCGGATGGTCTCATCAATATTAATTTTATCCCTGGGCCGGCCGGGATCATATTGCGCATCCGCTTCAGCGCCTCGCCGATTTTGGCCTGGGTCAGCGGGCCGGCTGTTGAATAGTCTTTATATCGGCGTTCATTGGCTACTTTGACCGCGGATTTATTCCTGGATTCTCCTCCCACCCGCATACCTCCCGGATGATAGCCGGAATGACCCACGGGTGAATATCCGCCCGTGCCGATCCATTTATACCCGCCGTGATGTTCCTCTTTCTGATCCTTGAGCCGTTCTTTAAAATACTCGATCAATTCTTCCGGCGACATTTTTTTGAGTTCGTCTTCATTCACACCCAGGGCATCCGCCACTCTTTTCGGATTTTTCAGCCATTCCTCCAGCATGCCTCGGGCAATTTCGTCCACCTCAAACCCATCATTTCCGGAAGGGGAACCCCTTCAAAATGATGGGCAAACACCTGGTCATAGAGGTCAAAATACCGTTCACTTTTCACGAGAATGGCTCTGGCGCAGGTGTAAAAATCATCCAAGCTGTTGATCATACCCTGGTGCAATGCCTTCTGGAGGGTCAGAAAAGAGGTGGGAGAAACGGGGATCCCAACCTCTTTGAGCGTATAGAAAAATTTTAAAAACATGGGTGGCCGGCCTTAAAACATTTTTCTTCGGGCAGCGAGATTTTTGACCCGTTCATAATCAGGGCTTTTCTTGAACAAAACTCCGAGATAGGGAAGCTGGTTGGTGACGAGATCCTTTGCCCTGAAATCCGGGTCGGCATTCAAGGCCCTGATCCAGTTGATCAATTCCCGGGTGGCCGGTTTTTTTCAATGGAATCGATTTCCCGCATAACATAAAAGGCATCAATGGCATTTTCAGCCAGCTTGGTGTCTATCCCCTCAAAATGAACATTGATGATTTTTCTCATCATCTTCGGATCGGGAAAGGCAATGTGATGGAAATTACATCGGCCCAGGAAAGGATCGGAAAGATCTTTCTTGGCATTGGAAGTGATGATGATCACCGGTCTTTGCCTGGCCTTGATGGTTCTGTCGGTTTCAATAATATCAAACTGCATCTGATCCAGTACATCCAGCATGTCATCCTGGAAATCCGTGTCCGCCTTATCGATCTCATCAATGAGCAGAACGGTTCTTCGCTCTGCACAAAAGGCCTGGCCGATTTTTCCCATTTTGATATATTCATCGATATTGCTGACATCCCTTTTGGAGTCCCCGAATCTGGAGTCATTCAACCGGGTAAGGGTATCGTACTGGTATAGGGCCTCAATGAGCTTCATACTGGACTTCACGTTCAGGATAATCAGGGGCATGGCAAGGCTTTCGGCAATGGCATGGGCCAGCATGGTTTTCCCGGTTCCAGGCTCGCCCTTGAGGAGCAAGGGCATTTCTAATTTCATGGATATATTGACAATGGACGCCAATTCCTGATCCAGAATATATTTTCCGGCGCCCTGAAATTCATTTTTTGATTCCGGTTGCATACGAATATGTCTCCACCTGTGGTTATGGTTTTATTTGTACTGGTTTCAGGAGTTCATAATACTCACAAAACAGCTTTTGACAAGTTTTTTTATTGGCCCGGCGCCTAAACCCGTTAGGGTTACAAAAATGTAACCCGCCTGCTTTTGCAGAAATTCTAAATGATTGACACCTGAAAGACTTAGTGCTAATAGTTCTTTTCTGATCAATAACCATATGTTTCAAAGAGGAGCGTGTACTATGATTGGTGGAGTTGGAATGCCTGAATTAATCATTATTCTTGTTATTATCCTTATTATATTCGGCGCCGGAAAGCTTCCTGAAATCGGTGCGGGGTTAGGCAAGGGGATTAAAAACTTCAAGAAAGCGACCAAGGAAGCAAATCTCGAAGATAAAGAAGAAGAGCCCGAAAAAATCGAAAAAAAATAATCCTCGCCCAATTTGTTGTGATCCAAGGCAGTCGTTTCTTGTTCATCAAAAGGGCGGCTGCATAGACCTTATCCTTCCTATCTGATTTTTTCCCCTCATTTTTTTCTGCGCAAAATCATCAATTTCTCTGATAAAGAATTAAAATACAAATATGGATTTTAATATTTGATATTTGATACCTTTTTGTAATTTTATTATCGATATCCTTTATTTTCAGCCATGGATTTAAACGACTTGAGGCGCCATACAAGGACCTGTCCGGCCTGGCACATCAATTGCTTGTAGTATTCAGAAATGGACGCAAGGAATTATGGATAAAACAGGCACCAACATACTGATAAAAAAAAAGAGCCGCCCTCATTGACCAGTTTCTTTCAGGGAACGAGCCCGACTTTCTTGAAAAATACAGCCATACCTTGGATGAATATATTTTTACGGTGTTTGAAGAAAGCATCGCAGCAAGAAAAATGACGGTTTCAGGAAACGCTTTTGCCATCATCGCCCTGGGCGGTTACGGAAGAAAAGAGCAATGCATTCATTCCGACATTGATCTTCTGATCCTTTTTGATAAAGCCGTGCCCCCTGAGGTCGAAGCCTTTGTCCAGGAATTGCTCTACCCTCTCTGGGACATCCGGTTCGAGGTCGGGTATGCGGTCAGGAATATTGCCGAATGCCTTCAGATGGCCTTTGAGCGGTTTGATATCCTGACCACTGTCCTGGATGCCAGATTCATCTGCGGGGCCTCGCTGATCTATTCCGCGTTTATTGAAAAATTCCGCTCCGAACTATCGACAAAACACCTGAAAGGCACACTGAATTATCTGTTTGAGCATGGAGAGCGGAGACATTTTGATTACGGTGACTCCACCTATCTCATTTCTCCGGATCTAAAATCCGGGTTTGGCGGCCTCCGGGATTATCATACCCTTTTGTGGTATGCCAAAATCAAATCCGACATTAAGACACGAAGAGACCTGGAATACTATGGATTCCTCTCGCACTTTGAATATACGACCCTTGTGGAATCCCTGAACGATATCTGGAAAATCCGCAACTTTCTTCATTATATCACCAAGAGAAAATGTGACACCCTCCATTTTGAATACCAGGCCGAGCTGGCCGGACTTCTGGGATACCGGTCCAGAAAACGGCAGCCGGATGTGGAGCGCTTTCTTGGGGACCTCCATACCCGCATGGATTTTTTAAAACAAATCCACCAGATTACCTTTGAAGATATCTTTGGAAGTTTTCGCCTGAAAAAGACAGCGATACCGCCCGGCCTACAAAAACAGAAGGCCTGGTCACTCAAAAAAGGAGGCTGTCATTTTCCAATACCGTGGTCATCTTACAGAAGCC
>JAAUSZ010000065.1 GCA_012031875.1 Desulfobacula sp.
CGGATTTTTTGATTCCCTTTTCCCGGATATCAGACGGCAGATGGATGGAATAGAGGGTGGGTTCATTTTTTTGCCGAGGCAACGGCCTTATCCATGGCGCCGGTCAATTCCGCAACATTTCCCGGCCATTCATAGGCCGTCAGGATGTCCAGAAATTCAGGCGAGACCCCCTTGGTATCAATCTTACATTTCTTGCAAGACCGGTCTATGTCATATAAGGCGATTTTGACGGCATCCGCCTGGATTTGGCGCAAGGGCGGAAGATGGATGCAAACCCCCTTTAAGATCAATAAAAGCTCTTTGTGAAATTTCCCCTCCCGGCCCAGCCTGTCAAGATCTTTGGAGGTTGATGCAATCACCCTGAAATTGCTGGTTTTTTCCATTTCAGCACCCAAAGGGATAACGGCCCGGCTCTCCATCACCCGGAGCAGGGATGCTTGAGCGGGCAGGGGAAGCTCCGAGACCTCATCCAGAAAAAGCGTGCCCTTGTCTGCCCGTGTGATGAGCCCGGTCCGATTTCTCACCGCGCCCGGGAGGGCTCCTTTTTTATGGCCGAAGAGCATGCTGTCGGCAATGGATTCCTTGACGGCGGAACAGTCCACGATGATAAAATTGTTCTCGCTCCGGTTGCTGTTCAGGTGGATGGTTTTTGCAAAAGTTCCTTTCCCGTGCCCTCTTCTCCCGAGATGAGCACGGGGGTATCGGAATAGGCCGCGGCCGAGGCCTGCTCAAGGCAGGACCTGATTTCCTTTGATTCGCCGATAAGGCCGTTTCGTTTTAAAATACCGGGGCTGGAAACATTCCCCTTTTCTCTTCGAAACTGCAAGGCCCGGCTCACCTGGAGATTCAGCTCCTGCCGTAGAAAGGGTTTGCCGAGATAATTCCAAGCCCCGCTGCTGATGGCCATTTCCGCCCCATCCGGGCTGCTGTCGCCGGTAATGATGATGACCTCCGGCGAAGACGGGTTTTCCTTGATAGTCTTGATAAGATCCAGGCCGTTGGCATCCGGGAGATTGACATCCAGAAAAACAAGATCAAACCACCCGTTTTTCGCCAGCGCCAAGCCCTCTTTCCCGGTCAGAGCAAAACGGCTCTCATGGCCGAAGAAATCCATCATCTTGACCAGGATATCGCATATGAGTTTATCATCATCGACGATCAGTATATCTGCCATTTTTCTCTTTCCCTGTGACGATGAAAGACTATTACATGATCTGAAAAGGCTTGTCAAACCCAATGTTAAGCAGCGGGGAAACCGGCGGGGGAGGAAAAAACGGCAAGGGGCCTCCCGAATTCATGGAAGACCCCTTGACCGGTATGGATCAAATCTTAATTAAAGATCATTGATGGCGCTGGTCAGCTCAGGCATGAATTCAATGATGTTGGCCACGATTCCCACATCCGCCACCTGGAAAATGGGGGCCTTGGGGTTCTTGTTCACGGCAACGATAAAGGGATTGCCCTTGAGTCCGCCCAGGTGCTGGAAAGACCCGGAAATACCCATGGCCAGATATACCTTGGGTTTGACGGTTTTACCGGAGGTGCCGACCTGTCTGCCCTTTTCCAGCCATTTGGCATCCACAATGGGCCTTGAGCAGGAGACCACCGTCTTCATGGCCTTGGCCAGCTCTTCGGCGATTTCAATATTTTCCTGTTCCTCAATGCCGCGGCCGATGGAAACCAGGACATCGGCCTTGGTGATATCCACATCACCGACTTCGGCCTGAACGACTTCCAGGAATTTCCGTTTTGCGGAAAGGTCACCGGCATTGGCGGATTTGTCCACCACCGCGCCGGAAGCGGTTTTTCCTTCCACCGCGGCAAATGATCCGGGCCGGATGGTGATGACGGCGCCGGAAGCGATATCAACGGCCACATGGGTGCTGACCGCGCCGCCCAGCTCCTGGCGGGAAGCCTTCAGGGTGGTTCCCTCTACACCGGCAAAATCAACAATGTCTGCGGCATAGGAGGCATTCATTTTGACGGAAAGGCCCGGGGCCAGATCCATGCCAAAGGTATTATGGGGGGCCAGAACAATGGACCCTGCCGGGATAACGTTCACCAGGGCCTTGCGGACCACTTCCGCATTGGGGTAGGCCAGATCGCCATGGCTGATCTTGATGACTTCGGCATAGAGGCCGGTCATATCATTGGCCGCCTTGTCCAGGTCCGCGCCGGACCCGGTGAGAACAGCGGTCAGGGATGCGCCCTTATCAATTTTTGCCGCGGCCGTGGGAAATTCCATGGCCACATCCTCGGCAACACCGTTTGAAAATGGAATATATGCGAAAATCTGTGTCATGATTAGAGTCCTCCTTTTGCTTTCAGCTTCTCAATCAGTTTTGCAATGATCTCGTCTGTGGAGCCTTCAAGCATCTCCGCACCTGCACCCAGATCCGGTACAAAATAATCAATTCGTTTTGTTTTGGCGCCGGTTTTGCCGACGCTGTCTGCTGCGATACCCAGGTCGGAGGCGCTTTTCACGGGGATTTCAACGCCGGCCACCTTTCTGATGCCGCGGATCCCCACATACCGGGGTTCATTGATACCCGTCTGGATGGAAAGGACACAGGGAAGTGAGATTTCATTCATTTCCTGGTTACCGCCTTCGATTTCGCGGCCCACCTTGATTTTGCCCTCACCGGCTTCAATCTTGTTGACCAGGGATGCATAGGGCAGATCCAGCATGGCGGCCAGCATCCCGCCGACCTGGCCGGCGCCTTCATCGGCCTGGGCGCCGGTGAGGATGAGATCATATTTGCCCTTTTCGATTTCCGCCTTGAGAATCGCGGCAATGCCTTTTCCATCGGAGCCTTCAAAGGCATCGTCGGACAGCAGGATACCATTGTTGGCGCCCATGGCCATTTCACGTCTCAGGACTTCTTCGGACTCACTGTCACCCACGGTGATCACGGTGACATTTCCACCCACGTTATCCACAATCTGAATCGCCTCTTCAACGGCGTAGTTATCCCATTCATTCACGGAATAGACCAGATCATCACGATCAAGATCATTTCCGGCACCATTGAGTTCAAATTCATTCTCAGCAGTATCCGGTACTCTCTTGACACATACCAAAATTTCCATTATTGCCTCCTTTAAATCAATTATCCGTTACAGGCCTTAAGCTTATTCCGAAACCCGTAACCCGTTTATGCTAAACAAGGTGCTGCTCGATCAGTTCCGTAAAATCCAGGGCTTCCATCTGACCTTCTTTTCCGGCCACCTTGATGGCATCCTGGATATTGACCAGACAGAAAGGACAGGCCGTTACAATGACGGTAGCTCCGGCTTCAGCAGCCATATTTACCCTTAACACACCCATTCTGGTTTCTTCTTCCGGCTCATAGAACAGCATGAGCCCTCCGCCGCCGCAACAAAAAGACCGGTCACGGCTCTTTTCAAGTTCCACCCGGTTCAATCCCTCAATGGCATCCAGGGCCTGCCGCGGATCTTCATAGATGCCGTTGTGACGCCCCAGGTAACAGGGGTCATGATACACATAGACTTTTTCAGGATTCAGGCAGGGCTTCAGATCCAATTCGCCGGTCCTGATTTTCTGGGCCACCACCTGGCTGATATGCTTCACCGGGGGAAGGCCTTTGTAATCATTTTTCAAGGCATTATAGGCATGGGGGTCCGAGGTGATGATCTGCCTTGCCCCTGTTTCCAGGATGGCTTCGGTATTCTGCGATTTCAAATCCTGGTAGAGCATTTCCTCACCAAACCGCAATACCTCGTTCCCGCTGTCTTTTTCAAGCTTGCCCAGGATGCCGAAATCCACCCCGGCTTTTTTCAGGATCAGCGAGGTCTTTCTGGCGATATTCTGGATATTGTCATCATAGGACGTGATGCTGTCGACAAAATACAGGGTATCGGCTTTTTCTCCGTCCAGGTCCTTGACCTGGCACAGGGCGCTGAATTCTTTGTCTTCGGCCCATTCCGCCCTTTTCTTTTCCATTTTCCCGTAGGGATTCCCGCGTTTTTCAAGGGCCTTCATGGGTTTCTGGAGGGACTGGGGCACCAGACCTTCGTCCACCATGCCGCGTCTCAGATCCACCATCTTATCAATGTATTCGATCCCGAGGGGACATTCTTCCTCACAGGCCCCGCAGGTGGTGCAGGACCAGATCTCGTCTTCGGTATAGATATCCTGAACCAGGAGTTTGTCGCTGCTGTAGATCTCTCCCGACATGGGATAATTCTTGAATATCAGATCCCTGGCCTTGATGGTGATAAACCGGGGAGACAGGGGGCGTCCCACGGCATTGGCCGGGCACTGGTCCGAACACCGGCCGCAGTCTGCACAGGAATAAAAATCCAGCATATGCTTCCAGGTGAAATCTTCCAGTTTTTTGACCCCGAAAGATTTCAGGTCATCCAGCTTATCGTCGGCAATCCCATACATGACCGGTTTGATATTGCCTTTCCGGACCCGCATGAAGAACACATTGAAAATGGAGGTGATGACATGAAAATGTTTTCCCATGGGCAGAAAGCAGAGAAAAAAGAAAAAGGCCAGGTCATGGACATAATAAAAGAAAATGTGAAGCCCCTGGAGCACATTCGGGGATACCGAAGAAAGCAGGGCCCTGAACAGCCAGACCAGGGTCAGGGGAGCCAGGAAATGGGTTTCACCCGTCTTCTGGAATTCAAAGGCGGCCTGGGTGGCTTCGAAAAAGCTTTCGGAAATCATGAGGGTGGAAATTATTCCCAAGACAAACACCGCTTCCGCCGTATGGTCTTTTCCGTATTTTTCCGGAACGGCGTAGCGTTTGGGTTTGTAGATTCCTCTGCGAACGGCCGCCACAATACAGGCGATGAGGACAAAGGTGGCGGCATAATCCTTGATAAAATTATAGACCAGGCCCAGGCCGCCGCCCAGGCCGGGAAAGACAAAGCCGTCGGAAAAGCCGATGATGACAAGGGAAATCGACCGGATGGACAGGATCAGAAACCCCGCGAAAATAACGATGTGCAGCACCCCGGCCAGCATATAGCGGGGCTGGCGCATCTGGCCCAGCCAGATCACGATGAGGTTTTGAATCCGTTTGCCCATATGATCGAACCGGTTGTCCGGATTTGCCCGTACAAGGGGGGCAATCCTTCTGGCCATGATATAGGTGAATAAGCCGATGCCGATGATGGGCAATATAAATGACAATAACGCCGCGGGGATTACCCCGAAAAATTTATAACTTGCAGGACCAATGATTGAAGTCATCCTTTCTTACCTCCAAAACAATTTCTTTAACTCATGAATTAAGACTCAGAAAGCTTTAATAAACATGCAGGAACACGTCAAGTAAAAAGCTTTATTCAGCAAAATTATATGATTCAGTGAATATATGATATTTATCCCCTCACCCCCGTCAAATACAGATCCACCAGGGGATCTGCCATGGAAACCAGGTCATAGCGGCCTTCCGCCGTCACCCAGGTGCTGATAACCCCTTCCACAGCCCCGAGGATAAACCGCTTCACAAGGCCCACAAAAAGATCCTGGCGCATGGCCCCTTCAATCTGACCCTGCTCGATGATATCCGATAAAAGGTCCAGGTACATTTTTGAGATATCCTTGATCTGGGATTGAATATCCCTTAAATACCTTGCCTCGGATTGAAAAATAACGGCCATGTGTTTATCGCTCTGGAATTCCTCAAGATGGCACCGGATGAGCAGCCTTAATTTTTCTTCGGCATTCTTGCCCTTTTCAACGGCAGCCCTCATTTTTTCAAACACAATTTCGGTCTTATAGCTGATATACTGATAGAGGATATCATCCTTATTTTTAAAATACAGGTACAGGGTCCCGTCTGCCACGCCTGCCTTTGCGGCAATCTGCGAGATGGTGGCCTTGTGGAACCCGTGTTCTGCAAATACGGCGCCCGCACTGTCCAAGATAACCTGATACTTTTCTGATTTACTTTTCTGCAATCTTGCATTTCCTCTTTTAAATAACAATGAATAAAGATTCATCATCTAACAAAAGATTCAATAAAATGTCAAGCCAATAATATCCATATCACAACATTGGATATTTTTATGCTATATCTTTAATTTACAGTATGTTATAAATTAACATTGTTTTTGCTCCAGGGAGAAAATTCAAACTCGATCCAGGTCAGTTAATCATGAATGAAAATTCATTAATTAATATCCCTCTTGATTTTATAGTGATTTCATGTAAAAAAAGAGAAAAATAAGACCTATTTTCAAAAAAACCAGGGAGGGTGACATGACAAAACCATTTACTTACTCTTCAGATTTTGAACGCGCCCTTGCCGTCGGCAGGCCTCCGAATATCAAACAGCTTTTCCCGAATTCCAAAGCCCTCCTGGTCAGCGGGAAATATATCGACCTGGCCATGCTGTCAAAGGGCAATTGCATGACCATTGCCGCCAACGGCCGCAACTCCTTTATCATCAGGGGAGCGCTGACCGCGGCCCAGCGGGCCGACGCCGCCGTCATCATCGAAATCGCGAGGTCCGAGGGAGGGACGGATGCCTATTGCGCGGTCAGCCTGTGGAATATTGCAAGGCAGACCGATGCCTTTATGAACGAAATGGGCATCACCATTCCGGTGGCCATCCATGCCGATCATTTCGGGTTGAAAAAGCCTGAAGATATTGAACCGGCAAAAACGGAAATTCAGTCTTTATTTGATGCCGGGATTACTTCCATTGCCATTGACGCCTCCCACATGCCCGATGACCAGAATCTTCTGGCCAATATCGAATTGTTCCCCTTTATTCCCGCCTGGGCCGGGCTTGAGACCGAAGTGGGAGAAATAAAAGGCAAATCCGGCCTGTCCACGCCGCAGGAAGCCCTCTTTCTGATCCAGGGACTCAATGCCCACCATATCTTTCCCAACTGGATCGCCTTAAATAACGGCACTACCCACGGCATTGAAACCAGCGATGCCGGGATCCAGGTGGAACTGACCGCAAGCATCCATGAGGCCCTTGCCCCTTATAAGGTCTCGGGGGCCCAGCACGGCACCTCAGGCAACAATTCCGACCGGCTCCGGGCCATTGCCTCAAACACCCGGACCACCAAAGCCAATGTGGCCACGGCCCTGCAGATGATCTCCTGGGGTCTTCAGGTCAATGATTACGGCAATGCCCTCCTGGACGGCAACGGCAATTTCATCAAGCAGAAAGACGCGGGTGTTTCGGAACGCCTGTGGGAACAGATGACGGCCTATGCCAAAGCAAAGGGCCTGAAAGGCGGGGATTATAAAAAACTGAACCTTCCCTTTGAAAGCAAGCTGCTGGCCCAGCCCAAAGAGATTCGGGACAGGATGGCCAAGGGAGTTGAAGATTTTGTATACGGACTTCTGACAACCGTATTCAATGCAAAGGACACGGCCCCCATCGTCATCCATGAGATCCTGAGCAGGCAGTCCCATGATCCCGGCCCCAAGGCCCTGAAAATTGAATCTGAAAAAAACTGGACCCAAGAAAAAATAATGGAGAATGCTTTAAAAATTACTTCAGATAAAGGCCCTGAAGGAAATTTCGAAGACTAAAAAAAAACTTAAGTTTTAAATTTCCCGGACCGATACCACTGTCTAAGGGGAGAAATAAATGCAGATACCTTCATATCAGATACAGAATGTCCTGAAAGTATATTCAAGGCAACTGAGCCAGGGCAAAATCATGAGCCGGAATAAATTCGGCAATGCCAACACAAGCTCTGCCGACAGCGTGACCCTCTCCTCTGAAGGAAAACGGCAGGCCATTATTGATAAAGTCGCGGCCAATATTGTGGACCGCATTATCACTGAAGGACCCAAAGAGAAGACCGAAGAAAAGATTACTTCCCAGATTGAAGAAGAACTCGGGAAAAAGATCAATTTCACAAAAGAAAGAAATCAGTTTACCTATACCGTGATTGATGAAAACAATCAGAAAAGCACCCGGACCCTGTCTGTTGAGGATTCAAAATTTGTAGTGAAACGGATGACGGAACTGGCGCGGCAGGTAGCAGACAGCAATATGGAATTATAAGGAGAGATCCATCATGAAAATATCCAATACAACTCCTCCCAATTATATTAACCAGGCCTATGCAGGTCAGGCCGGCAATACCGCCAATCAAAACCTGAAATCTCAGAAACCCGCGGATGAAAAGACAGACAGCATCAATTTTTCGGATCAGACAAAGGCCCTGCAGAAAATCGACAAAGCCATGGAAAGCGAACCCGCGGACAGAAAAAAATATGTAGCGGATATCAAGCAAAAGGTTGAAAGCAATCAATATAATGTCAATGCAGAAGCCGTTGCCGAAAAAATAGTGGGCTCTTTCATGAATCAATTCGGATAACAGCAATAATTACCCGGCATAATTTTCTTCCCTTTGACTCCCTAATCTATTGGATAAAAAATAACCGTTTGATTTTAAAGATTTTTTCAGCCCTCCTGCGAAAACAAATTACTGGCATATCTTTTGCTTAAATATCTTTTAAGCAAAAAGGAGACGCTTATGACAACCATAAATCCAATCCATGACACGCCCCCCGTTTTCGGGGCCTCAAATGCCAAACCTCTCAAAACCGGGGAAACGGATTCCTTTGGGACAGCCCTCAACAAAGCCCTGGACAAATCTCAGGAAACGGGGACAGAAGGGACACCGGCCAATGCGTTGACGGAAATCGCTTCCAAAGAATTGAACTTTATCAGTACCTCCGATATTGTTTCGGAAAAGACCAACGCCCTCCTGGACATGCTGGAGGCCTATGCTTCGAAATTAGATGACCCTGGAGTTTCCTTAAAAACCATTGCCCCGGTTCTGGAAGAAATCAACACCGAGGCCGGTGGCCTGCTGAAAGACACCCAGCGCCTGACCGATACAGATGCAACCCTGAAAAAGGTGGCCACCCAGACCGTTGTCGCGGCCCAGACCGAATATCTGAAATTCCAGAGAGGGGATTATCTTTGATAGGAACGCTTGGCCCGGTCCCAGAGCAGTTCCTTTTCATCCCTTGATAGGTTTTGAAGATTGAGCTGGTTTTCTTTTAATTCTTTTTCCATGAGCCGGAACCGGCCTTCGAATTTTGCCGTTGCCCGTGCGAGAGCGGTTTCAGGATGAAACCGGGCAGCCCTTGCCACATTGACCAGGGAAAAAAGGATATCTCCGAACTCCATGACCGCGCCGTCCTGGTCCCTGGCGCTTAAAGCGGATTCAAATTCCGCCATTTCGCTTTTGGCCGTGTCCAGAATCTGATCCGGATGATCCCAGTCAAAGCCCTCCTTGACAACCACCTGGGAAACCTTTAAGGCCCGGATAAGAGAGGGCATCCCCATGGGAACGGAGTCCAGCACGGATGCAGGGCTCAGTTCCTTTCGCCCCTTTTCTCGGGCCTTAATCGCGTCCCACTGGCGGTTCAACTCGCTTTCATTTGAAATGACCGCATCTTCATAGACATGGGGATGCCGGCGGATCATTTTCCGGGCAACCCCATCAACCACCCGGGGCAGGTCAATCTCCTGTTTTTCCCGGAAGATCTCAAGGATGAACAAAAGCTGGAACAATACATCTCCAAGCTCTTCGCAGATGTGTCCAAGATCCTGTTTTACGATGGCCTCTTCCAGTTCATAAACTTCTTCCACAAGGCAGTGCCACATGGTCTCAGGGGTCTGTTTCCTGTCCCAGGCACACCCCTTATCGCTTCTTAATGTTCTGATAATATCGAACAACTGATCCAGTGTTTCCAAAATCTTACAGGAGGCCTTCCAATTTTTTTGCAAAATCCTTTCGGGTATTCTTTGAAACAAACAGGGTCATGGATTTGGATATTTTCGCGACATGGGGAGACAGCTTTGAGTCCTTGATGAGGGTTGACCCTTTCGGGACAAAATGGGTGACCATGATAAAAATCACAGACACAATCAGAAGCCCTTTGGCCGCACCGAAAACAAGGCCAAAGGACCTGTCCACCCATCCCAGAAATACCAGATTCAAAAATTTCCGGATCAGGAGGGAAACCAAGCTCACAGCGATCAGAATAGCGCAGAACAGAAAAAAGAATGCCGTCATATTCCGGATTCCAGGAGTTTGAATCCATTTCTCCGCATGGACCGCCAGCAACGGATAATAGGTATAGGCGCCGTAGAAACCCGCCACAACCCCTACAATCCCGGATACCTCACCGATCAGGCCCTTGAAAAGACCCCGGATCAGGCAAAATGCAATAATCACGATTGCTGCAACATCAAAAGCATTCATCTTTTCTCTGTTCCTTTTGTATGGAAAACCCTTTCTCAATACCAATGAACCCGATTTTTAGTCAAGATTTTTATTGACCTTTAGGCAAATAAAATGCACCCTATAGGCCATGAAAAGTGTAGAATTTGAAAACCCGGCACTTACCCGCGACCTTTTCGGGCATCAGAATATCAACCTCGATAAAATCAGTGAAGCCTTTGATGTGAAGATCAATTCAAGGGGGAATTCACTTCTCCTCCATGGCGATTCCGGAAATATAATCCTGGCGGAAAAATTGCTTCATCAGTTCTATCACCTCATGGAAAACAATTTCTGTTTCAGCGATGCCGACTTTGATGCCGCCATCACCACCATTAAACTGGACAACCATACCCGTTTGAAAGACATTTTTCTCACCACCATCTATAAAACCGTAAAAAACAAACCCATTACACCGAGAAACCCGGCCCAGAAGAAATATACCGAGGCCATCGCCAAAAATGACATCCTTTTTTCCATCGGCCCGGCCGGAACCGGAAAAACGTATATCGCCATGGCCCTTGCCATGGCCGCCTTTTCAAGGGGAGAAATTAAAAAGATCGTCCTGACAAGGCCTGCGGTGGAAGCGGGGGAAGCCCTGGGGTTTCTTCCCGGGGATCTGGCCCAGAAGATCAACCCCTACCTAAGGCCCCTGTATGACGCCCTATATGACATGATGGACATTGAAAAAGCCAAGGCCCTGATAGAGCAGGATATCATTGAAATCGCCCCGCTGGCCTTCATGCGGGGAAGAACCCTGAACAATGCCTTTATCATTCTGGATGAAGCCCAGAATACCACTTCCGAACAGATGAAAATGTTTCTGACCCGGATCGGTTACGGCTCAAAGGCCATTATTACGGGGGATATCACTCAGACTGACCTTCCCTCAAGGAAAAAATCCGGCCTGGTTGAAGCCAAAAACATTCTGACCCGGATCAAGGGGATTGAATTCATCTATTTCTCAAAGGATGATGTGGTCCGGCACCGACTCGTGTCCAACATCATTGACGCCTATGAAAAAAAACAAGACCGAAAATAATATTCGACCAATTTAAACTTTTTTTTCTGACATCCTCCTCGGTCCTCTGGCTGTTGCTTTTTATCATCACCCTTGCCTTTACCGTCACCCATTATCCGGGGCAGAGCAATTTATCTTATTCTTATAATATTGGTGATGTCGCAAAAAGAGATATCAAGGCCCCGAAAAATTTCTTTGTCGAAGATAAGGCCGCCACCAATCAAAAAAAAAATGAGGTCCGGGAATCCGTCAGATCGGTATATGATTATGATGCCGGCCTTATTGAAAGAATCGCGGCCAATATCGACAATGCCATGAAAATCCCCAGGGAACTCTTTACCCAGACAGCCGAAAAAGACCCTGAGCCGACCTTTGCCATTGTGCTGGAAACAAAGCCGGCCTTTGAAGAAAAGCTGGGAATCGAAATCAGCAAAAACGCGTATGCGGTTCTGCACCGGTATCAGTTTTCCCCCGACATCTCCGTGAAGATGAAAACCATCCTGGAAAAAATCCTGACCATCGGGGTGGTGGCCAACAAGGAACTCTTATTAAAGGAAGAAAACAAAGGGATTATTCTTCAGACCATCGGCACCCGGGATGAAAAAACCGTCAATGTCCTGAAGCCCTTTTACAGCCCGGAGCAGGCCAAGGTCATGGTGAGGATCGAAGGGCAGCCCATTCTAAAGGATATGAATTACAACCTGTCCAATCTCATTGTTGATCTTTGCCAGAGGCTGCTTCAGCCCAATATTTCCCTGAACAAAAATGAAACGGAAAAAAGAAGCCAGGAGGCGGAAGATCAGATCAAGCCCATCCTTTACCAGATCGTTGCCGGAGAGATGATTCTCAGGGAAGGGGAAAGGGTGGACAAGATCCAGCAGGTTAAACTGAACGCGCTCCAGGATCAAGTGGAAGAAAAGAATATTTTTCTTTCCAGCACAGGGCTTGCCCTGATCACCTTTTTTTCCATCCTGACCATTTATCTCTTTTTTTTAAAAGACCATAAAAAATTAAAAACCGCCCATAATAAACATATCCTTTTTCTTGCGCTGGGGCTCACCCTTTACCTGACCTTTGCCAAGGTTGCAACCTATATTGCCCAGTCCGCCAACCCGGATCTGTCCTGGGACCTTTCTTCCGTATCCTTTTTCATGATCATTCCCATCCCCGCAGCCGCCATGGTGACCTGTCTTTTTCTCGGATTTGATATCGCGGTTTTCTTTGCCTTTATCCTGGCTTTACTGGCAAGCCTTTCCTTTTCCGGCAGCCTGGAGGTCTTTGTCTTCTTTTTCCTGTCCAGTATTGCCGCGGCCTATTGGATTAAAGAGCGGCAGGAAAGAAAAAATTTTATTATTGCAGGATTCAAGCTTGCCGTATTTAACGCGGCTTTGGCTCTTTCGCTCTCATTTTATTCTCTTTCTCAGTCGCCGGACATCATCGTTCTTTCCAAGGAAATGGCCTTTGCCTTCTGCGGTGGTCTTTTTTCAGCCACCTTCACCATTGGTTTCACCCCCCTGATCGAGATCATTTTTAATTATTCAACGGATTCCAAGCTCCTGGAATTTTCCAACCTGGATCAGCCCCTGATGAAACAGTTAATGATAGAAGCGCCAGGCACCTATAACCACAGCGTCATTGTGGCCACCCTGGCCGAGGCCGCAGCGTCCGCCATTGACGCCGGCACCCTGAAAGCCAAAGTCATGGGCTATTACCATGATATCGGGAAGCTGGATAAGACCTTGTATTTCATAGAAAATCAAACCGACGGCAAAAACAAACACGACAAGCTCTCTCCCTCCATGTCCGCCCTGATCCTCATCCAGCATGTAAAAAAAGGCATGGAACTTGCGAAACAGCACAAGCTTACCGAGGAAATCATTGAGGGCATTACCCAGCACCACGGCACCTCCCTCATCAAGTTTTTTTACCAGAAAAGCCTGAACTCCGGAAATGATACGGTCAAAGAAGAAGATTTCAGGTATCCGGGACCCAAACCCCAGACCCGGGAAGCTGCCATCGTCATGCTGGCGGATGTGGTGGAGGCCGCCATCCGGGCCCTTGACCGTCCGACACCGGCCCGGATTCAAGGGCGGGTCAAAGAGCTGATCAATGATATCTTTGCCGACGGCCAGCTTGAAGAATGTGAATTGACCTTAAAGGACCTTCATCAGATCGCCAAAAGCTTTAACAATATATTGACCAGCATTTACCACAGCCGCATAGAATATCCGGAAAAATCCCAGGAAAAGAAAAAAGAGAAAAATGGCATCGCTAAAGATACTGATCGACAATCAGCAAAAAAAGAAATTCCCAACGGACCAAATCCGGCAAAAGACAAAACAGATCTTAGGCGCCTTGGGCTGTAAGGCCCATGAGATTTCCATCCTGATGACGGATGATGCGCAGATCCGGGATCTGAACCGGACCTACAGGGGGATTGACACCCCCACCAATGTTCTTTCCTTTCCCATGCAGGAAGGCGAGTTTTCCGATCTTACGCCGGGTCTTCTCGGGGATGTGGCTATTTCCTGCGAGACGGCTCAAAGGGAGGCCGACGAAGCCGGTATCGATCTTTCGGAAAGAATGTCCCAGCTTTTGATCCACGGCATTCTCCACCTGGTCGGCTATGACCATGAACGGGGGGACTCCGACGAATCGGCCATGGAGGACAAAAGCCTGGAATTGATGCAGATCCTGGAACCGGATAAGGATTTACCCATATTTTAAATTTCATATCATGGAGGAACCATGGCCCAACTGGCTGTAAATGTAGATCACGTGGCAACCCTGCGGGAAGCGCGGGGGGCAAATTATCCCGACCCGGTCGGGGCTGCCGTTGCGGCTGAAACCGCCGGAGCCGACGGCATTGTCGTTCATCTGAGGGAAGACCGCCGCCATATCAAGGAAAGGGATGTCCGGCTGCTGAGAAAAATCGTCCAGTCCAAACTCATCCTGGAAATGGCCTCCACCAATGAAATGCTGGGGATCGCCCTGGATATCAAACCCGACTGCGTCACCCTTGTGCCGGAAAAAAGGGAGGAACTGACCACCGAAGGGGGGACTGGATCTCATCACCCACCAGGATCATATCCGGGAGGCCGTCACCACCTTAAAAAACGCCGGGATCCAGGTCTGTATCTTTATTGACCCGGATCTGGACCAGATCAAAGTCGCGCACAAGATTGACGCGGACATGATTGAGATTCATACCGGTGCCTTTTGCGACGCGGTCACCAGATTACAGAAACAAAGGGAATTTTTAAGAATCGTGGACGCGGCCAAGATCGGCACCAAATTAAAGCTGGAAGTCAATGCCGGCCACGGCATTTCCTATAATACCATCAAAGCCTTTAAGGGGCTTACGGAAATCAGCGAGTTCAGCATCGGCCACAGTATTGTTTCAAGGGCCGTCCTCACCGGGATGGAACAGGCGGTCAGGGATATGAAGCAATTGATTTTAGCCCTTTAACATTGCAAAAAAGCATGGTATGGTGATTTCCGCATTCCGTTCCTAAGCCGAAACCATTTTCAGGCTCCGCCATGGCACAAAAAAAAATAATCCTGATCATTGATGATGAGGCCCCCATACGGGAAAGCCTGAAGGCTTTTTTTGAAGATGAGGGCTATCTTGTCCTTACGGCTGAAGATGGGGACAGGGGGCTTGATATTTTTTCAATGAAAAACAGACCTGGTCCTCACGGATTTGCGGATGCCCCGAAAAGACGGCCTTGAGGTCATGAGGCGCATTCATGAACAGGAGCCGGAAACTCCCATGATCGTAGTTTCCGGGGCCGGGCAGCGGGAGGATGTGATCACTGCCCTGCGGATGGGGGCCAAGGACTATATTACAAAACCCATTAACGACCTGGATAAAATCGGCCATACCGTCCGGCAGGTCCTTGAGAATAAACGCCTCAGCGAGGAAAACAGGAGATACCGGATACGGCTTGAAAAAAGCGAGTCCAAATACCGGACCATTGCCGAAAATATCGCGGAAGGGGTTTTTACGGTGGATGAGGAAGAAAATTTCAGGTATGTGAATCAGGCCTTCGCAACCATGACCGGATATTCAAATAAAGATCTCCTGAAAAAAAATCTAAAGGATGTGTCCACAAAAAAAGTTTCCACCTCATCCGGCAGCATACCCTCAACAGAAAATCAGGAGCCATCGGCACCTATGAAATCGAAATGGTGAATGCAGAAAACAGCCTCCTTCACGTTGAACTTTCGTGCAGCCCGGTTTTCAATGAAAAAAATATCTACCAGGGCGCCATTGCCGTGGCAAGGGATATCACCAAACTGGCGGAACTCAGAAAAAAATTCCAGACCTACCTCACCCAAGAAGAAGCCGCATCAAAAGGCGTGACCTCCATCTGCGCAAGCTGCAAAAGTATCCGGATAAAAGAGGATACCTGGATTCCGGTGGAAGACTATTTTTCCCACCTTATTTTTTCCCACGGTATCTGCCCTGCCTGCTGCATCAGGCTTTACCCCGAACTCAACCTGTCGGAGCCGGAGCCCTAGTCTCCGTTTTTCATCCACCCCGACTTTTCCGCAGCCATGGTAACTCCGGAGTCATTATTGGACCTGACGGTTTCATAGGCCCTTCTCAGGCGCTCGGGTGCATTTTCAACCACATATCCCTTGCCGGACCAGGCCAGGAGATCCTCGTCATTATAATCGTTCCCGATTGAAATACTGTCCCGGCGATGAATCGACAATCTCCCGGCAAGAAAGGCCGCGGTCTTTGATTTGGATACATCCTTATGAAAAACCTCTATCCAGACGGATGTATGATCCAGGGGGGAAGTGGCCCGGATCACGCTGAAATCCGGCAGGTTCTCCTGTATGGTCCCCACATCAGGCCCGTCCGCACCCGCCGGGATAATGGCCAAAACCTGGGTTGCCGGTTCGCTGACCCGGTCATTCAGGGGGGACCCGTCTCCGGAATGAAAGGCCAGCCGGGTCTCAAAATCAGGATTGGAAAGGCCGTGGGACCGGTAGAAAAACTCCCGGGTATGGGGAATGGCCTTGTGGACCATATAATCCAGTTTAATTTGATCAAAATAAGCCGTGATTTTTTCCACCCCGGGGACGGCCAAAGACTTTTGAAAAATGATCTCCCGGTCCGGAAAGGCCATGATACCGGCGCCGGTTGAAAAAAGGACATAGTCCATGGGGAAAATCCCCTGACCCCTTCCAAGACCGATGGCGGTCAAGGCTTTTTCCAGAGAATGGGCCGACCGGCCCGTGGCCGCGGCCGTGATGATTCCATGGGCTTGCAGTCTCTCCAGGGTGGACAGATCCCGGGAAGAAATGGTTTTGGCGTCCGTCATCAAGGTTCCGTCAAGATCTGTAATAAAAAGCCTTTTTCCCATCTGATTCCCTTAAAAAACCTTTGGTTTTACGTTAAACTGTGATACCGTTTTTCAAACGCACCCTATTGTTTTATTCATGAGCAAAACAACATCACACATACTGGCGGCTCTATTCCGGCACTTGAAATCATACCCCACCGTTGACCGGGTCGGTGTTGATCCCTACAGAGCCCTCCTTGAAAAAAGTGCAGCAGCCTTTAAACCCGATAAATCCATACAGGCAAAGCCCTTCAGGATCAATTCCATAGAAGCCCAATGGCTTATTCCCGAAACCCGCGGGGACCGGCGGGTCATCCTCTATGTCCATGGGGGAGGGTTTATCGCAGGATCAATGCATTCTCACAGGGATCTTGCCTCCAGGATCGCCAAGGCCTGTGAGGGAAAAACCCTGATTTTCAACTACCGGCTGGCCCCGGAACACCCCTTTCCCGAAGGCCTTGCCGATGTCGGAACCGTATATGACTGGCTGACCCGTGAATGCGGGGATCATCATGATATCATCCTCATGGGGGACTCGCCGGGGCAGGCCTTGCCCTTTCCCTCCTGTCACGGCTTTTGGCGGACCGGGGCCCGCTTCCGGCCTGTTCCGTCCTGATCTCCCCCTGGATCAACCTTGACTGTAAAAGTCTAGCCCATGCTGAAAACACGGACAAAGACCCCATGCTCAGCCTGGATATCCTGAAACAAACCGCTGCCCTGTATACGGATAAAGATCTGTCTCACCCTTTGATCTCACCCGTCAACAATGATTTTACCGGGATATCCCCTGTCCTGATTCAGACAGGTGAAAATGAGATTCTGCTGGATGACTCGAAACGGCTTGCCCAAAAACTGAAGGCGGCCGGGGCCATGGTAGACCTTGAAATCTGGGAGGACATGTTCCATGTCTGGCATTATTTTGCAAACTATCTGTCCGAGGGGCGCGAGGCCATCCAGAAAATCGGAACCTTTGTCCGGAAATACGCCTGAACACCGGGGAAAAACCGTACCGGATTTCCGTCTTCTGAAAACTTATTTCTTTTTTTTTCATGGCCTCCAGGAACAGGCTTTCCATGGTCCCGCCGGATTTTGACGCCTTGCTTACGGCAAACTGTTTCCAATTGTCCGGATCTTTCTGATCCGGTGAGGTCAGCGTGATTCTCCGTTTTTCCTCGTCGGTTTCCTGGATCATCACCAAAACGGTGTCGCCGGGCTTCAGCGATTCATAATCCGAAGGCTTGGCCGCATGGCTGATATTGGACGCGGGCATCAGGCCGGTCACTCCCGGTTCAAGGGTGATAAACAGTCCGAATTTCTCTTTTTTCTCGAGGCGGCCTTCATGGGTTGAGCCGGGCTCATACCGGGTCGAGGCCCCTGTCCATGGATCACCTAAGGCGTCCTTGATGCTCAGGGAAATTCTTTTGGTGTTCATATCAATGGATTTGATGACCACATGGACCTGCTCCCCCTGCTTTACCACATCGTCAGGCCTGAGGATTCTTTTGGTATGGCTCATTTCACTGATATGCACCAGGCCGTCCACACCCGGCGCTATCTCCACAAAGGCCCCGAAAGGCGTCAGCCTGACCACTTTACCGGACACCTGGTCCCCCACATGAAAATCCGCACCCATGCCGTCCCAGGGGTTGGTAGCGGTCTGCTTCATGGAAAGGGAGATCTTGGGAGCCCCGGATTCCTTTAAAAATTCGATCTTCAGGAGTTTTACCGCAACGGCATCGCCTGGTTGAACGATTTCTTCGGGTTTTTCTATCCTGGACCAGGACAATTCCGAGACATGGACCATGCCTTCCACCCCCGGAATCAACTCCACGAAGGCGCCATAGGACATGATCCGGGTCACCCGGCCGTTAACCGTATCCCCTTCTTTTACCGTATCCAGGAAAACCGTCAGCCTTTCCTTGATTTCTTCATTTTGCAGGTCCCTTCGGGAGACCACAATATTTTTTCCGCCTTCCTCATACCGGGTAATCAGAAACCGGTGGACCTGTCCGATATATTCTTCCTGGTTTTCCACATATTTCACATCCATCTGGCTGACGGGGCAAAAGGCTCTTTTTCCCAGGATATCCACAGCAAAGCCGCCCTTGATCACCCCGGTCACCTTTCCTTCCACCGGGGTCCTGTTCTGGGAGGCCTCAAGAAGCATGACTGCTTTTCCCGCACCGGAAATCGCCTTGGACAGGATGATTTCACTCTCATTCAGGGAAACAACATAGAGCTTCAGCCGGTCTCCGGCCTTATAAGGCAGCTCCCCGTTTTCATCCAGAAGTTCGGCCTTGTCCACAACCCCGTCGCTTTTGGTCCCGGTATCGATATACACATTTGCCGCGCCGATGGAAATAATCCTGCCGTCCACCAGATCCCCCTGGCTCAGTTCCTTTCCCATCCCGGCATCATATGATTCAAAAAGCTCTGCAAAACTCATTTCATCCTGGTCTTCAACTTCGTTGTCGTCCTTCGGGTCCGTCATTTTCATTCTCCTGACACGTGTTATGATTCTTTATTCCGTCTTACCCTTTACCCGGCAAAGTGTAAACCCCAATCCGTGCAGAATAAAGAATTCAGAGGCGTTATTATGGGCCTTTCAGGGTCTAAAAATCAAGGAAAAAGGTTTATCTCAGATGTTCGATCATGAAATGCAGCCGGTTTCTGATATTGGCCTCGCTCATGCCCGCATCAAAATCCAGAAAAAAGAGGTTCATATCCGGATAAAGGGTCTTGATCCGTTTCTCCATCCCCTTGGACACAATATGGTTGGCAATGCATCCAAAGGGCTGGACGCTGATGACATGACGGATCCCCTGCTCTGCAAAGGCGGCTATTTCCCCGGGAATCAGCCAGCCCTCGCCGAACTGGTGGGTCAGGGTCAGAATACGGGAGGCCTTTTCCGCGATGGCCCGGATATCGTCAAAGGGCAGGCCCAACCTGAATTTTGAAAACACGGCCTTCATTTTGCGCTGCATGTATGGACGGCCCATTCAACGGCAATGCCGATAAGATCGGTGAATTTTCGTTTCCGGATACCGGCCTTGATATTTTCTTTATAATTGACCAGATCCTGAATAAAATAATCAAAAATGGGGGGAATCACCGGTTCAATGCCCTGGCGGATCAGCCATTGGGCCAGGTCCTGGTTGGCGAACGCACTGTATTTGGCATAGATCTCACCCACGATGCCCATCCTCGGATATGCTTTTGTATGCACCGGGATGCCGTTAAAATCGTCCACCGCCTTGTCCAGCAATTGATAGATTCCTGCATAATCACTTCCCACAATGCCCCCGGCCACCCTTTCCATATAATACTGCCGGGTTTTCAAACTTTGCCCCCTTATCTTTTCCCGGACGGCCACGGCATAATACATCTTGGCGATGCAATCGCTGAACAGTGTGGTGACCAGAAGAATGCGGAGTTTTGAAAGCCAGGGGATACGGAATCCGGGCTGGTCCACCAGCCCCCCGGAAGCCGTGACGGAGATAATGGGGATATCCTCAAATCCAGCGCCGATCATGGCTTTGCGGATCAGGGAAAGATAATTGGAGGCCCGGCACTGGCCCCCGGTCTGGGTAATCCCCACCGCGATCCTGCCCTTGTCATGGGAATTGCCCTTCAAGGCCTTGATGATATCCCCGATGACAATGGTGCCGGGATAGCAGATATCATTGCTGGCATACTGCAGTCCCAGGTCCACGGATTTTCGGTCCGGCCTGGGCAGGATGTGAAATTCATACCCGGCGTTTTTAAAAACCGCGGCCAGATAGGGGGAGTAGTCCTCGGAAAAGAAGGGGGCCAGGATGGTTCTTTTCCGGTCTTCTTCGCCAAAGCTCGGAAAGGGCTTTCTCGGCCTGGAAATCAAGGGACTTTCCGGTTTTTGGAATTTCAAGGATTCCACCATGGATCTCAGCCTCAGCCGGACCGAGCCCGGACTGGAAATCTCATCCACCTTGATCAGGGTATGGTTTTTCCCCCCGGTTTTCAAGATTTCCCGGACCTCATCAATGACTACGGCATCGGGGCCGCAACCAAATGAATTGAGCTGGACCAGTTGAACATGGCCGCCCTGTCCGGCCACCCAGGCCGCGGCATTGTAAATCCGGTTGGGATAGGACCACTGGGTCACCACCTGGACATCCTTAAGAACATCTCCATCCGTGGGCAGGGCATCCTCGGTGATGATGTCCGCTCCCAGCCCGGTGAGAATTTCCGGGATCTTGTGATTGATGAGCCCGTCGGCATGATAGGGCCTTCCCGCCAGAACGATGAGAAGAGAACGGTCCCGCCCGGCTTTTTCGATAAGGGTCAGCGCCTTGTCCCGGACCGTTTGCCTGAACCTGTCCTGGGCGGCAAGGGCGGAGGCAAAGGCCTTGTCCATGACCGATCCTTTAACCTGAAATGTCTTGAGATAGGCGAAACAGGCCTTTTGCAAAAGACTTCTGTCCTTAAAGGTGATAACGGGCTTGTCCAGGGGGATGCCGCACCGGTTTTCAAGAGGAAGGGCACTTTCAATCACATCGGCATAGGCCGTGACAATGGGGCAGTTATAGGTGTTCTGAGCGTTTTCAAACTCTCCGGCCTCAAACATCACCATGGGATAGAAAATCCGGTCCACCCCTTTTTCCACCAGGTCCCGGACATGGCCGTGAACCAGCTTGGCCGGAAAGCAGATATTATCCGACATGACGGTCCCCATGCCCTTTTCGCTCATCGCGACCGTGGACGGCGAGGACAGGACGATATTGATGCCGCACCCGGTGAAAAGCGCATGCCAGAAGGGGAAATTATCAAAAAAATTAAGGCACCTGGGAATCCCGAGGGTGACGCGGGGCCTTGCATGGGGAGACAGGTCCCGGTCAAATACCAGGCCGGTTTTGAATCCTGCGAAATTAAATCCCGGCTTGTGGTCATCCCCCCTTGCCGAATAATATTTTTCACATTTATTTCCCGAATAAAAGGACCGGCCGTTGGAAAAATTGAACCGGGTCACCCGGCAGACGTTCTCGCATCCCTTGCAGGACAGGAGGCTTGTTTCATAGGCCGCCATCTCTTCCAGCCTCAAAAGGCCGGGAAAGGCTGTTACGGATAAGGGGTTCTTTTGATCCGCCTCCCGGGCGAACAGGGCCGCCCCGAAAGCACCCATGAGTTCCGGGATATTGGAAATCCTGACCTTCTTTTGGGTCATCTGTTCCAGGGCCCGGACAATGGACGGATTTTTAAAGGTCCCGCCCTGCAATACGATATGATCTCCCATTTCCGCCATGGTATGGAGTTTCAACACCTTGAACAGGCAATTTTGATCACGGCATAGGATAGCCCCGCGCTGATATC
>JAAUSZ010000284.1 GCA_012031875.1 Desulfobacula sp.
CTGATCATGATGGCCGTGCCGTTGCCATGGTGGAATAGCAGTTGAGGGCCCAGTTGGCGGCCATGAAATATTCCATGACGGCGATGCCCGACGGCCCGGGGCGCGCCTGGCCTCCCATTTCCGGGGGCATGATGAGATTGGGCCATTCGCCCTCCTTTAACAATTCAAAGGGCCGGTGGAAACATTCGGGAACCCGGACCTCGCCGTTTTCAAAAACCACGCCTTCCTCATCTCCGGGTTTCAGAGTGGGAAGGATTTCCTTGACGGCCAGGGACCTGGCCTCTTTCAGGATCAATTCACAGGTCTTTTTATTGAATTCCCTGTATTCCTTATTTTCCAGTATGTTTTCAAGCCCCATCTGTTCCCAGAGAACAAAATCCAGATCCCTTCTGTCTATCAGTTGCTGCGCCATGTTGTAAATTCTCCTTGTTGAGTTCTTAAATCGGATAATCTGTCTATACTTTGGATTTGCCTGTGATACCACATAATTTTTTGGCCAGGGCCTGTTTTTTCCCAATGTCCGACTGGCGGGCGATCATGATCCGCTGGGCCTGGGGAGATCCAGCGCCGTGCATGGATTCCGTCAGATAGCCCACGGCGGCGGTGCCCAGGCAGATATTTTCAATGAGCCTCAGAATCCGCCTGCGGTCCCGGGTGGAGACAGAGGCATGGCCCTTAAAATATTTGTCCAGCCAGGCCCCGACTTCAGGGGAATTGAAATCCTCGTCCGATGGCAGGGTCACCATGAGGCCGCCGGCAATGTCCTGGGCCAGCCGGGCGATCTCAAAGGGCAGCCGGGTGACGTTCTGCTTGCAAACATTGGCCAGGAGGGGATGGACCAGAAAAGTGCCGCAGGGCTGTTTTTCTCCCTTGCAGGCGCAGGCCACGGAGCCCGCATAGAGGGTCTCGTTCAAATGGGTCATTTCAATGATCTTGTCCCTGATATGGGAGGCCTTGGCCACGCCGTTGAATTCGGCAATGGTCTGGGCCGCGCCGATGAGGACATCGCCCACGCCGGATTTGCAGGCATAGCTCTGGCGGTGGTAGGAGGCGAACTGCTCCACGAGACGGCCGGCAAATTCATATTCCTTATACATAAAGACCCGGTTCCAGGGGACAAAGACATTGTCAAAGACCACCAGGGCCTCGTGGCCGCCGAAAAATGAATTTCCGCAATCAATCCGCCCCTTTTCCAGTTTCCGGGTGTCGCAGGACTGGCGGCCCATGATATAGACAATGCCCTCGCTATCGCTGGGCAGGGCAAAGGAAAGGGCAAAATCCCGGTCTGCCTCCCGCATGGACACCGTAGGCATGACAATGATCTCATGGGAATTGACGGCCCCGGTCTGGTGGGCCTTGGCCCCCCGGACCACAATCCCGTTTTCATCCTCCCGGACCACGTGCAGGTACATGTCCCTGTCCGGCTGCTGGTGCGGGGCAAGGGACCGGTCGCCCTTGGGGTCGGTCATGGCCCCGTCACAGGTCAGGTCCTTTTCCTGGACATATTCCAGGTATTTGAGAAACCGTTTGTTATATTCGGTCCCGTATTGGACATCCATATCAAAGGTGGTGATGGACAGGGCATTGAGGGCGTCCATACCCACGCAGCGCTGGAAGCAGGCCCCGGTCATGGAGCCCATAAGCCGGCCCATGTCCGTCTTTTTCACCAGGTCTTCGGTGCTCTGGTGGATATGGCAGAACCGGTTGATGGTTTTCCCGGTAAGATGGGAAGTGGCTGTCATGATGTGTTTATAATCGGAATTCTGGGCCAGGCCATAGGTCAGGGCTACGGCATTCATGGAAGGCCGGATAATGGGATCATCCACCACATTTTCAATGCGTTTGCCGAACATATACACTTTGAGCTTCAGTTTTCTCAAGCTTGCTTCATATTCTTTTGCCGTCATCATGGCTGAGTTCTCCTGTTTTTCGGTGGAATGTAAGTTTATCCATGAACGGTATCAATAAAGGGCTTCGATAATGAGGGACGTCCCCATTCCCCCGCCGGCGCAGAGGGTTGCGAGCCCCAGCTTTGAGTTTCGTTTTTTCATCTCATACATCAGGGTCGTGGTGATCCTGGCTCCGGTGGCGCCCACCGGGTGGCCCAGGCCGATGCCGCCGCCGTTGACGTTGGTGATGTCCCGGTTAAGCCCCAGGCCCATTTCACAGGCCAGATACTGGGCCGCAAAGGCTTCATTCAATTCCACCAGATCCATGTCGGCCAGGGTCAGCCCCGCTTTTTCCAGGGCCTTCCGGGTGGAAGAAACCGGGCCGATGCCCATGATGTCGGGAGCAACGCCGGTGGTGGCCGTGGAAACGATCCTGGCCATGGCCTTCATCCCCAATTCCTTTGCCCTTTGTTCCGACATGAGGATGAGCCCGGCCGAGCCGTCGTTGATGCCCGAGGCATTGGCGGCGGTGACTGTGCCGCCCGGCTTGAAAGAGGGTTTGAGCTTTGAGATGGCCTCCAGGGTCATGTCCCGCCGGGGATGCTCGTCCGTGTCCACAATGGTTGAACCGTTTTTGCCCTGGATTTCAACAGGAACAATCTCCTCTTTGAAGCGGCCCTGGTCAATGGCCTTCACCGCCTTTTCATGGCTGAAAAGTGCAAATTCATCCTGGGCCTTGCGGCTGATCTGATACTGTTCGGCCAGGTTTTCCGCAGTGATGCCCATGGCCGGCCCAATGCCCAGGCTGGTCAGGGAATCCCACATGGAATCCCGGACCTCGGCATGGCCCATGCGGGTTCCCCACCGCATTTTTTCCATGGTATACTGGGCATTGCTCATGCTGTCCGTGCCTCCGGCCATGATGACCTCGGCTTCCCCGCATTTGATCTGGTAATATCCCATCTGGAGGGAAGACATGGAGGAGGTGCAGTTTCGATGTACCGTGATGCCGGGCACGGTGTCGGGGATGCCGGCCTTAACGGAGGCAACCCTGGCGATATTGTTTTCCATATAGGTTTTCTGGTAATTGCAGCCCCAGATCACGTCATCCATGAGACCGGGGTCCATGGGGGACCGGTTTAGTAATTCCTTCATCACCGGAAGGGTGAGTTCCAGGGCGGATAGATTTTTAAAGGCGCTGCCGTGCCTGCCGATGGCTGTCCGGCAGGCGGCAACAATAACAACTTCATTCATATGCGTTCTTCCTTGTATGTCAGTATGGATCAGGTCCGGGTTTTTCAGTAATCGTAAAAACCTTTCCCGGTTTTCCGGCCGTACTCGTTTCTCGAATATCGCTCCACAATGGCCGGGCTGGGCCTGTCGGAGGCATCCCGGGTTTCCCGGTATCTTTCCATGAGAACCAGGTACTGAAGATCAATACCGGTCAAATCCAGGAGTTCAAAGGGCCCCAGGGGGTGGCCCAGGCCGTTGCGGACCGCCGTGTCAATGCCTTCCATGGAACAGACTTCCTGGTCCAGCAGATAACAGGCTTCCTTGGTAATGGCGGAAAAAAACCGGTTCACCACAAACCCGTAGATTTCCTTTTCAACAAGAACCGCCTTTTTTTTCAACCGCTCGGCCACGGCCATGACCGCGGCGATGGTCTCATCGGAAACATGGGGGCCCTTCACCACCTCGACCAGCTTCATGACCAGGGCCGGATTAAAAAAATGCAGGTTCAACACCTTTTCCGGCCGGCGGGTGGCGTCGGCGATCTTTGAACTGACGATATAGGAGCTGTTGGTGGCCAGGATGGCATGGGCCGGGCAGAGTTCATCCAACCGGGCGAAAAACTCCCGTTTGATCTCAAGTTTTTCAACAATGGCCTCAATGACCAGGTCTGCCTTCCCGGCCCCGGACTCAAGGTCAGGGGTAAAAACCAGCCGGGATGAAATATCTTCGGCTTGGGTGCGGGTCATTCTTTGTTTTTGAACCTGCTTTTCAAGCCAGGCCCTGGAAAAAGACCCGGCCTGCTCAAGGGCTGAGGCAGACAGGTCCGTACAATGGACGTGAAACCCGCAGGCCGCCGCATGCAACGCGATCTGATGCCCCATGGCGCCTGCGCCCGCCACGCAGATATGGTTTATGTCTTTCATTTTTATACAATCTCCCTGGTTTCAGGCAGGCCGCAACCATATGGGGTAAAAAACATTTCACCCCGGATTCGCCGGACATCCCTGCCAAATGTCAGCTTACCGTCAAAGACGGGTTCAAATATTTCTCATCCCGGCATCCCAGGGCCTTTAAGGCAAAGATAAACAAGGTCTCAATGATTTCATTGACGGACAAAGATCCCCCGGATTTGTACCAGACCCTTGCCCTTGCGATGATGGATGCAATGGCAAAAGAGGCCATTCTGATATCCGTGGGCTCAAACACCTTTGTAACAATTCCCCGCTGGATGACCAGCCGCAGTAATTTGTCATATTCATCCCGTTTTTCAATAATAATCCTTTGGTGTTTTTTGTTCAGGCATCTGAGGCTTGCATCAAACAGCACCTTGGAGGTCCGCATCTTTCCCAGGGTAACCCTGCCGTGGGCTTCAAATATGGTTTTCAACTGAAGCACCGGGTCTGTCGCTTCATCGTTTTCAATGCCCCGCATGGCATCCACAATGGCTTCCATTTCCTGGCTGAGAATCTCAAAGAGAATCTCTTCCTTGCTGGGGAAAAAATTGTAAATATTGGCCGGTTCACACCCATAGGCCAGGGCAATGTCCTTTACCGTTGTATTGTGGTAGCCTTTGACGCCGAAAAGCGCCCTGGCCTTGGCCATGATTTTGTTTCGGACAGGGCTCGGCTTTCTGGGTTTTATGGATTTTGTCCTAGCCATGGGTCCTGCCTTTTTTCCGGTATTTATAAAACATAGGGGTGTCCTTTATATATGGGTTGATTTCATTCACTTCAAATATACCAACATACCAATTTTTAACCCGTTTATAAACACCGATAAGCTTTTTCATTTTTTTTTGCTCAATACATGGCCTCGATGATATCTTTAAAGGCCTCGTTTACAAATTTTCGTTTGATCTTCATGGTCGGCGTGACTTCACCGTCCTCCTCGTACAGCCGTTTAGGCAGGATGGTGAATTTTCGTACGTTTTCCACTTTGGACAGGGTCAGGTTTACGGAATCGACCTCCCTTTGAATCAGGGAAATCACCTCCCGGCTCTGGGTCAGGTCCTTGTAGGTGGAGAACTGAATCTTGTTGTCCTGGGCAAATTTTACAACATTGTCTTCATCAATCATGATGAGGCAGGACAAAAATTTGCGCCCATCTCCGATGACCACCGCGTCATTGATATAAATACCGGCTTTCAGCTTGTTTTCAATATACTGGGGGGTGATATTCTTGCCCCCGGCCGTCACAATGATATCCTTTTGCGGTCCGTGATCCTTAAAACCCGTCCGTGTCCAGTT
>JAAUSZ010000066.1 GCA_012031875.1 Desulfobacula sp.
CCAGAACTGCTTAACGCCCTGAACCGAGGGCTTGTCATGAGCATGGCCCTCATCCTTCCCTCAGCCCTGGGCGGGTCCATGGCTCGGGCATCATCGGCCGGATGTCTCCAGGGCCTTTGGGGCATCCCCTTTTCCGAAATCTGCGATGCCTATGCCGCCATTTTCAGGGGCACTCCCCTGGTGGTCCAGCTTTTCATCCTCTATTTCGGCTTGCCCAATATCGGGATCTATCTGACGCCCTATACCGCGGCAGTTACGGGATTTATCCTGTGCAGCGGCGCGTACCAGTCGGAATATGTCCGGGGAGCCCTGCTCTCCATCAAAAGAAACCAGTATCTGGGGGCCCAGGCCCTGGGCCTGACCAAGTTCCAGTCCATCTTCTGGATCATTGTCCCCCAGGCCATGCGCAAGGCCCTGCCCGGCTGCGGCAACGAGGTCATCTACCTCATCAAATATTCATCCCTGGCCTATATCGTCACCTTTATGGAACTGACCGGAGAAGGCAAGACCCTGGCCACGGAATATTTCCGGTTTACCGAAGTCTTTGCCGTCATCGGCCTCTATTATCTGGCCCTGGTCTCCCTGGCCATCCTTGCCCTGAAAAGAATCGAAAAGGCCCTTCACATACCAGGGTTCGGAAAAGCATAAATTCTACCTTTAGCAGGATCAAGACTTTTATCAGTCAAGGCTGAAAATTATACTTCAATTGATTCCGGATGACTCTCTTTCCGGACCAGTGTTCCCCCATGGCCTGGATGAACTGCGGCCTGACAAGTTTTGCCCGACCCCTTACCCACCGGCCATCATCATGGCGGAGGTAAAGACCTTCAGCCGATTCATTACCAAAGCAGGAATTTCCCATCAATGCAGTTAAATCCTTTAAAGAAAAAACACCTTTCCGGATAAAAGGAACAGGAAAAATCTCCATAGCTTCAAACAGATTGTTTCTCAACTCAAAAGAAAGGAATTGCCTGTTCTGTTTATAAAAAATGTCAAATCCTAAAAAAAAGTTCGGCAATCTTTCATAACCGATGGAATGCCTGACAAAACACCATTCACCAAAAAGGATATATTGATCCTGGAGGTGATCGAAAAGCGTTTCCAGACGAGGCCCCAGCCAATCATCCAGTTTTTCCACTGGCCTGAATAAGGGGCTGAAAGGTAAGCCCCTCGGTTTTGAAGGATCAGGCTTCCTGTACGATCAAAGGAAATTCCTAAATTCGCACCATCTATTTTTTCTTCAACCGCCAGTTCATGGACCAAGAATCGGCTTCGTTCTTTATCAGAAAAAACTTTGTCATTTCTTACAGGGTTTGATCCGAGAACAGCCAGATGGGGCGTGGATGGAAATTTGAAGAACCCCTGGGTCATTTTCCCATCTTTTCCTGATATTTGGTCCTGATATAGTCCGGGCATAGAAAACGGACACTGATCCCGGATTCTTTAAGCGCCTCTTTCCATCCCCACCATTTACTGTCCGTGGCTTCCAGTATAGGAGGGTTATCCGCATGCCTGTTGGCAACAGCCACAAATTTTCTATCACTCATGTCAAAATCTCTGAGGGCCTCATGATTCGGAAACTCATCATACGAATCTCCGTTTTTTGTGATGGGAACCCTGTCAGAAGGTGGAAAGCCGAAGCGATGGTAATGAACCCATTTTAAAAATTTATCTCCTATCCCGGGCTCCCCGCTCATGGAGAGCTGTTTCCGATATTCATCAAAAATATCATTCCCGTCATCCATCACCAGCCCTCCTTTTTTGATAATATTTTCTACGGCATTCACACATTCGGCAACACAAAAGGCAAGATCGTCTGAAATTAAAGCCGGACTGTTTGAGAGATTGGCGGTTTTAGGAACATTGGTATCAACAACTGCTTTAGGGGAAACTTTCTTGGTCATCCTTTGTTTCCCCCCTGGGATGCCATCTGTCTGATTCTTTTATCCATTGCAGCTTTGGCGTGAGCGGTAACATCCCCCATTTCATCACCGAAAAATTTTTAGGCCAGTTGTGGATATTCCCAAAAAGATCGATTTCCAACGGCTCCAGCTTAGCCGGCAATTGATCCACATTTGCAAAATAAGCCGAAATCTTCTCCTGGGGCACCTTGTCTTCGGCAATCCGCCTTTGGATACGTTTTAAAAAATGTTCGGAGTGGGTCTCGATGATAAGTTGAATATTTCGATCCTTGCCATCTTCCTTTGAATTCATGACATCCATCATGACATCAGCCAAAGCGGACTGAGCACCGGGATGAAGATGGATCTCCGGTTGCTCCATGATGATGATGGAATTGGCAGGAGCATAAAAGCATTGAACCAAAACCGGAAGCACCTGGGAGACACCAAATCCCACATCCGGAAGGTCTACCCAGTTATTTGATCCTTTGGTCTGTATCTTAACTTCATATTCCTGCCGTTGTTCTGAAATCGGATTGACCTTAAAATCATCTATTAATCCCATATTCTTTAAACTGGCTGCAATCACCTGCGCAAATGGATGATACGGTTTTCTATAGCCGAGGCTGATTGTTCTTTCACGGGCGGCAAGCATGGCTGATACCGTGTTTTCTCCTGAATAGCCCACACTTTCAGGTGTGACGCCTGTCCAGGAATACAGCCTTTCGGTTTTCGTGCGCAGGGGTCCGAGATAGAATATGGATTTAAACAGATTTTCATGCTCAAGATTTAGACTCTGAACAAACTGGGCATTCTGATGATAAAAAATCACTTCATCCGGAAAACCGTAAAACCTTACAGGAGTGGGGGGATACCAGACTCTCCCCGGATTTCTTTTTAACCGGTAGTGGTCACATGAAATATCATATTCTTCCTTACCGGCCGTTTTTTTTCTCCATGCCGATGGTGACTTCTATCTGGTTTTCTTTTTTCAAATTATAGAAAAAATGGTCCATAAACAATTTATTGGACTGATCCTTATCGACAGCAATGGACCCGTTAAACCCAATCCGGGTTGCAGAATATTTTTTTTCGGAAAGGGCGTCCTTAAATTTCATCTCCTTTGCCAATTCCCATGTATAATTGAAATGTATGATTTTTTTGATATCCCGCCCGAATACCATCTCTTGAAAAGATCCCACCCGGACTGCTGAATTTTTATCGCCAGGATAAAGAACGGCCTTCCTGTCCGATGATTCTACGGTTTGTTTCAGCATCATCAGGAATTGCCCGATACTTGACTTTCCAGAACTGTTCGCGCCAAAAATAAAGTGATCGGGGCCATTTGAATGAGTCCCGTATCTTCCCACCCTTAAAATTCCGTATTTGTAAATCTTGGAGCATCTCCGCCTCCTGAAACTCTTTTATTGATTCAAACGGCTTACATCACCAGCTCAACCTTTCATATTTTAAAACACTACCATAATCAATATGAAAAACCCAAGCCTCGGGTGCATCATGCTTTTTTTTCACTTAGAAATCAAAATGTTTGAAACTACTGCGCCTCCCATTTCAACTGAAATTCGATTTCTTCCAGGCCCCCTTCCCGTTCATGCTCGATATTAAAAACAGCATGGGCCGGGATCGAAATTCTCTCCCCGGCAACCTGGATCCTGAACCTTTTGTTCTGTTCCAGGGCGTCGGCCAGTCTCCGGAGCTTATCCACAAAGTCTTTGCGGGTGTAAACCTTTTCCAGATCTTTTTCCTGTTTTGCATTTCGTCGGGTCATGGGTCCTCTCTTCATGGGTTGTTCATCCTATTGCCGGCGGTATGGGTCAGGCAAAGAAAAAACCTGCTTTTTAATCCGGGCCAGGGTGGCCGGGTCCGCCTTAAAGGGGATTTCAGGGGCCTTTGGCATGGGCAGCGGCCGGATATCTGAAAAGGGCATCTGCTCCATTTTCATATTATAGGCCAGGACCATGAGGGTCTCCAGGTTGACCACATCCTCAATATTATAGGCCAGCAGGGTTTCAAGGGCCTTTTCGTTTTGGTTCCGCTGATAGTCCCGCCAGAGCAGGACGGCAAAATACCCGTCCACCCCGTCCAGATCCCCCCGGTCCAGGCCCAGGGCCTTTTCACAGGATTTGAGGCCCCCGCGGTATCCCAGGCTTTTTAATACATATCGCAGATCAATATGGCCCTGGGTCAGCCTGGTTTTGAAATAGCCTTCAATGAACGGGATATCAAAGGTTTTCCCGTTATAGGTGACCATGAGGGAATAGGCTTTAATATCATGGAGGAAATCTTCCAGGTTTTGCCCCTGGACATAATATCGGATGGTGCTCCCGTCATAGAGGGCAATGGTGGTGATCTCCGAGTCCCACCGGCTTAAGCCCGTGGTCTCGATATCCAGATAGGCGACGGAGGCCCTGAATTCAGGGAAGATGCGCCAGTGCCGGTCCGGCGGCAGCAGGTCCAGGAAAAAATTTCGGGTTGTTGGCGGCCAGGTGACGGCGGGAGGCCTCGATATGGGCTTTGATGGTTTCCCGCCGATGGGGGGAAAGGCCCATGGGCCCTGCTCCGGAAAAGCCGTCCCAGTCCGGGACGCCTGCTTCCCACAACTGCTTTTCCATCTTTGCCCCGATTCCGGGGATATGTTGAAACGACTGCGTCAGCATGGATGATCTTCCTGTTTGAGTGTTTCCATGGGTTGTACCAGGACCCTGCCTCTTTTTCCATACCTGAGGACGTTTTTTTGTTTTTATTGCTGAAAATGTGGTAAAAAGATCCATGAAACGCCTGATTCATATCAAACCGGCCCTGGAAAACCGGCTCGAACACCTGAAGGAATGGGTGACCGGGTTTGAAACCGGATATATTTTTTTAACCGCCCTGGACCTGGACATTTTCAGCCGGCTCAAAACCCCTCTTTCTGCGGAGGAACTGGCCGCCCTTTGCGGCCTTCATGGGGATTTGACCCGACGCTTTCTGAATGTCCTGACCGGGATGGGTCTCCTGCATAAGAAAGAAAACCGCTATGGTTTGATGCCGGAGACAGCCCCCTTTCTGGTCAAAGATTCCCCCTATTTTGCCCGTTATCTGAGGCCCGATGAAAAACACCTGTCCGTCTTCATGCGGTTGAAGGAGATATTGAAACAGGGCCCCCTGAATGAAATCCCTTCCGGACAAGACCAAAAACCTCAGTTCGACCGGGCCTCCATGGACTGGATGGCCAGGGTCAGCCTGCTGGGACGGCTGCAAACCACCGTCAAACAGGTTATCTCTCTTCCGGAATTTCCCCGGGCAAAAAAGCTCATTGATCTGGGCGGGGGACACGGCCTGTTCGGAATCGCCTTTGCCCAGGAAAACCCGGACCTCCGGGTGGTGATTTTTGACAGACCGGAGGTGATTCCGGCAACCGAGGACCATATCCTGCAATATGGCGCGGCAGACCGCGTATCCGCCATGGCCGGGGATTATACCCGGGATGATTTCGGAAAAGACTATGACATCATCTTCGAAGCCTGTTCCTTTGGCGGCAATACTTCGGTGATGCAGAACCTGCTGCGGAAAATCTCATCCTCACTCCGGGATAACGGCCTTTTCATCCACCTGACTTTCACCCTTGACAATGACGGGAAAGGCCCCATTGAGCCTCTGCTCTGGGACCTGAAAAACCATCTGGTATCGGACCCGCCCTGGACCCTGATGACGGATGAAGAAATTTTCAGACAATTATCCGGAACCGGGCTGAAAGGGGAACAGATCATTGACCTGTCTGAATCCGCTTCCGGTCCTTTCCGCCTGATGATTTCAAGGAAGATGGGATAAGGAAATCCGATACACCTTTTGTTCAATTTTGTGTTGACAGGCAGGCCGTTAAGCGATACTAAGATATCAATTTTAAGGCAGAAGCCTTAGCAGTAAAAGAACCGAGACATATTTAACCCAAACCACGAAGGTTGAACTGCGGCAGACGGCTGCATGACTTTTGTGGTTTTTTATTTACGGAGGCTTGAAATGAAACAATTTAAACGGACCCTTCTGGTATTTTGCTTGATTTTCCTTCCGGCAACGGCCGCCTTTGCCCATTTCGGCATGGTGATCCCTTCGGACAATATGATCATGCAGGAGGATTCAAAAAAGGTGGACCTGGTACTGTCCTTTTCCCATCCCTTTGAGATGGTGGGCATGCCTCTGGACATTCCGGGTGAATTTTTTGTCATGGCCGACGGGAAAAAGGAAGATCTGAAGGCTGCGCTCAAGGAAGCCAAGGTCATGGACCACAAGGCCTGGACCCTGGGGTATACCGTGAAAAAACCCGGGGCCTATACCTTTGTCATGGCGCCGGCCCCTTACTGGGAACCGGCCGAGGACTGCTTCATCATCCATTATACCAAAACCGTGGTGGCAGCCTTTGGCGATGACGGGGGCTGGGATGAAGAGCTGGGCCTGAAAACGGAGATTGTCCCCCTGTCCAAACCCTTTGGCCTCTATGCCGGAAATGTTTTCCAGGGAATCGTGAAACTGGACGGAAAGCCCGTGCCCTACGCCGAAGTAGAGGTTGAATTTTATAATAAAGATAAAAAAGCCGCGGCCCCCTCGGATTATATGGTCACCCAAACCGTCAAGGCCGACGGCAACGGCGTGTTTACCTATGCGGCCCCGGTTCCCGGATGGTGGGGTTTTGCCGCCCTGAACACCTCGGATAAGAAAATGAAACAGGGCAATGAGGAAAAGGATATCGAACTGGGCGCCGTGATCTGGGTCAAATTCGAAGCCTGGCAGGGAAAATAAGATGCATATCTCGGAAGGCGTTCTTTCGGGTCCGGTGCTGGCGGCCGGTGCGGTCCTGGCCGTGGCCGGCACCGCCATGGGACTAAGGAAAATCGACTATGACCATATCGTCCATGTGGCCATCCTGGCCTCGGCCTTTTTTGTGGCCTCCCTGATCCACGTGAACATCGGGCCGTCCAGCGCCCATCTCATCCTCAACGGGATTGTGGGGCTGCTGCTGGGGTTTGCGGCCTTCCCGGCCATCCTGACGGCCCTCCTGCTCCAGTCGGTCTTTTTCCAGTACGGCGGACTGACGGCCCTGGGGGTCAATACCGTGGTCATGGCAGCCCCTGCCGTGGCAGTCCATTACCTGTTTCTGCCTTTTATCGGCCGGTCTCCAAGACTCACCTTTGCCATGGGGGTTTTATCCGGCATGGCCGCCATCCTGTTTTCCTCGCTTCTGCTGGGGCTGGCCCTGTGGTTCACCGATGAAAATTTTTTTAAGACCAGCCTGGCCGTTATCCTGGCCAACCTCCCCGTCATGGTGATAGAAGGTATTGTGACCGGGTTCTGCGTCTCCTTTCTGTTAAAAGTCTATCCTGAAATCATACCCGAAAAGAACAGGTGAAAATGAAAAAATATTTAATTCTTGGTTTCTTTATCCTTATCCAGGGCCTGACGCCCGTGAGCCCGGCCCTGGCCCACAAGGTCATCCTGTTTGCCTGGGTGGAAGACGGCATGATCCATACGGAAAGCAGCTTTGCCGGTGAGCGCAAGGCCCGGGACTGCCCCCTCATTGTCCAGGATGAAACCGGCCGGTGGTCCACGAGGGAAAAACAGATGAAAAGGGGCTCTATTCCTTTAAAATCCCCGACAAGGTGGAAACCGGCCTGATTTTAACCCTCAAGGCCGGGACCGGCCACCAGGCGGAATGGCGGATACCCAAAGAGGAGCTGGTGCAGACACCCTCAGCCACAGATACGGAAAAGACCCTTCAGGAAAAAGAAACCCTGGAATCCGGCCCCCCGGCCTGGAAGATCATCTCCGGCATTGCCCTGATCTTTCTCCTGGCCGGAGCCGGGAAATTGCTCTTCCGGAAAAAAAAGGCGACCCATGATTGAAGAACCCTTTGCCCAGGGCCGGTCCCTTATCCACCGGATGGAGCCGGGAATCAAGATTCCGGCCGCCCTGGCCCTGTCCCTGGCCGCGGCCCTCTGCAAGCACTTTTCCATTATCTGGGTCTATCTGCTGATTTCCATCCTCCTGGTTTTTGCGGCCCGCTTGGATCTCCGGGCTGTGACCAAACGATTAAAACCGCTTTTCTGGTTCCTGGCCATGATCTGGGTCCTCCTTCCCCTGACCTTTGAGGGACGGATCCTATACCAGTACGGCTGGGTCAGGGTCACCGAGCCGGGCCTCCTTTTATCGGCCATGATCACCCTGAAATCCGTCACCATTGTCCTGATCTTTACGGCCCTTGTGGCCACCATGCCCGCGGCCTCCCTGGGAAACGGCCTTCACCGGCTCCATGTCCCGGACAAGCTGGTGTTCCTCTTCCTGATGTGCTACCGGTACATCGCCGTCATTGAAGAAGAATACAACCGGCTTATAAGGGCCGCCAGATTCAGGGGTTTTACCCCCAAAACCGATCTCCATTCTTATAAAACCTTTGCCTATCTGGCCGGAATGCTCTTTGTCCGGGCCTCGCTCCGGGCCCGGAGGGTTCACAAGGCCATGCTCTGCCGCGGGTTTAACGGCAAATTTCATACCCTTGACGTTTACCTGCCAAATAGATTAAACTCCATTTTTTTAACCGCTGTATTATGCGTGAGTATGGGGCTTTTAATCTATGAACATATCTGGTTTTAACCGTGGCTGACACTCCCTGTATTATAAGGTTGGAAAACCTCTCCTACGCCTATCCCGGCACAGGGGAAAAGGTCCTGGACCACCTGAATCTTGAGATTTTCCAGGGGGACAGGATCGGCATGATGGCGCCCAACGGAAGCGGAAAAACCACGCTGTTGCATACCATCATGGGCCTTTGCAAGCCTGATGAGGGAACCGTCACCATCTTCGGCAAGGCCATGACACAGGAAAAGGATTTTCTGCCGGTCCGTTCCCAAATCGGCCTCCTGTTCCAGGATTCCGACGACCAGCTCTTTTGCCCCACGGTCATGGAAGATGTGGCCTTCGGCCCCCTGAACCTGGGGTTTTCCCGGAATGACGCGGTGGATATGGCCCGAAAGACCCTGGAGGGCCTCGGCATGGCCGCCTTTGAACAGAGCATCACCCACCGGCTCTCCGGCGGGCAGAAACGGCTGGTGGCCCTGGCCGCGGTCCTGGCCATGAACCCCAAGGTCCTTTTGCTGGATGAACCCACCGCGGGCCTGGACAACACGGTCAAGGAGCGGCTCATTCACATCCTGAGCCGGCTGGATATTTCCTATCTGGTCATTTCCCATGAATTCGACTTTGTCAGCGCGGTGACGGACAAGATCTATTCCATGGAAAACGGCCGGGTCCTGACCGATGCCGACATCCATATCCATCGCCATGAGCATGTACACAAACATGGTCTGCAACCCCATATCCATAAATAAAATCCTCTTCCCGGCCCTTTTCCTCGGCCTGGGCCTGGCCCTTATTTTTTCAGGCTGTGCGAAAAAAGGGGTTCACATCACGGAGGAAGAGACCATTGTCTTCCGCTCCCCTGACTCCCCCAGGATCGAAGTCCGGATCGCCAGGGACATCCGGTATGTGGAAGGCGGCGGCGAACCCTCCGGGGAAAATCCGGTCCATGGGAATCCGCACCACGAAAAAAGGCCGCCGGCCTCAAGGCGCTACACCTTTTTGAACCCCATGACCCGGCCCTGGGCGGCATGAAAATGGTCAATATTGACATCGAAACCTTCAAGAACGAGGAGGGCCGGTGGGTCCCCCCGGATTTCAAATTCTTTCCCGGCGTGGTCCGGTACGGCACGGTCCGGCTTGACGGCCTGGACTACCAGTACGCCGTCGCCCTGAATTCTTTTTTTTCCAAGGCGTCCACCGACACCGGACGGTTAGGGGAACCCCACAACAGGCCGGGACCTTCAGGCTCCGTCAAAATGATCTCCAAAATCTATTCCCGGGTCTTTGGCGACGACGCCGGCGGCATTGTCACCCTCTCCTATTCCGAATCCCTCCCGGAAGATCCGGACTGGCATCCGGCAAGCCCCCTGACGGAAAAACGGAAACAATTTCTGGAAGGTTTTCTACAGCGCTGCGACCAAAACCTGGTCATCATGGATTGAAGATTCGATGGAATTTTGAATTGCAGGCCGATGAAAACAGTGCTATGAAATTTCAGAGCCGGATTAAATCGTTAGCCAGGGCTCCCTTGATATGCAGCAGCATGATGACTTTGTTTAAGATGTGGCAGCCCACTTTTAAAATGGCACCACTTCAACCCAAAATGGATCAAAATGATCAATCGTGTATCGTCTGCCGACTCATATTCAATAGATTGTACTGCCGGTGTAATTGCCGTCAACGGCTATCCTGTCCAATGGGATAGGTGATCAGAAGCGGTCGGCTCCTTTTTTCACTTAATTTGTTCGGGGAGAAGGGTGGGTGCAAGGTTTTATGTTCCCGACGGCAGCTTCGTACAAATTACAGATGGACGAATTCGTTCCCCCGGCGGCTCTCAATTTGTTGGTTGTGATGCCTTTAATAATGGGGGATAGCCTTTACCCTTAAGAAATACGAAGAACTAATCAGGTAGCCGTGGGTTTTTCTGCCCAGCCACACGCCGTGCGGGTCCACACCGAGGGATTCACCTAAATTACCGGACCACAGCCGGCAAAGATGGTGTCCTCATGTACAGGACCCATTTGACCACCTTTATCAGGGCCGCCGGGTAAACTCCTTTTACGGACATCATCATAAATGGCAACCGGATTTTCAGAACATCTTTGTGCGTTCTGGAATAGGTTCATGGCTTCCGATTTTTTGCATTGCATTTTTTTCTCAACTCACATAATTTGTGACACATACTTCGTAAAAATAGACGCACGGATTATCTCCGTAAAAGTTTAAGGACTTTTTATGAATGACCCTTTAAAAAGGCTTCACCAACTGTTTTATGAAAAAACAGAACTCCCCAAAAAAGATCTTTTCTTTTTATTTGACGAGGCAGGTATCCCCAAAGAAGCTTGTTGGAGAACGATTTACAGGATAATTTTTGATATTAACCTCAGTTCGCATCCCAACCTGGATCAAAGAATATCAAGGGCTCTTCTCGAACCTGTGATGATAAAAGCCCTTGAAAATGTCGAAAATAAAGATTTTTCAGAAACAGCTATGCTAACCCTGATCAAAGGTTACCATTCCGCTTCCTCCTCCACCTGCGAAAACCGGCTGAAAGTCATCGTGGATGAACTCTATGAGCTGACAAACGAATTCAAATCAATGACCATTGAAAAGCAGGAAAATATTAAAACCCTTGAATCTGAGACAGTAATCGTAATGGGTTCTGATATTGATCTCGAGGATAAAATAAAATTAATAAAGTCCAAATTCAAGAAAACCATGGCCCTGTTTAAAACGGACCTGCTCAAACTGGGTCAAATGAGCAATACGGACCATTTAACCGGTCTTTATAACCGGCGGTTTTTTGATGAACAACTGGACATTGAAGCCTCTCAGTCCTTAAAAGAAAAAACCTGGCTAAACCTTCTGATGATTGATATTGATGATTTTAAACAATTTAACGACAAATATGGCCATCAAATCGGTGATCAAGCGCTCAGAATAGTTTCAAAAAATATTCAGACCATTTGTGATGATGAATTGAGTTGCAATGGAATTCTTTTTTTCCGGTACGGTATGGCGGAGAGGAATTTGCTGTTATATTGCCTGCAGTGGACATTAATGGAGCCTTCAAAATAGCAGAAACCATCCGGAAAAAAATCAACGGGTATTCGTTTGTCGTCAGAGATAAAAAAGGCGGCATCAAACACAATAATTTAAATTTGACTATAAGCACCGGGCTTGCCGTATTAAACCACCGGCACACAAAAGAAAATGGTATAAAAGCCCTGATTGAAAATGCCGACGCTGCCATGTACGATGCGAAAAAAGCGGGGAAAAACTGTGTAAAAATCAGGGTTGAATGAGAGGCGGTCCCAACGATGATGAACTTTGAGTGTCGATCTTTTTAATCTCTTGACAAAAACCCGAGGTTTGGTTATTAGCTCTGTCAATCTGCAATTGAAATTGCGACGCTGTACGGTTTAGAACTTAGCAACATACATATATAACAAAGCCGGGAAGGCCTTTTGGAATGAATTCCATTGGATCTTCCCGGCTTTTTTTTATTGGAAAAAAGGAGGTTTACCATGTGTCGAAAAAAATCCGCCTTGGCTTCTCTTGGAAGCTTGATGGTTTTATGCATGTTCATGTTTGTTATAGCCTGTCCCGCCCTGGCCGCAAAGGACAGGATTGTTCTGGCTGTGGGAGGCGAAAGCGAAGAAGGCTATGATCCCCTTCTCGGGTGGGGCAGCTACGGCAATCCGCTCTTTCACAGCACCCTGCTGAAACGGGATGCAGACCTGAACATCGTCCCGGACCTGGCCAGGGAATGGACCCTTTCCAAGGACAAGCTGACCTGGACCGTGAAAATCCGGGAAGGCGTTGTGTTTTCCGACGGTTCAGCCCTTACGGCCGGTGATGTCGCCTTTACCTTTAACAAAGGGCTGGAGGCCGGCGGCAAGATCGACCTGTCCCCCCTGGAATCGGCCAAGGCCCTGGACAAAACAACCGTGGCCCTGAAGCTGAAAACCCCGGATATCACCTTTATCCAGCACCTCATCACCCTGGGCATTGTCCCGGAAAAACTCTATGGACCGGGCTATGCCAGGGCTCCCATCGGCTCGGGCCCCTATAAGCTGGTGCGGTGGGACGAAGGCCAGCAGATGGTGGTGGAAGCCAATGACCGCTACTATGGGACAAAGCCGGCCATCCGGCAGCTTGTCTTTCTTTTTTCCGAAGAAGATGCAGCCCTGGCCGCTGCCCGGGCCGGAGAGGTGGATGTGTTGGGCGTCCCCTCCAACCTGGCCGGACAGGAGATTCCGGGCATGAGGCTCCATGTGGTGAAGAGCGTGGACAACCGGGGCCTCATGTTCCCGATGGTTCCGGATAAAGGCGGGAAAACCCCCAATGGGCTGGCAGTCGGAAATTCCGTCACTGCCGATGCCGCCATCCGCAGGGCCGTGAACCTTGCCATGGACCGGGAGGCCCTGGTCAAGGGGGTCCTGGACGGGCACGGCCGACCGGCCTTCGGGGTCGTGGATGAGCTGCCCTGGGATAACAAAGACATCCGGTTCAAGGACAATGATCCGGCCAAGGCCGCCGCCATTCTAGAACAGGCCGGGTGGAAGGACACGGATAAGGACGGGGTGAGGGAGAAAAACGGGCTCAAGGCGGAATTCACCATTGTGTATAATGCCAAGGATTCCCTGCGCCAGGGCCTGGCCCTGGCCGTTTCCGACATGCTCAAACCCGTGGGTATCAAGGCTGTCCCCAAGGGGGAGAGCTGGGATAGGATCAAAACCGAGCTGACCCATACCCACGTGGTGGTCTATGGATTCGGCGACCACAGCCCCCTTGAAATGTTCAAATTATACCACACTCCCGGACCCGAGCCCATGTACTGGAATGCCGGGTTCTATTCCAATGCCGCCGTAGACGAATACCTGGAACAGGCCCGGGCCGCCGAGTCCTTTGAAGCCTCCATTCCCTTCTGGCAGAAGGCCCAGTGGGACGGGAAAACCGGATTTACCGCGGCCGGAGATGCCGCCTGGGCTTGGATGGTCAACCTGGACCATACCTATTTTGTAAACACCTGCCTGAATGTGGGCAAATCCCAGATGGAACCCCACGGCCACGGCTGGCCCATCACCGCCAATATCCATGAATGGAAGTGGACCTGCGAATAACCAAGCTGAAAGCGGCCGGGAAGATCTTTCCCGGCCGGAACCCCCTATGATCATGAAAAACACCCTTATGTTATTCTGCCTGAAAAAATCCTCCGGCTCATGCTGCTGACGGCTGCCGTGGCCACCTTTTCCTATGTCCTGGTGAGCTTTTCCCCGGTTGACCCGGTGGATGCCTATCTGGGGACGGCCATCCTCAAGGTGTCCCCGGAACAAAGAGAGATCATCGCCAAAAGATGGGGCCTGGACCGGCCGCCAATGGAACGATATTTTAACTGGGCCTCCCAATTGATCCAGGGAAATTTCGGCCTTTCCACCATCTTTAACGAGCCTGTGCTGTCCGTCATCGGCAAACGATTTGTCACCTCCTTCTGGCTCATGTTTCTGGCCTGGAGCCTGTCCGGAATTTTCGGTTTTGTGCTGGGGGTGCTTTCCGGCACCTATGAAAACTCGGTCCTGGATAAAACTATCGGCCTTTACGCCTATACCATGGCCTCCACCCCCACCTTCTGGGTGGGCATGGTCCTGCTCACTGTTTTTTCCATCCAGTTGGGCTGGACCCCGGTGTGCTGCGCCTGGCCCGTGGGCCTGAGCCCGGATCAGGCCACCCTCGGGCAGAGGGTCCATCATCTGATTTTGCCCGCCTTTACCCTGTCCCTCATCGGCATTGCCCAGATCACCCTTCACACCCGTGAAAAACCATAGAGGTCATGAACAGTGATTATGCCCTGTTTGCCAGGGCCCAGGGAGAAAAGGACCTGGGCATCGCCTTTAGGCATGCCTTGAGAAACGTGCTGCTGCCCGCCGTCACCCTCCAGTTCGCCTCCATCGGGGAGCTTTTCGGCGGGGCTGTGCTGGCGGAGCAGGTCTTCTCCTATCCGGGCCTGGGGCGAACCACGGTGGAAGCCGGATGCCGCGGGGATGTGCCCCTGCTCCTGGGTATTGTTATTTTCAGCACCCTCTTTGTCTTTGCCGGCAATACCATGGCGGACCTGATCTACCAGGCCGTGGACCCGAGGATCCGGAAAACAGGGGGCCTGATATGAACCTTCCCGCCCTTTTGCCCATGGACCGGAGATCCCGGACCATTGCCGTCATCCTGGGCTGTCTGGCCCTCTTTGCCTGCGTGTTCACCGGCGCCTGGCTCTACGGGGACCGGGGCGAGGTCACGGCCCTGACCCTGAGGAAACTCCCGCCCAGCCTTCAATACCCCTTCGGCACGGACTGGCTGGGGCGGGATATGCTGGCCAGGACCCTGAAAGGCCTGAGAATCAGTCTCAGGGTCGGGCTCACGGCGGCCGGCTGTTCCGCCGGTATTGCCCTGGTGTTGGGTCTTTGCGCCGCTCTCCTGGGCCGGGCCGCGGACGTGATCATCACCTGGCTTGTGGACATTGCCATGGCCACCCCCCACCTGGTGCTGCTCATCCTCATTTCCTTTGCCTGCGGGGGCGGTGAAAAAGGCGTCATCATTGCCGTGGCCGCCTCCCACTGGCCGTCCCTGACCCGGTCATCCGGGCCGAAGTGCTTGCTCTCCGGTCTTCGGAATACATCCAATTGTCCCGCCAACTGGGAAAGGGCCCCCTGTATATTGCACGGCATCATATGCTGCCCCATGTTTTGCCGCAGTTCATGGTGGGCCTGCTCCTGCTTTTTCCCCATGCCATTTTGCATGCCGCGGCCCTCACCTTCCTGGGTTTCGGCATGAGCCCGCATACCCCGGCCATCGGGGCTCTTCTGGCCGAATCCATGCGCTACCTGTCCATGGGATTGTGGTGGCCGGCCGTGGCACCGGGCCTTACCCTGGTCATCACCGTTAAAGCCTTTGACATCCTGGGCGGCAATGTCCGGGCCCTCCTGGACCCGAAAACCTGCCGGGAATAAAATAGGAGCATGATCATGCTGGATATCAAAAACCTTTCCATCTGTTTTTCCAGTTATTCCTTCGGGCTGAAAAAACACACCGTCCAGGCCATCCGAAGCCTGGACCTGTCTGTCTCTAAAAAAGAAGTCCTGGCCGTGGTGGGCCAGTCCGGCGCGGGAAAGAGCCTTCTGGCCCATGCCCTGCTGGGAATCCTCCCCAGGAATGCCAGCCTGTCCGGAGACCTGACTTTTAAGGGAAAAAACCTGACCCCCAAGGACATGGCCCGGTTGCGGGGCCGGGAAATCGCCCTCATCCCCCAGTCCATGACCTATTTGAATCCCCTGCTCAAGGTGGGCGTGCAGGTCGCCCGGGCCGCCGAACTCAGCGGGGTCAGCCCCAAACTCTCCCGGCAAGCCACCCTTGAGGCCCTCCGGCGCTACCGCCTGGAAGAAAAAATCGCCCGGCAATTTCCCTTTCAGCTTTCCGGCGGCATGGCCCGCAGGATCCTGACGGCCACGGCCACCATCGGCGGGGCAGACCTGATTCTGGCCGATGAGCCCACCAACGGCCTGGATCAGGCCGTTGCCGGAGAAACCCTGGGCCACCTGAGAGAGCTGGCCGACACAGGCAAGGCCGTGCTCCTGATCACCCATGATATTGAGGCCGCCCTTTCCATTGCCGACCGGGTCACGGTTTTCTGCGGCGGCGTCACCGTGGAAGATGCCCGGGCCTGCGATTTCAACGGGTCCGCCAAGCTCCGGCACCCCTATTCCAGGGCTCTGTGGGAGGCCCTGCCCGGCCGGGGTTTGTGGGCTCCCTGCCCGCGCAAAGCCCGGTTTCTTCACCCAACGGTTGCCCCTTCATCTTCTCCTGTGACAAATCCACCGCCCTTTGCCAAGGGTCTCTGCCGGGCATCAAAAGTCTGAACCAGGGCCGGGTAAGGTGTCACCATGCTTGAAGCAAAAAAAATCGCCTTTCGTTATGCAACTGCCGGTCCATGGCTGTTCCAGGGGCTGGACCTGGCCCTCAAACCGGGTGAAATTGTGGGCCTGCCGGGACCCAGCGGCAAGGGGAAATCCACCCTGGCCAAAACCCTGGCAGGATATCTGAAGCCTCACCAGGGCCGTATCCGCATGGACGGGCACCCTTTGGTGCAAAGGGCCTTCAACCCGATCCAGCTTTTATTCCAGCACCCGGAACTGGCCGTCAACCCGCGATGGAAGATCAAAAAACTCCTGGCCGAGGCGGCAACGCCTTCTTCGGATTTGTTAACGGAACTGTCCATTGATGAATCCTGGATGGAACGCTATCCCCATGAACTTTCCGGGGGTGAGCTGCAACGGATCTGCCTGGCCCGGGCCTCCACCCCAAAACCCAATACCTGCTCTGTGACGAGATGACCTCCATGCTGGACGCCCTGACCCAGGCCATGATCTGGAAAGCCGTCCTGGACATTGCAAAGAAAAGAAATCTGGGTCTCCTGGTTATCAGCCATGACGGCGCCTTGATATCCAGCCTCTGCCACAGAACCCTGGACTATTTTATTCAACCGGGCTGAAAAACTTGCCATCCCATGGAAGGGGAGATATGATACATTCCCGATAAGTCTGGGGCCAATCCCCAGGCGGATATTGAACAAGGAATGTTGCTTTGATCCGGATAGAACATCTGAACAAAACCTATAAAACCGTCCAGGCCCTGAAGGATGTGAACCTTACCGTGAGCCAGGGGGAACTCTTTGCCTTTCTCGGCCCCAATGGTGCGGGAAAAACCACGACCATACGGATATTGACGGGGTTGACCCGGCTCAGCTCGGGAAGGGTCAGCCTCAACGGGTTTGATGTGGGCAACCGGTCCGTTGAAAGCCGCCGGCAGTGCGGCCTGGTGCCCCAGTCCATCAACCTGGACCGGGAATTGTCCGTGTTTGAAAACCTGACCATCCATGGGAAATTGTTCCGGATGGACAGACTGGAAAGAAATAAAAGGATAGACGAACTCCTGGACTATGTGGAAATGGGGGACCGGAAAGAAACCCTGGTCAAAAACCTGTCCGGTGGGCTCAAGCGGCGGCTCATGATTGCCCGGGCCCTTCTGCATTCGCCGTCCATCCTGTTCCTGGATGAACCCACCGTGGGCCTGGATGCCGCCATCCGGAGAAAAATCTGGGCCCTGATCCGGAAAATCCAACAGCACGGCACCACCATCTTCCTGACCACCCATTATATCGAGGAGGCTGAATTTCTTGCCGACCGGGTGGCCTTCCTGGACAAGGGATCCATCGTGGTGGTGGATACGCCGGAAGCCCTCATGAACCAAATGGGCGTCTGGGCTCTCGACCGCCTCAAGGAAGACGACATGGAAACCCTTTATTTTAACGACCGGAAAGAGGCCAACGACCATATTGCCGCCCACAGGGACAGTTTTACCCTGCGGCGGGTCAACCTGGAGGACGCCTTCCTTTCTTTGACGGGGAAAAAAGTATCATGATATACGGTGCATCCGCAGTTTATTACAGGGAATTTCTGATCCTGAGACGCCGCCTGACCCGGCTCATCCCCTCCTGGTGCGTCTCTCCCCTGCTCTATCTCACCGCCTTCGGCTTTGCCATGGGAAAGCATGTGACCCTGGACGGCCATACCTATATGGAATTCCTCCTGCCGGGCCTCATTGCCATGAGCAGTATGACCCAGGCCTTTGCCATTTCCAGCGAAATCAATATCGCCCGGTTTTACTGGAATATCTTTGAAGAAATCCAGGCGGCGCCGGTTTCAGATCTCTCCTATGTGGCCGGTGAAGTCCTGGCCGGCATGACCCGGGCCCTTCTGGCCATCCTGGTGGTGCTGGTCCTGGGACTTCTGTTCGGGGTGGTGCTGTCCCTGAACCCCTGGTTCTGGCTGGCCATCCTGCTGAACAGCTTTTTATTCGCCTCCCTGGCCGTAGGCATTGCCATGCTGGTCAAATCCCATGCCGACCAGACCCTGATGACCAGTTTTATCATCACGCCCATGGCCTTTCTGGGCGGCACCTTTTTTCCCCTGGAAAGCTTTCCGGAATGGGCCCGGAATCTCATCTATTTCCTGCCCCTGACCCATGCGGCCAAGGCCATAAGAACCGCTGCCTTCGGCAACCGGCCCTCCTTTGTTTCCCTCATGATCCTGGCCGTCATCGGCCTCCTGCTCTTCTGCCTTTCCGTATGGTGCGTCCGGAAGGCCAAGGATTGAAAACAGTTCAGCATGATTCTTCCTGACCGGGATATTGAAACCTTTTTTTCGGCCTCCTTCTGGGAAAAGGCCTGGAAGAAACTGAACGCTTCCTTTCTTGCCGACCACCAGCAGCTTTATCCGCAGCGGTGGAGCCGTTTCTACGAAAGCCAGGGTCCGATGCTGAGAGAAACCGGCGGACTGAATCAAGGGCAGGGACGGATCATTATCGATACCCTTTGGCGGCAGGCAGGGCTGTTTCCGGGATGCTCCGCCGTTGATCTCGGGTGCGGAACCGGATGGCTGGCCCTGCCTCTGGCTTTGAAAGGAGCCCGGGTTCTTGGCCGTGGATGACCGGCGCTGCCATGCTGATCCTTCAGGGGGAGGCCCGGATGATGAGCCTGTCCACCCTGACGATGCAACACACCTGCTGGAAAGAAATTAAAGCCCATAAGCCCTTTGACCTTGCCCTGGCGGCCTGTTTCCCTCCGGCTCTCTGTCCGGACGGCATTTCACGCATGGAAGGCCTGGGGAAAAAATGCGCCTTGCTTCTGCCTGCAGGAGAACAGGGGCTTCCCTGGGTCAAAAACCTATGGAAGGACCTCTGTGACCGGTATCCTTTTTCAGGCCCCCGGCAGTTGCAGACCTCATTTAATTATCTGACGGCCGCCGGCCGCAGGCCGGATCTTTTACACATCACCGCGCCCTTTTCCGTTGATCTTCCCTTTGAACACATGCTGGACTTCTACGCAGACTATTTTACCCTTTTTGACAAAACCGGGCCAAGGGTAAGGGCTGTGATTCAAAGAGAAATGGAGCCTTTCACGAATGAAGGACGGGTTCAAACCCGGGGAGAAACCTGTTTCGGACTCATCTGCTGGGATTCAGGCATCCGTCTTCCAGCCGGTATGTGCGGCGGCAAAAACGACGCACCAGGTCCGGGTCATGGCTGATCAGGACATAAGCAAGCCCGGTTCTCTGCCTGATCCCTTCCAGTAAGGCCATGATCCCGGCCTGGGTAAGGACGTCCAGCATGGCCGTGGGCTCGTCCAGCACCACCACGGCCGGGTTCAGGACCATGATCCGGGCAATGGCCAGCCGCTGCAATTCTCCGCCGGAAAGCTGGTGGGGCCGCCGGGCCAGAACCGAAGAATCGAGCCCCACCTCGGCCGGCATCCCGGCCAGGGCACGGGGGCCGGGCCGGGCGCCCTTGAGCCTGAAGGGCTCGGAAAGGCTTTGCCCCATGGTCCACCGGGGATCAAAGGTACTCTCCGGATGCTGGAACACCATCTGCAGTTTCCGGTTTATGCGCTTTCTTTCGGACCCATCAGCGGCCCAGAGATCGGTTCCGTCAAAGACCACCCTCCCCTGGTCCGGTCTTGTTATCCCTGCCAGAATAAGGCCCAGTGTGGTTTTCCCTGCGCCGCTCCTGCCGGTTATGCCGATGACGTCTCCGGGGTTGACCTTCAGATGGATGTCCTTCAGCACCGGTCCGGCGCTGGTCCTTGACGTCCGGTGGGATTGGACGATGTGGTGAATTTCAAGACACATGGCGCCAGCACCGGATAAGCCGCTCCTGGTGAATCCCCAGGGGCGGGCAGAGGCTGCATTGCTGAAAAGCCGTGGAACACTGCGGCCGAAAGGGCAACCTGAGTCTTTGGACACGGCTTCAGAAAACCCGGCGCCCTTGTCCCGGACCATGCCGTGGGAGGGCCGGGCCGCCAGCAGGGCCTGGGAATAGGGATGCAGCGCCTTGCGGAAAAAGGAAGGGGCCGGGGCATCCTCCATGACAAGACCGGAATACATGACGATGACCCGGCCGCCAAGGGCCTGTGCAAACATCAGGTCATGGGTCACGGCCAGTACGGTCTTGGATTCAAGGCCCTTAAAAATTCCCAGGATGTCATGGACGGCGGACGGGTCCAGACCCTTGGTTGGTTCATCGGCCAGGATCAGGGAGGGATTGCCCGAAAGGGCCATGGCCAGCAGCACACGCTGTTTCATGCCGCCGCTCAGATGGTGGGGATAGGCTGATATCATCCTATCCGGATCAGCCAGGCCCACGGCTGAAAGGACGTCAACAGCGGCCTGCAGGGCCCTGCCCCGGTCCATCCCCTGGTGGATGCGCATCCGTTCGGCAACCTGGTATCCCACGGTCAGGACCGGGTTTAACGCTTTGCCCAGCCCCTGGGGAACATAGGCGGCAAAGGCTCCCCGGTGCCGTCTCAGGTCGGCCGGGGAATAGGCTGACAGATCCCTGCCGCTGATTCTGACGGAACCGGAAATTTTCGCCCCGGCCGGTAGAAGTCCCAGGACGGAAAGCAATAAAAGGCTTTTTCCGCTGCCGGTGGCCCCGATGACGGCCGCCTTTTCACCGGCATGCAGATCCAGGGACAGGTGACGGACCACAGGGCCGGCGGAACCGGGAAACCCTATTCCCAGATTTTTTACGGCCAGAAGGGGAACACCGGAAGACTCCGGTTCCGGTGCGGCTTCTTCCCCGGAAAGGGCGGCGGGCATGACCGGGGAAGAATTCAGCGCCCTTGTGTCCGATAAAAGATAACCGGCTGAATTGAACGCAATGACTGAAATGGAAATGCACAATACCGGGGGCAGGTACCACCACCAGTATCCATTGATGAGGGCCGCCCCGGAAAAGGCGTCGTGGAGCATGCCGCCCCAACTGGCATGCACCGGATCCCCCAGGCCCAGAAAACTGATCCCGGCCTCGGCCAGCATGGCCCCGGCCACGGTCAGGGCGGATTTGGCAAGCAGGAGTTCGGTGCAATTGGGCAGGATATGCCTTGCCATGAGATAAATATTCCCGGCGCCCATGCTTTTTGCATTGATGATAAAGGGCTGCTCCCGGAGTTTGAGGACTTGGGCATGGATGACCCGGGCCGTTGCCGGCCATGCCGTCAGCGCAATGACCAAGGCTGCATGAAAGGCCCCGGGGCCCAGGTAGGCCGAAAGGACGATCACCAGGGGCAGGGTTGGAACCAGGAGGAAAATATCGGCTGTCCGCATAATCAGGTCATCCGCAGGAGAGCGGAGGTAACCGGCTGTGCAGCCCAGGGCAGCACCGGTAAAAACCGCGCAAAGCGCCGCCC
>JAAUSZ010000285.1 GCA_012031875.1 Desulfobacula sp.
CTGAAGATGAGGTCATTTTCCCCGGGCTGTCCTTTCCGGCCTATGACGGCATTGCCCGCCAAGATGGGGGCAACGCGCGTCAGAATCCCATGCGCCCGGATTTTACCATTGATACCGAGGCCATGGCCGGGGCCGTGACGCCCCGAACCAAACTGGTGTTTCTCTGCAATCCCAATAATCCCACCGGGTTGATGACGGACAAAAAGGAATTCGATGATTTCCTGGTCCGAATCCCGGAAACCGCCCTGATCGTATCGGATGAAGCCTATTGGGAGTTTGCAGACTCCGGGGATTACCCCGACTCCCTTGAATATCTCAAAGCCCATCGGAATCTGATTGTCCTGCGCTCCTTTTCCAAGGTCATGGGCCTGGCCGGGCTGAGAATCGGCTATGCCATGGCCGACCCGGAACTTGTCGGGGTCATGATGAAGGCAAGGGAGCCCTTTCCCGTGAACCGCATTGCCCAGGCCGGGGCCCTGGCCGCCCTGGACGACCATGAATTCATCGAAAAACCAAACGCCTGAACCGGGAAGGCTTGGATTATTTTTATGAGGCCTTCGGGGCCATGGGCCTGACCTGTTACAGGAGCAGCGCCAATTTTGTCATGGTGGACGTGGGCCGGGATGCGGACCTTGTCTTTGGGGAATTGCTGAAAAAAGGCATCATCGTCCGGCCGCTGAAGGGCCAGGGAGTAGAAACCGGCCTCCGGATTACGGTGGGGCTCATGGAAGAAAACCGCTTGCTCATCCGGGCACTGAAAGATATCCTATAAAACAAGGCGGGCTCTTATCTTTTGTTTCTCATTTCCGGAAGATTATATAGGGCTCAAGCGGCAGGGGTGAAAACCTTGACCTCTTTTTCCAATCGGTCCCCCAACTGCATTCGAGCCATTTCAGTATCATAGTGAACCTGGATACCGGTCCAGAAATCGACGGACATTCCAAAATAATGGGCCAGCCTCAGCGCAGTATCGGCACTGATGCCCCTTTCACATTGAACAATCTTATTGATCCTCATGGCAGGAACCCCGATATCTTTGGCAATCCGATACTGGGTAATGCCCATTGGCTTTAAAAATTCTTCAAGCAATATTTCACCGGGATGTGTCGGCGGAAAATCTCTCATTATGTCACTCCCTTAATGATAGCCAACGATTTCAACTCCATATACGCCGTCCTCACGCCATTCAAAACAAAGGCGCCATTTTTGATTAATGCGTATACTGTGTTGTCCCTTTCGATTGCCGCTGAGTGCTTCCAGCCGGTTTGCGGGCGGAACGCCAAGATCATTTATTCTGGAGGCTCTATGGAGCATAATCAATTTTCTTTCAGCCAGTCTTTGTATATCTTGCGGCAATTTTTTAGAAAAAAGACCATGAAATATAAATTCAGTTTCTTTACATTTGAAACCTTTAATCATGATAAATATACTAACCCATAAAGATAATATCGTCAAGGAATACTATCAAAGAAGGCCGGTTCAACCGGATCAGTTATGCTCAATCCTTTGAAATAATCAGATGCTGAAGGCCGTTTTCGCTGAATTCGGTTTCATATTTTTCCGCCCGGCGGTCCTCTTCATTCATCCTTTCCAGGGTATCCATTTTTTTAAGTTCCTCAATCCCCTTTTCCAATATGAGATCCCGCTGGGCCATGCCCGAGCACAGTTTTTCCCAGAAAGACATATCTTCAAATTCTTCGATAAACTGAGTGTCAAATATACGTTCTTCATAATCGGCCGTGGGGTAATATTTCCCCGTCTCCTTGTCATACATCACCAGGTCTTCACAGCCGAAATCCCTTGCAAAGGCAAAAAGTTTCTGTTCGAGTTCGGCATAGGGTTCGGTCCTGGGGTCGTCTTCTACCTTATGGGAATTCATCACCCAGTCTGAAATGGCCAGCATGTCCAGCAATAACCGGTAGTCTTTTTTTGAAAGCGTTATTTTCATGATCCTTCTCCGAGTTCAAATTCCATCAGACAAACGGTAAACGGCAAATGCGACACGCTTATCGTCTTTGTTTCAAAAAACCCGAGGTGTTTGTACCATTCCTTTAATTCCGTCTGCCCGGCAATGATGCCGATGCCGACCGTGGTTGCTCCCGTTGATGCGGCGCATTCCAGCCCATGGCGGACCAGGGCCTTTCCAAACCCCCTGCTCCTCATTTCCGGGAGGACCGACAGCCGCTCAAGATAGCAGATCTGGGAATTCGGATGTTCAAGGCCGATGCAGCCGACGGGGTCATTGTCCATATACAGCATAAAATATTGGACACTGCGGGAAAAATCCTTTTCCACCCAGGCAGGGGTATAATTGGACGGATGCCTGGGGCAGTTCTCAGGAGTCAGGGAAAATCTCCGGGCAATGCCCTCAAAGGCAGTTTTGATGATCTTGGCCAGCATTTCCCGGTCCTGGGGCTGGGCTTCTCTGATCATTGTTTTCTGGGCTATGGGTTTCATGGTCTTCATTGTAAGGCCGGATCAGGCTGCCTGTCAAGCAGGTTGAAATAATCGACAAACTTTCCAGGTCAAGATAGGCCCGGGCATTGTCCCGGAACAGGAAACCGGCCTGGGCCGGCATGCCGTCTTCCGCATCATTGAAGGAAAACAGAATGGGGATCCCCGGTAAGGCCTCGAACCGGACCCATAGGTCATGGGAATCTGTTTCCAATATTTGGCCGCCCAGGTCCCGGCATCTTTTTTCCAGGGCCCTGACTCGACCTGAAAAGCTGGTTTCAATAATCTTAGAGGTATTACCGACAAACTGGGAGAACAGAGGGCCGGCTCCGGGAAATTCCCGGAAGGTCATGAACCGGCCGGAAGCCGGGGCCGGCTTTTCAGGACCCATCATATACCGGCAGAGTACGAGTTTAACGGACGGCAGGACCTCGTCCCCGGCAGGGTCGATGAAGTCCTGGCCGTCATAGATAAGCTCGCGGTTGAAAAACGGGAGGATGATCCGCCCGTCCCTTTCCCAAAGGCCGAGCGTCATGGGTTTTTCAAAGCCTTGACTTTTGCCGTCAGGGCCTCGTATTCGTCTTCATAGGCCAGAAGGTCCATCATGACCGGCGGTTTGACTGAATGGGCCGGAAGCCGGGCCTTGGTTTCACGGATCAGGGTTTCCAGTTCTTTGATGCGTTTGATGATATCGTCCATTTTCCCCTCCGATGTTCATCTTCATTGCCAATAAGGTTGCGCTCAGAATACTACAAGACCCGGGGAAAATGAATTGACCCGGATCAAGAAATAAAAATTTTAATTTAATACGCAATTTCTTTTATGTTGCGGTCGAACATGGTAAAAGAAGACAGAGTCCTCTGGGATTCGCATGCCGATCCCATCAATTACGGGAGGTGAAACCATGAAACTGTCACGAAAAGAAATACAGGTGCTGTTAAAGGACTGGTATCTGGCATGGGAAAAACATGATCTGGACAAGGTCATGCCCTTTTTCCACGAAGATGTTTTTTTGAGAACTGGACCGGGGCCTGTGTCAAAGGCAGGGAGGCCCTGAGAAAGGCCTGGACCCCCTGGTTCAAAAATCACGGCGGGTTCCGGTTTCTTGAAGCGGAGACCTTTATTGACGAAAAGCTTCAAAAGGCCCTGTACCGGTGGATTCTTGAATGGCCCTCAACCGAGCCGGGCCATGAAGAAAAGCTGGAGGTCAGAAAAGGGGCCGACATCCTTCATTTCAAGGACGGCAAGATCATCAACAAGCTGACCTATACCAAGACGGCCATTGAGATCGACAACAAACGGTATTTCCTGCATTTATAAACCGGCCGCCAGCATGAGAAGGATTTGGGCACCTTGGAGAATCCTTGTCAGGCCTGGCGGACCATGGCCAGAAATTCAGCCTCGTCCAGAATCCGGACCCCGGCCTTTTTCGCTTTGTCCAACTTGCTTCCGGCATCGGCTCCGGCAATGAGGAAATCGGTTTTTGCGCTGACGCTTGAGGTGACCGCAGCCCCTGAAGCCTCCAGCAGGGCCTGGGCCTCATTTCGGGCCATGGAAGCCAGGGTGCCGGTCAGGACCACCCGTTTCTGATAAAAGGGGGACTCCGGGGTTTCAGAGGACCGGGGGCGGTCGTTTTGGATCTCTATCCCGGCTTCCAATAATTGCCGGATCATGGTTTGATTTTCCGCATTGGCAAAAAACCCGTGCACGGCCGACGCTGTTTCCGGGCCGATGCCGTGGATGCCTTCCAGATCCGCCGCCGAAGCAGCCATGACCTCGTCCAGAGAGGAGAACTGCCGGGACAGCAGTTTGCCCGCATTTTCACCGGCGTGCTGGATGCCGAGGCTATAGATTAACCGGGCCAGGGAAATCTTTTTGGAGGCTTCAATGGCCTGGGTCAAATTGCCTGCGGATTTTTCCGCCATTCGTTCCAGCTCGGCCAGCTTTTCCGCCTCAAGCTTAAACACATCGGCAAAGGACCGGATCATGCCCTCATCCACCAACTGGTCCACGATTTTCCGGCCCAGCCCCTCGATGTCAAAGGCTTTTTTGGAGACAAAATGCCGGATTCTTTCTTTTAACTGGGCCTGGCAGGAGGCGTTCACACATTTATTCATATAAGACCGGTCCAATTTTAATCTTTCAATTTTGCTGAGGCAGACCGGGCAATACTCCGGCATGGCAAAGGGCTTTTCCGTTCCGTCGCGCCGGTCCGGAAAAACCCGGACAATTTTGGGGATCACATCCCCGGCCCTGACCACAAGGGCCTTGTCCCCGATGCGGATATCCTTTCTTTTGATTTCATCTTCATTGTGCAGGGTGGCCCGGGACACCATGACCCCGCCGACGTTGACGGGTTCCAGGAGGGCCACCGGCGTCAGGACCCCGGTGCGGCCCACCTGGACGATAATATCCTTGATGGTGGTGGTTTCTTCCCGGGCTGAAAATTTATAGGCAATGGCCCATCTAGGGCTTTTGATTTTCTCACCCAGAATCTGCTGGAGCCCCAGATCATCCACCTTGATGACCATGCCGTCGATTTCATAGGCCAGGCTTTCCCTCAGGGCTTCAAGGTCTTTATAGGCCTGCAAGACCCCGGCCAGGGTCAGCCCTGTCCGGATATGGGGGTTGACCGGGAACCCGAATCCCTGAAGGATCTCCAGCATCCCGGACTGGCTTTGAAATTCAAGGCCCTGGGCAAGGCCCGTGCCGTAGACAAAGAGATCCAGGGGCCGTTTGGCCGTGATCTTTGAATCCAGTTGGCGCAGGGACCCGGCCGCCGCATTCCGGGGATTGGCAAACAGGCTTTCCCCCTTTCCAGGCGGGTCCGGTTCAATTTTTCAAATCAGCTTTCCGGATGATGACCTCGCCCCGGACTTCCGAGG
>JAAUSZ010000067.1 GCA_012031875.1 Desulfobacula sp.
CGAATCGGGTGTAACCTAAGGGTCCTATCGCGCCAATCATATCATGCCCTCCATCATTTCCGTATTTCACAGGGCCTACCCCAATATCAGGATTATTCTTGAAGAAGGCAGTTCCATGGCCATGATCAACAGCCTGAGGGACTTTAAAAACGAGGTCATTGTCGTGGCCCGGATGGATGTCAACGATTCCAGGCTTCAGTTCATCCCCTTCAGCAAGGAAGAAATCGTGGTCATCCTTTCCGTAACTCATCCCCTGACCCGAAAAAAAGAAATCGATTTTCAAGATATTGCAAAGGAACCGATCATCCTTAAGGGGACAGGCTCCGGCACCCGGCAAAAGGTCATGGATCTGTATGCGAAACATGAAATCGTCCCCAATGTGTTCATGGAATCCAATAATACCGAATTCATCATCGACCTGGTGGAAAGGGGGGAGGGCATCTCCTTTCTGGTCAAACCCTCGGTTGAACACAAAATCAAAGAGAAAAAGATCGCCATACACCGGCTGAAAGGCATCAGGCTCTTTCTGGACGTCAGCCTGGGTTTTCGAAAACATTCCCCTTTCCCCTGCAGCCACCGCCTTTTATGAGGTGGTCAACCGGTCCTTTATTGAAGAATCCCCTCAAAACGGCATCAGGTCCATTATGGCGAAAATCCTGGCCAAACAGTGGCAGAACGAATAGATTTCCGGGTTTACAGATCCGGATCAGGCCTTATGATGAAGTCAGATGCTTTTTTAACCATAGGTGCCTGATATGAGAATAGCTGTTTTTTCAGACGTACACAGCTCCTGTTCAAAGATGCTGGCGGTCTTCAGGGACATGGAAGAATACGGGATTGACCAATACATCTGTCTCGGGGATATCATCGGATACGGGCACCAGGCCGAAGAAACCGTCCGGCTGCTCATGTCCAGGCAGGTGGTCGCCGTCCGGGGGAACCATGAACTGGCCATGTTTGACCCGGATTATCTTGAGCTTTTCCCCAAAAGGATCAAACAGCCGCTTCTGGATAATATGGCGGCCCTGTCCACGGCCTCGGTCCGGTATCTTGAAAATACCCCGGCCTGCCTCTCCCTTGAAAACTGCCATTTTGTCCATGGCGCGCCTCCGGACAAAATCACCACCTATATCCATGATGTGTCGGATTATTATTTAAAATCCCATTTCAACAATTCGGACAAACAGGTGTTTTTCACCGGCCATACCCATGAACTGGGATTGATCACCTACTCGGACAAAAATTTTTACCGCCGGAGGATCAGGGAAAACTGCACCATTCCCCTGGGCCCGGACCGGAAATACCTGTTGAACGTGGGCAGTATCGCGTTTTCGCGGGATGAGTTTGAGGAATCAAAATATGCCGTATATGACAGCCGAAAAAAAGAGCTGATGATCCGGATGGTCAAAACATAAATCTGCAAAATCCTCGGCGCAGGACGATAAGGATTGACAAAGGGAGGGCCGGTTCATATAGAATCAGGGGATGGAACCGCTGCAAAAGGAAAAGTCAAGGCGTCTGATCAATGAAACAAGGGTCATGACCTTTCGGTGTGCCGGGAGAACCTCCCTTGGTCATCCCCGGTGTATTTTGTATTCCTTGCCGGCGGCTTTTATTTTTTTTCCAATGAAAATTCAAGGCACATCAAAGATGCAGAAGGCATGAGGCCCGTGTCCGCTTCCATTTTCCGGGACTCGGACCGGATGGAAGACATTTTCGGGTTCCAGATGGCGGGCAGGATCGAGCCGGTATTAAAACCGGAGGTGCATCTTCGGGTGGTCCAAAAATATGCTTCCAAATTCAGTTTCCTAAAACAGGTGTTCGGTCCACAGCTTATTGAAAACCCGCGGTTCTTTCTGGAAAAATTCAAATCCCGGCTCTATTGCTTCCATCCTGACCGTGTTTATCTTTCAGATAATTCCAATACCTCAAAAAAAAGGTCTGAAATAGATTTGACAACCCTCTTCCCAAGGGAAAAAGGCCTATGAAGCAAGTAAAATATGTAATCCTCATCCTGTCCTTACTCCAGCTTCTTTTTCCCGGTACGCCGGCCCAGGCCGCTGAAGAAAAACAGAAGGTCTATGTGATCCCGGTGGAAGGCATGGTGGAACCCGGTATGGCCGCCTATGTCAAACGATCCCTGGAAAGCCTCAGAGACGAAACCGGTGCGGTGTTTGTCTTTAAGCTGGACACCTTTGGCGGCAGGGTGGACTCGGCCTTTGATATTGTGGATTCGATCTCCGATATCCCCAAGGGGAAAACCATTGCCTTTGTTGAAAAACGGGCCATCTCCGCGGGGGCCCTCATCGCCTTGTCCGCCAACCTGCTCGTGATGCAGGAAAACACCCTCATCGGAGACTGCGCGCCCATCATCAATACCCAGGAAGGCCAGGAAATGGCCGGGGAAAAAGTTCAGACGGTTTTAAGGGCCAAGTTCCGGGCCCTGGCCCGGAAGAACAATTATCCCGTGGTCCTGGCCGAATCCATGGTCACCATTGATATGGAGGTTTACCAGGTGGAAATGGGCCATGAAAAAACCTTCATGGATAAAAAAGCCTATGATGACCTGACCGAAGACGAAAAGAAAAAAATAACCGCCAGAAAAACCATTGTGGCCAAGGGAGAACTCTTGACCATGGATGATGCCGAAGCCTTTAATCTCGGCTTTTCCCAAAAAAGCGTGAAAGATATCAGCGAGGCCCTCTCGGTTCTCGGCTATAATGATGTGGAGATCATTACCATTAAAGAATCCTGGTCCGAAAGCCTGGTGAGGTTTCTTCAGCCCCTTTTGCCCGCCTTGATGCTCATCGGCATCGGCGCGGTCTATATGGAAATAAAAACGCCCGGATTCGGCATCCCGGGCATCACCGGGATCATCTGTCTCACCCTGGTTTTTTTCAACCAGTACCTGGTGGGCCTGGCAGATTATACGGAACTCTTGCTTCTGCTCATCGGGGTCCTGCTCCTGGGAGTTGAGGTCTTTGTTCTTCCGGGGTTCGGCGCAGCCGGGATCTCGGGCCTCATGGTCATTGCTGCGGGCCTTGTCCTGTCCTTCCAGGGCTTTGTGATCCCGGATGATTCCCTTCCATGGGAGGGACGGCTCTTGATGGCAAACCTGGCAAAGGTCCTGGGATCTTTTCTCCTGGCCTTCTTTTTGTCCCTGTTCATGGTCCGCTTTGTTCTGCCGAGGTTTTCAGGCGTCATCAAGGGCCCCTATCTGGAGGCCACCCTGGAGGCTTCCCATATCGACGTCACCTCGGACCTGATGCTGAAAAAGGGGGATACAGGCATTGCCCATTCCTTTCTGAGGCCCTCGGGAAAAGTGCTGATAAACAACAAAAAAATCGATGCCGTGACCCAGGGGGAATTCATTGACCAGGGAGCGGCGGTGGTCATTGAGCGCGTTGAAAAAAACCGCATCCTTGTTAAACCCGTAAAAGATAAAGGCCTGGAATGAAACCCTATCTCTTGCCCGTTCTGCTTCAAGTCATCGGGATCCTGGTGGTCCTTGCCGAGATCTTCATCCCCTCCTTCGGCCTCCTGGCCCTCATTGCCCTGGCTGTTTTTTCCTATTCCCTGTACCTGGTCTTTACCACCGTTTCTTCCACCGCGGGGCTGGTCTTCACCGGACTGGATCTGATCCTGGTCCCTGTATGCGTTGTCTTTGGAATCGAAAATTGTTGGCCAAATCCCCTCTTTCCCTGAGGCAGGACTTGTCCAAAAAAAAGGGGGTGGTGTCCCAGGCCAAGGAGCTTGAGACCTATCTTCATATGCGGGGAATCGCGGTCACGGATCTTCGCCCGGCCGGCATGGCCGAAATCAATATGAAGCGCCTGGATGTGGTGACGGACGGCGAGTATATAGAGGCAAACACCCCGGTGGTGGTTACAGAGGTCACCGGCAACCGGATTGTTGTTCATAAAATTGAAACCTAGGAGAAAACACCCATGGATATCATGCTCATCTTATTGATTATTGCCGGGATCATCGGCTTTGTTCTGTTTTATTTTATTTTTCACACCTGGCCCTCTGGCTCCAGGCTCTGGTGTCCGGCGCAAAGGTGGGGCTGGTCAATATCATTTTCATGAGGCTCAGAAAGGTTCCGGCCAAGCTGATTGTGGAATCCAAGATCATGGCCGTGAAAGCCGGGATTGAAATTCCCACGGACAGCCTGGAGTCCCATTTCCTGGCCGGCGGCAATGTCAGCCGGGTGGTCCAGGCCCTCATTGCCGCGGACAAGGCCAATATCGACCTGGGGTTTAACCGGGCCGTGGCCATTGACCTGGCCGGCAGGGATGTCCTGGAAGCCGTCCGGATGTCCGTCAATCCCAAGGTCATTGAAACGCCCATGGTGGCGGCCATGGCCAAGGACGGGATCCAGCTCAAGGCCATTTCCAGGGTCACGGTGCGGGCCAATATCGACCGCCTGGTGGGCGGAGCCGGGGAAGAAACCATCCTGGCCAGGGTGGGGGAAGGGATCGTCACCACCATCGGGTCTGCCACCAACCATAAGGCCGTGCTTGAAAACCCGGACCTGATATCCAAGACCGTCCTGAAAAAAGGCCTGGATGCCGGAACCGCCTATGAAATCCTTTCCATTGATATTGCCGATGTGGATGTGGGCAAAAATATCGGGGCCGAGCTGGAAACGGACCGGGCCGAGGCCGACAAAAAGATCGCCCAGGCCAAGGCCGAAGAAAAGCGGGCCATGGCCTTTGCCCAGGAACAGGAATGAAGGCCAGGGTCCAGGAAATGCGGGCCAAGGTAGTGGAGGCCGAGGCCCAGGTGCCCCTGGCCATGGCCGAAGCCTTCAGAAGCGGGAATCTCGGCATCATGGACTATTATAAGATGCAGAACATTTCCGCAGATACCCGGATGAGAGACCAGATCGCAACCCCTGAACAGGGGCCGGAAAAATAAACTGAACCGCCGGTCTTAGGTCCCTTGCGAATTTAAGACCGGCTACCGGCCAAGGACGGATGCCATGGATTTTGATTCGATCATATCAATTTTTTTAATTTTTGTTTTTTTTGTTCTCCCCGCGGTCCTGAAAAGACTCCAGGCTAAAAAGAGACCTGCCGCCGGGACCGCACCGGTCAAGAAAAAAACCTCCCTTTTTGAACGGATAGGCGAACAGATTCAGGACTTTGTCAAGGATCTTGAACAACAGGCAAGGACTGAGAAAAAGGCTGCTGAAAAAAAAGACGGTATCTGGGAAAGGCTGGCCGAGGATGACGCACCGGATATGGATGCCGGGGACCTGAAAATAGAAACCCCGGCCCCTCAAAAAAGGACGCCCATTGAGAATCAGGCCCCGGTAAAGAGAATAAAACCCGCCCAGGCCGGTGACAGGACGAAAAGAGAGGCCCCTGATGAAAAGCCGGGACCTTGTTACCCTGACAACCATACCCTGAATTCCCCGCGAAAATTAAGGCAGGCCGTTGTCTGGTCTGAAATCCTGGGAAAGCCTCCGGCCTTAAGGTAAAGACACTAAGGCCTTCCCATATACTGCTTAAATATCTGTTCATGGGAAATATAGAGTTCCCGGTCCGGGTCCATGAGGTATTTCCGGATGGCGTTCACCCGTTTCAGGATTTCATCTTCGGCCCGCTTTCTCATCTCTTTTTTGGTCTGGATGATATTTTCCTTGAGCAGGGGGGTCCGTTCAGCCGCGGAATATTTTTCGCTCTTGAGTCTGATCCGCATGTCGATCAATTCTTCCAGTTGCCGGTTATGGGCCTCGTCCAAAAACAGGACCTCGGGCATGAGATCGGCAAAATGAGTGACGGCAATGATATCTTTTTTGCGCTGCCAGTAGCCCATGAGAAATTCCGGCTCCAGGTCCTTATAATTCTGGAGGGGCATATACATGCGCCTCAGATACAATAAAACCTTTTCCGTCTTCTTCCGGTGGCCGCCATGATGACCGAGCCGCCCACCTCATCCTTTCTCACTCCCTTGGTCCAGGGGGCTCCGGTGATGCCGAAATCAATGCACAAGGGAATCCTGAGCAGGGCCGAAAGGGTGTTCAGGGCCAGGGCATAGCCGGCCGAAGGCCCGCCGACATTGTAGGAGGCGGACAAGAGCTGGTGGTGAAGGGAATACCGCTGGAGAAAATCCCCGAAAATCCAGGGGATGCTGTAGTCCGGGGCCAGCTCCTGGATATAGTTCTTAACCATGGTCAGGGCTTCCTGGGCCGACTGTCTGGTCATCTGGACGGCCATGTCCATCTGGGCCATATTGGAGGCCGACGAGGAAACCGCGCCGGTGACAATAATGGTTGAGCCGTCCACCCGGCCGGTGAGGCTGGTGGCGATGGGCAGGAGCATGCCGGTGACATCATTGGCCCCGGCGCCGATGATGAATCCCACCTGGGGTTCCTTGCTCAGTTCCGTTTCCAGAAATTCATTGAGCTGGACCGAACCCTTTCTCACCGGGCTCTGGGAGATCTCCCGCCGGGCCGATTCAAGATGGGATTCCACCATGGGATAATCCTGTTCCGAGGTGATATGGTCCACATTGGACAGGATCTGGTCATAGTGTTCCACAAAATTTTTAATATCGTGCTTGATCTTGGATTTGATCAGGGGCGGGGCCTTGACCGCATCCAGGATCCCGAGGATGGTTTTGAAATTCAGTTTGATAAAATCGAATTTTTCCTGGGGGGTGGAGGTCTTGAGCCGCCGGAGTTTCAGCAGCACCTTGTATTCCGTGCTGCAAAGGGCCATGGCCTTTTCCGTAAAAGCGGTATAATCGGCCGGGGTATTGCAGATGCCCTGGGCCGTTTCAATGACTTTTTCAACCTCGAATTCCTGTTTATGGGGAAGGGTCTCAAATTGTTTTTTGATGATGTCAAAGATGTCCTTCTGCCGCATATGCCCCGATATTTCAAGGGTTTTCAGCCGCTTTGACCGGATCAGGGCCGGGTCCAGGATATCCAGGCGGTTGGTGGTCAGAACCGTAAAGACCTTGTTCAGGGGAATTTCCCCGTCAATGATATTCAAAAATTTATTGGTCAGGGCGTCGGAGGGCTGGCCCCCGGTGGCGCTCCTTTTCGGGGCCAGGGCGTCCCCCTCGTCAAAGAAGATGATGGTGGGAGCGATCATCTTGGCGATATCATAGACTTTTTCAAGGTTGGACACGGCGCCGTGGACCGGGCTGGATGGGTCCTGGAGGGCCGAGGGGCTGGTGGCGATGTCATGGACCCGTAAATTGGAGGAGAGCCAGGTCCGGACCAGAAAGGTTTTGCCGCTGCCGGGCGGTCCGGTCAGCACCACGCCCTTGTCCTCGCTGATGCCGTAGCTGAAACAGTTGTTGGCCATTTCCGAGAATTTGTCCTTGATCCCGCCCACATATTCATCCCATTGAACCGTGCGGTCCATGCGGTCCACCACCTTGCCGTACAATTCTCCGTAAACATTTTTGGCTACCAGTTGAAAGGCGCTCCGGACCAGGACGCTGTTTTCCAGGAAGTCCAGGAGAAAGTCCCCCCGGATATGGATAATGGATTCAATGAGTTTTCTGACATAGGCCGGGCTGATCTTGAGGCTCCGCTCCTTGAATACGCTGTAAATTTTTTCCGCGGCCTTGTCCAGGCCCTCGGAATCCTCAGTATAGGGAGTCGGGATCTGGTGCCGCCGGATTTCCAGGAAAATGATTTTTTTCAGGTTTTCCGCATTCATCCAGTATTTGGAAATATCAATGATGCGGCCCTTTTCCACGAACCGCCGGTAGATGGCCGAATCAAACCGGTGGGTCTGGTCGCTGGTGGCAATGACAAAACAGTCCCGCCGGCCATCAATGATTTCATCCAGCACAATATTGGAGGTATCAATGAGGGTTCGCTGCTGCTTTTCCGCTCCCCCGCTGCCATAGCTGCTTTCCGACTTTCCAAAGGCGGAATGGGCTTCCTCGATATGGCGGATGGAGGTCACCTTGGGATGGCCCATGGCCCGCTTGAAATAATTTCCCGGCTCCCCGGACAGGGCTGTCTGATAGTCATTGGGGGTGATGGTGGAAAAATCAACAGAGATGCCCCGCTCCTCAAAATAGGTCAGGTTGCTCATGATCCGCTTTTTGAAAATGAACCGCAGCACCGGGATCCGGGCCAGGCGGTTGTAAAAAAACTGTTTCCTTTTTCTGGCGATCTTCATGGCGAATTCAGGATCCACCTCTTCAAGACTGGTGAACAGGCTGTGACCCGCCAGGATTTCTTCTTTTTTCTTTTTCCAGTCGATCATGGGGATGACTTCATGTCTGAACATGACCGTTTCCAGGGCCTCCCGGACGGTTGCGCTCTTGCCGCTGCCGGAAGATCCTTCAATGAGGACAATGGGGGCCTTGGGCACATCCGGGTCCTCGATATGCTCTTTCCGGATATGGGCCCGGTAGATTTTGTCAAAGGTTTCCTGCAGCTCAAAGGGCACGTGCAAATCCGTCAGTTCCTTGTCCAGAACGGCGATCATGTATTGGTACTCGGCCTTGGTCAGCTCCTTTTCAATGATCATATTCCAGGAGGCGCCGGGATTGGTTTCACCTGAATATAAAAACCGTTTTTTCCAGTCCATCAGGATTTCGGGGTTGTTCAGCACATTCATTTTCCTTGTTTTTCTCCTCATGAAAAACAGGAAGAAAAAAGCTTCCTTAATAAATGAAATTAAAGGATGAGGCGGCCGGTACTGGTTCAGGCGGGACCGGACAAAGGCCTTGGTGTCGTAACTCCATGAGGCCACCAGGCGTTCGGTTTTCTGAATGGAGGCTTCCGGAAGCCTTATGAATATTTTTTCCTTGGTGGTTCGTTTGGCCATGCTGGATTACCCCTGGTCAATTCTTCTGAGGCAGAATAAGTTCCGGTCCGGTGGCCGGAGCCCCGGTCTTTTTCCCGTCCGTTGGTTTTTCCGGTTTTTCCTTGGATTCATCGGGCAGGGTCACGGCCGGCGATAAGCCGCTCCCGTGGAGGACAAAGGTTTTTTGGCCGGATTCGTTTTTCTCATAGGCCGTGGCCCATTTCTGCTGGGAAAGGAATTCAAACAGGGCCGGGTTGACCCCCTTTTTATCGGCATCGGGGCCGCCCAGGGCCAGATGAAGGGCCTGGATCCCGTCCAGATAGGCTTTATAAAGCTTTCTCGTCCGTTCCGCCTCCTGGTCGGCCGCATAATTTTCTGCTTCAGCGATCAACTGGCGCCGTTTTTTCTCCTCCGTGGCCTCCACCAGCTTGTCCCCGAAACGGGTTTCGTTGAGGACGAAACTGACCAGTTCAATGCCGTATTTCACCTCGATGGTGGGGCCATCCTTATTGATGGGCCTGTTTTTCAGGGCCTCAAAAATAATTTCCTTGATCTTTTCCCGTTCGCTGATGAGTTTGTTGACTTCCTGGGCCTGGAGGGTATCCTTGGCGATCCCGTCATAATCGCCCTGGAGCAGCAGTTCCGGGGAAAGGTTTTCAATTCCCCAGACATTTAAGTCTTTGATCCTGAAGGTCATGGACGCCGAGGTCCAGAGGGCCACGTTTTCCTTGGAAATGATCTTGATGGGATCGGAACTTCCGCCCAGGAAAAGGTTCTGGTTCATCAGGGGAACGACTTTCTCCAGCCGGGTAAACACCGGGAGTCGGAAATGCCAGCCTACTTCCGTAACGGCCTTGCGCTTTCCGCCCAGTTGTTCAAGGATGACGGCGTAATTGAATTTGACCTTATAGATGACCTTGGTTGAATAGACCACCGCCACAAGGGAATAAAAAAGGGCAATGATAATACAGATGAAGGCAAGGCGGCGAATGAGATTCATTACCCTTGCCCGCTGGAGAAATACCTGGGAGGAAGGGTCCTTCGGGGATGTCTCTTTCATCATGAAAACCTCCGGGTCTTGGCAAAAAATATGAAATCGCAAAAAACAGCAAAAAAAGCCGTAAAAATAGGCGCCGTGTCGCTGAAATCCAAGGTCAGATGGGGGAACTATTCGCATGAACGCAAAATGTGATTCACACTATACATCAGGACCAACCCTGAGTCAAAAACTATTTACAAAGGCGCACAGGCAAAAGGAAACCGTTACTCTGCCGCTATTTTCCGGATGGCCGCGATGAGGTCCCGGAGATGATTCATGGATGTCTCCGGTTCATGATGACGATGCGAAGATACCGGGCCCCGTCCAATTCCGTGGAGGAAAGATAAAAGGAGCCCTCTTCGATGAGGCGGTCCCTGATCCGGATCTGGGCCTCATTACCGGCCGACTTCAGGCGGAAGCACAGGATATTGGATTCCGGTTTCACCGGTGCCTCAAAATCAGGCTGGACCCTGATATAGTCAAAGGCTTCCAGGGCAAGGTCGTAGGTCGCATCAATATAGGCTTCAATCTTTTTTTCGCCCAGGGCCGCCAGGGTCATGAAAAATTTCAGCCCCAGCCCTGCCTTGGTGCATTCCATGCCCTGCCCCAGAAAATCAAAGCCCGGATTTTTTTTCTCGTGAAACAGATATTCAGCCTTGGACTGAAAGGTCCGGTCCAGGGCAGAAGCGTCTTTGACCAGCAGGGCCGCGCACACCGTGGGGGTTCTCAGCATTTTATGGGCATCAATGATCATGGAATCGGCCTTTTGGATTCCGTCCAGAAGTTTTTCCGGGTCCCGGAAAACAGCGCTGCCCCGCCGTGGGCCCCGTCCACATGGAACCAGATCCCCTTTTCATTGCAGAAATCGCCGATCTCGCCCACGGGATCATAGAGCCCGGTGCCGGTGGCACAGGCATTGGCTGTCAGGGCCACAATCCGGCGGCCCTGGCCGGAAGCGGCCTGAAATGAGGCCTCCAGTTTTGAAACCCGGACCCGGCCATGACTGTCCGTTGCCAGGGGCAGGACCTTTTTTTCTCCCATGCCCATGATCCCGGCGGCCTTGGCAATGGAATAATGGGAGGACGCCGGGGCCAGAAGCACCAGGTCCGGCGGGCCCGTTTTCCCGGATGGTCTCATCCAGGCGGTTCCTGGCCGTCAGCAGCGCGGTCAGGTTGGCCAGGGACCCGCCATGGGTCAATATCCCGGCCCCGTGGGGATAGTCAGCCGGGTTTCGATCTCCGTCGGCATGGGGGCCCAGCCGATTTTTTCCAGCAGCACATTGACCATGAAAAATTCAATGGCGGCCGCGGCGGTCCCATTTCATAGATGGACATGGCATTGTTGGTAAACCCGTCGATGAGGGAGCCCAGGGCCCCGGTGGGATGTGGAACCCCCACCTGGTGGGCCAGGAAGCCCGGGTGGTGGAGTCTTGTGGTATTGCCCAGATAGGTTTTTAAGAAAGCTTCCAGGTTTTCCCCGGTCAGGTTTCCGGCTTTAAGGCGGGCCTCCAGGTCCAGCTCCTGATGAAGGGCCTGGATCCCCTGCTGGCGGATGACTTTTTTTTCTTTTCGGAGGCTCTCCCTGTAATAGGCTTCAAGGCCGGTTAAAACCTGTCGGCCGTCGTCATAAAAACTCATATCTCACTCCGGATGTCCGTTAACGGGTTCTTCTTAGCCGCTTCCCAGCCGATCAGGGCCTTTTTTCGGTCCGGGCCCTCCCCATAATTGCCGAATTCCCCCATTTTCCGGATCACCCGGTGGCAGGGAATGAGAAAGGGGATGGGGTTTTTCCCGACGGCGGTGCCCACGGCCCTGGCGGCCTTGGGAAGGCCGATATGCCGGGCGATATCCTCATAGGTCACCGTGCTGCCCAGGGGTATTTTCGTCAGGGCCTCCCAGACCTTGATCTGGAAATTGGTGCCCCGGACATACAGGTGGAGCGGGGCCGAGGCCCATTGGCCGTCAAAGGGAAAGACCAGGCCGGCAAGGCGTTTTATGGCCGTGTCATCCTGTTTCAGGGAAGCCCTGGGCCATTGTAAGCGCAGAAAACCGTCCAGCTCCGCCATGGAATGGCCCCGGACAAATTTCAGGGCGCAGATCCCCCGCGGAGTCCGGGCGATCATACAGTCCCCGAAGGGGGAAGGGGAAACCCCATAGACGATCTCCAGCCCCTGCCCCTTTGATTTATATTCCCCCGGCGTCACGGCCTCGCACTGGATGAACAGGTCATGGAGCCGTCCCGGGCTGGACAGGCCCGCATCATAGGTTGCATCCAGGAGGTTCCGGGATTCATCCAGGAGTTTTTTGGCATATTCCTTTGTCAGATACTGGAGGAAGCGTTTGGGGCTGATGCCCACCCATCTTGAAAAAAGCCGCTGAAAATGGAATTCGCTCAGGTTCACCGATTCGGCAATGCGGGCCAGGGAGGGCCGGGCCCCATAATTTCCTTCAATGAAGCCGATGGCCTTTTCAACGACCTCATAATCCCGGGACCATTGCGGAGATATTTCTTTTGCGTTTGTCATCTCTGTACCCTCGTTTTTATTACAAACCTACTATAAACAAACCGGCCCCGTTTTTCCACCCGATTCTTGCGGCTCTGGTCATTCCCATGACGAGGTTATCCATCCTTTATAAAGGATTTTTCCTGATTGATTTCCAGAAAGAAAAATATTAAGTGATAGAGGAATGGATACCAATCAGAATCGAATATGAGATATTGGAGGAAAAAATGAAAGAATTCAGCGTAATTATCGAAAAAGATGAGGATGGCTATTTTGTTGCCTCGGTGCCGGCATTACGCGGTTGCCATACGCAGGCAAAATCTCTTGATACGTTAATGAAAAGAATTAAAGAAGCCATTGAGCTTTGCCTAATTGGGGTTCGAAGTCATCCGTATTAAAGGCAGCCATCATTTCCTGCAACATAAAGACGGTCGATGCACGGTTGTTCCTTTACACCGGGGGGAGAGCATTGGCCGTGGACTTCTATCACAGATTTTACAAGACTGCGATATCACAAAAGAAGAATTACAGAAAATAATATAAGCCGACAATCGGTTGCTGCGGACAGGCTGATGTACGGCACAGAACCGCAGTGCTTCTATAAACAAATCGGCCACATTTTTTCCAAAAATTCAAGGTTTTCCCTGATTGATTTCCAGGGAAAAAAATATTAAGGGATAGGAAAATTTATTTGGCATGAAGGGTTTTGTAACCTCATCAGGAAAAACTGACCTGATAATAATATGGTAGGTATTAAAAATAAGACATATAGCGTAGCCGAAAAAGAAGCCATAGGTCTATGCATATCTCTTGAAGCCATTGGAGATATGGCGAATCATGCATTATTAGAACTTCGAGACGTATCAATGTACCCCGGAGAAGTCGAAGTTTATTTCCACACATATATTCACCAAGAATTATTCATAATTCGACTGCTCGATTTTGTAAAAGAAAGTGGTGATAGCAAGTTAACGGGGGTTTCTGGCTCATGTCTTAAGGTACTGCAAACTGCATGCGACACCTGTTCTTTCGATCAAAAGGGAAGCATTGGCGCTCTGACAAAATCTGTCAAGGAATTAGATGATTGGCTAAATTATAAAACTCCAATAAAACTTTGGTTGCCAACTCTTGGCATCGAAGCAGATATCGAAGTTAACCGCATAGATTTCATTGCAATATCAGGTAATTATTGCAAGCATAACCTGTCACGATTAACCGGGGTATCTAAACATATTCATTCAATTCTTGACAGCAATGGTTACTCAGTGCCTCTTGAACAAATCCCTTTGGCATTGGACGATTTTCGGGAACATTTGCAGGAAAATTATTTTGTTTACTACGGAACTTGGCTTGGTGAGATGCTCAACAACATACGTTGGGCTATGCAAAACTACCTTGAGCCAACATATAGGGCATCTTACACCAAAGATGACCCAAGCGATATACGATATCGCTATGAATACCCTATACAAATAACACAGGAAATCCCAAAGCAGTGGTTTTGGAGATTGATGAATAATATTAGAACTGGGCCATACTTCAAAAAGTTTGCAGGAGCACACTACCTTAAAGAACAAAGTTCACTGGAGTGGCATGATAGATAAAGAAAAATTGCCTAAAAAGGCAATCCGTACAGAAAGGAGACGTTACATCATGAAACAGATGATTGCCTATTGCGGTCTTGTATGTTCAAGCTGTCCAACATTCCTGGCCACCCAGAACGATGATGATATTGCAAGAGAGAAGACCGCTGCGCTTTATTCAGAAAAATTTGGTTTAAACTTTAAACCAAACGAAATCAATTGTGATGGATGTCTATCAGTGGGAGGGAAACTTATTGGGTATTGTCAGTCTTGTGAAATCAGAAAGTGTGCCCTCGCAAAATCCGTTCATAATTGTTCAGTTTGCAATGAACAGCCTTGTGAAAAATTAATAAAATTTCATGAATTCTCTCCGGATGCAAAAAATAATTTTGATGCCTTGGTAGGGAAGTACAGTTAGCTTCACATCTTGTATTTTCTCAACATAGGAATTGGCACTGGCAATTTGGTCACCCGTTTTTCCAGTGCTGGCTGCATAGTCTGGGAGATCGACTTTTTGGCTGAAATGCTTTTGAAGGTGCAGGCAAAACTCCCACATGCCAAACTGGTTCATGCAACATCAAGAGGGATTTCCACGGTTTCAATATCTGCCTGTGGGAAGCCGGTGGATTCTTCCATCATCATTCTGTAGGCCTCTTCAATGTTCTCTTTCAGCTCTTCTAGGGTCTCGCCCTGGGTGGCAATGCCCGGAATTTCCTTAAGCCTGCCGATGTACCAGCCATCATCGATCCAATAGATTAAGGTGCATTTCATAATGTCTCCTTATTATAAAACCGGAAGACCCATAGATCACCTTACCCAATAACCCGGCCCTGGATGACCCCGGACCGGGTCGGGCTTGAAAAGGCAAGGCGCCGGATATCGGTCACCCCGTTTGCCTTGAGCATGGCGGAAAGCTGGGCCTCGCTGTAGGCCTGGCCCTTGTCCGTGCCAAGGTACATATTGATGGAAAACAGGGCCGGGAATAAGGGTCCGGCCAGGTCATTGTCCAGGATGAATTCATGGATGAATATCCTGCCGCCCGGTTTCAGGGCCGACACGGCTTTCCGGATGACATCGGCGGCGTCTTCCGGGCCTTCGCCGTGGAGGATATGGGAGAGAAAGGCGGCGTCATAGGCTTTGGGCAAGGGAAATTCCTCTTCAATGAAATTCCCGGAAATAAATTCGACCCGGTCCGATACCTTGAATTTGTCTATAGTTTTTTCCGCAAAGGGGCGGGTGGTCCCAAGATCGTAAACCGAGGCGCTCAAACCGGGGTTGGCCAGGCAGAAATGAATGGCAAAGGTTCCGGGGCCTCCCCCGAAATCCAGGAGGTTTCGACAGCCGGAAAGATCCATTTCCTTTGACAGTTGCGGGGCAACGGCCATGCCCATATTGAACATGCCCATGAGAAAGCTTTCCCGCCACTCATCATGGAAAAGGAGGCCCTTTCCCGGATGGGCCCGCCCTCCATGACGGCTTTGCCCATGTTCTGCCAGGAGTCCATGAGGTGATGGTGGTGCATGATGATAAACCCGATATATTGGGGGGAATCCTTGGACAGAAAGCTTAAGGCCGCCGGGGAATTGGCATAGGTTTCGCCGGTTTTGACCAGCAGACCCATGGCCGTGAGGGCATTCAAAAGCAGGGCCAGACCCCGCTGGTCCGCCTTGATCTTTTTATTGATGTCCGCACAGGACAGGGTATTCGGCCCGATGGCCGTAAAAATATCCAGCTTTACGCCGGTGTGGAGGGTACAGGTTCTCCAGTAGTATCCCGACATTTCCAGAAGAGTTCCGGGATTCCAGTTCATTGTGTCCATGGGATCTCCTTATGCTTTCAAAGGTTCATGCGGTTAAAGGCTCAACATGTTTTCCAAGGCGATGAAGGCATCCTTTTTAATGGCATCCTCCACCTTCACCACATTGGTTTTGCCGATATTTTCAAGGCAGGCCAGAAGATTTTTCAGGTTGATCTTATACATATTGGGGCAGAGGGATTCCTTTAAGGCCAGGATGGTCTTGTTCGGATGTTCCAGGGCCAGCCGTTGGATCAGGTGGATCTCCGTACCGATGATGACGGTTGATCCTGACGGCGCTTCGGCTGCATATTTCACGATAAAACTGGTTGAGCCCACGGCATCGGAGGCCTTGACCACCTCTTCCGTGCATTCCGGGTGGACCACGATTTTGGCGTCTGGAAATTTTGTTCTCATGGCGCTGATGTCATCCAGGGTAAAGCGGGTGTGAACCAGGCAATATCCTTTAAAGAGAAATACTTTGGCCCTGCGGATATCGGCTTCGCTGTTGCCGCCCAGGGGCTTTTCCGGGTCAAAGACCCGCATCTGGTCCGCCGGGATGCCGAGGGCGTTTGCCGTATTTCTTCCCAGGTGCTCGTCCGGGAAGAAAAAGATCTTTTCTTTCTGCCGGAACGCCCAGTCAAATGCCCTGCCGGCATTGGAGGAGGTGCAGACCGCGCCGCCATGCCGGCCGCAAAGGGCCTTGATGGCAGCCTCGGAATTCATATACACCAGGGGGGTGATATGGTTTTCGCCCACAAGGGCCGCCACCTCATTCCAGGCCCGCTCCACAAGGAAGGCGTCGGCCATGTCCGACATCCAGCATCCGGCATTCATATCCGGGATCTGGACGGTCTGGCGGGGTTTGGCCAGGATGGCCGCGCTTTCCGCCATGAAATGCACCCCGCAGAACACGATGAACTCAGCCTCCTCATCCCTGGCCGCCCTTTGGGAAAGATCAAAGGAATCGCCCCGGTAATGGCCCAGATCCACAATTTCTTTTCGCTGGTAATGGTGGGTCAGGATCATGAGTTTTCTGCCGAGCCTTTGCTTGCCGGCCTGAATTTTGTCAATAAGGTCCTGGTCTGTATTTTCCATGGTTACTCCTTTCCAATGAGAAAAATGCCGTAGGTGGCCAGGAGGTTGGGCAGAACCGTGATGCGTCTGCCCTGGCGCGGGTTGCCCTTTGTGTTGATGGCGGCCTGTTTAAATATCCTATACCCGGCGTCTTCTGTAAATTTCTGAAAATCCAGGAGGCTCAGGACCCGGATATTGGGGGTGTCGTGCCAGGAATAGGGAAGTTCCTTTGTCACCGGAGCCCGGCCCGTCAAGGCCAACTGCATCCTGACCCGGTAATGGCCGAAATTGGGGAAACTCACCACGCCCTTCTTTGCCACCCGCATCATGGAATGGATCAGGTCCCTGGGCTCAAATACCTGCTGAAGGGTCTGGGAGCAAATGGCATAATCAAAGGTGTGGTCGGGATAATCCTCGATTTCTTCATTGATATCTCCCTGGAGCACGGAAATCCCCTTTTCAATGCATTTTTCCACCTTGGATTCCTGGATCTCGATGCCCCTCTCCTTGACGGCCTTTTCCCTTTTCAGCCAGTGCAGGAGATCCCCCTCCCCGCACCCCAGTTCCAGGACCCTTGATCCTTCTTCAATCCAGGAAGCGATGATGCCAAGGTCATATCTTAAATCACTCAATTTCATCAAACACCCCCTTTAGAAAACCGGCCATGAGATGGTCCAGCCGGTCATTGGGCAAGAGAAAGGCGTCATGGCCCCACTGGGCGTCAATCTCGCAGAAGCTGACATCCAGGTCGTTTTTTTTCATGGCCTTGACCATTTCCCTGGACTGATAGGTGGGATAGAGCCAGTCCGAGGTATAGGACACCACGAGAAATTTTGCCCGGCACCGGGAAAAGGCCTTGAAGCCGTATTGCCGGGCCAGGTCAAAATAATCCGCCGCCTTGGTGATATACAAAAAGGAATTGGCGTCAAAGCGCTCGATGAATTTCTTGCCCTGGTATTGAAGATAGCTTTCCACCTGGAATTCGGCCCCGAATTCAAAGCTCAGGGCCGACCGGTTCTGGAGTTTGCGCCCGAATTTAAGCCGCATGGATTCGTCGGACAGATAGGTGATATGCCCGATCATCCGGGCGATGGCCAGCCCCATGTCCGGTTTTTTGCCCGAATAATAATGGCCCTCGTTCCAGTTGGGGTCGGCCATGATGGCCTGTCTTGCCACCTCGTTAAAGGCAATGGCCAGGGCCGAATGCCGGGAGGTGGTGGCCAGGGGAACGGCGGACCTCACCCGTTCCGGAAACCGGGCGCACCATTCCAGGACCTGCATGCCGCCCACGGACCCGCCGATGACGGACAGGAGGGTATCAATGCCCAGGTGGTCCAAAAGGGCTTTCTGGGCCTCCACCATATCCCCGATGGTGACCATGGGAAACCGGGTTCCGTATTCTTCGCCGGTTTCAGGATTAACGGAGGCAGGGCCCGTTGATCCGCAGCAGGAGCCGATGATATTGGAACAGATGACAAAATATTGGTCCGTATCAATTCCCTTGCCCGGGCCCACCATGATATCCCACCATCCGGGCTTGGCATCCTTTGGGTCGTAATACCCGGCCACATGGGAGTCCCCGGACAGGGCGTGAAGCACCAGGACGGCATTGGTTTTATCCGGGTTCAGGGTTCCACAGGTCTCATAGGCCAGGGTGATGGGGCCGATCTCGGCCCCGCTTTCCAGCCTCAGCCGGTCCGGCGGTCCGGCAAAGGTAAAGGTTTTTTTTTTCCACAAGCCCCACAGTCCGGCCGGGCCGGGACGAATCCGCATATTCGCTCATGGCGCCACCCTCTTTTTAAACCGCGGCCAGGGCCTGGTCAAGATCATGGATAATATCCTCCGGGTGCTCGATGCCAAGGGAAAAGCGCAGCAGTTTGGGATCGGCCAGTTCGTTTTTCAGGGCTTCGGGAAAGGACACATACTGGGACGAATAGGGATGGATGATAAGGGTTTTGCAATCCCCGAGATTGGCCAGGTTTAAAACCATTTCCAGGTGGTCGATGAGCCTGAAACAGGCCTCCTGGTCCTTCAGCCCGAAGGTGAGCATGGCGCCGAAACCCTTGCCCCCGAACTGTTTTTGGGCGGTTTCATAGCTTTTATGCTCCGGGAAACCGGGAAAATTCACCCATTCCACCTTGGGGTGGGCCTTTAAAAAATCGGCCACCTTCACGGCATTGGCCATGTGGCGCTCCATGCGGAGGCCCAGGGTATTGAGGCCCACGGCCGTCAGAAAAGAATGAAAGGGAGCCGGGGTGGTACCGAAATGGACGTGGTATTCTTTGAACATCCGGTGCAAAAAGGCCAGTTTTCCCTTCTGTTCCACAAAGGGCGCAAAATCGGCAAACCGTTCACCGGTCCAGTCAAAGTTTCCGGCATCCACCACCACCCCGCCGATGGCGGCCCCGTGTCCGGAAAGGTATTTGGTGGTGGAATGCATGACAATATCGGCACCCAGTTCCAGGGGCCGGCAAAGCCAGGGAGAGGCCAGGGTATTGTCCACCAGAAGGGGCACGCCATGGCCGTGGGCAAGGGCGGCAATGCGTTTGATATCCGCCACCTCCATGCCCGGATTGGTGATGGTTTCCATATAGACAAAGCGGGTCTTCCCATTGATGGCCGCCTTGATTTCACCCGGATTCAGGGGATCGGCAAATTTCACCGTGATCCCGTATTTCCGGAAAATGGTGTTGAAAAGGCTGTAGGTGGACATGAACAGGGCCTTGCTCGCCACAAATTCATCCCCGGCCCGCAACAGGGTCATGCAGGCATTGTTGATGGCTGCCATGCCGGACCCGGTCACCACGGCCCCGGCCCCGGATTCCAGGGAGGCGAGCTTCTGCTCCAGGAACCGGCTGGTGGGGTTGGAAAGCCGCATATAGATATGGTCCTCGGTCTTTCCGGCAAAGGTCCGGCTCAGGTTGTCGGCCGTCTCGTGGTAATGGGCCGCGGTCTGGAAAATGGGGGGAAGGGTGGACCCCTTCCAGGAGGAGTCCTTCAGGCCTTCATGGATGGCCCGGGTTTCAAAATGGTAAACTCTTTTTTCCGTCATGATGCTGGTCACCTTGATTTTTCTGTTATGAGTATAAAATTAAGGTTTGAATATCACATTGTGGTAGAACTTTGTCAATATTTACTTTGATTTTCAGTTTATCCTGTGCTTCATGGGTGAAAAGGGGTATACTCGAATTGGCCCATTGTCCTGACAGCAGATGAAATATCACAGTCAGCCTCGTCTGAAGGCTGGAAGGGAGGATGCAATGAATATCAAAAAAATACTGAACCCGGTGGACGGGTCGGAACAATCCATTAAATCAACCCGGTATGCCATCGGCCTTGCAAAGCTCATGGATGCGAAAATAGTCCTGATGCATTGCCATGACCGGTTTCCCATTATCCTGGCCGAGCCGTATTTTCAGCAGGTCATCGATGATGTCCAAAAGGTGTCTGAAGAGCTGGTCAAACCCTTTGTGGACATGCTTGAGGAAGCCAAGGCCGATTATGAGGTGCGCCTGGTGGAAGGGGCTCCCGGCAACAAGATCCCGGAACTGGCCAAGATTGAAAAAATCGACCTCATCATCATGGGCTCACGGGGTGTCACGGCCTTTGCCGGGCTCTTCCTCGGCAGCGTGGCCCATCAGGTGCTGAACAAATCCGACTGCCCTGTCTTATTGCCAAATAAGCGCGCAGGCGTTCCAAAAGGGGTTGACGCCAATGATCCGCAGAAACGGCGTCAACCCCTCCTGATCAGAGCTTTTTCCGGTCAGCTCTTTTTTTTGTCATACCCTTTGTCCGCACTGGGGGCAGAATTTGAAATCAAGGTGGACAAAGGGTTCCCCGCATTCCAGGCATTGCTTTGGCAGGGGGCCCAGCTCCACCAGCAGTTCCCCTGATTTCACGGGCACCATTTTTTTGTCGAATTTATAATCCGCGGTCTTCATCACCCTTTTCACAATGCCGTCCACGGCGGAAACCACGGATTTTTCCTGCTTCATGATGGTGATGTTAAAGAGTTCCTCACCCTTTTTCACCGTATCTCCGGGCTTGACATACATGATCCAGAGGTCTCCGTTGCTGGGGGACCCGGCGTGGTTGGGATTGCCCGGGTCCGCCATGGGAACCGCACCCGTTTCCTGGCCCGTGGCCGCCCCCACCTTGACCGTATGGAGGAAGACCTCTCCGTTCAGGGTGTAGCGCACCACGCTCATGCCCTTTTCATCCGGCGGTTCAATGCCCAGGATCTTCATGGAGTGGGGCTTTTCCCGGGTGTCGCGGAACTGGATCTCACGGCCGGGCACAAGGCCTTCGAACCACACATCCAGGGGCACCTGGTTGGGGTTGCCGAATTCGTTCCGGAACAGGATGGTTTTCAGGGCATCGCCGGGGTGGTTCAAATACATGACCAGTTCCTCATGGATGGCCGACCGTCCGATCTGTTGATCCAGAATGGCTTTTTCAGCCTCGGCATCGATGGGTTCCAGCCCGTCCAGGGGAGATGCCTCGGTCCTTGCGGCCAGGGCATCCCTGAAGTTTTTCCCAAAGGCGCTTTCATAGACCCAGTCCGGCGGAAACCCCAAGGGCAGTTTTCCGAATTTCCCGAGAAGAAGGTTTCTAAAGGCATCGTTGCTGTCCTTGTAGAGGATGAGCCGGTCCTTTTTCATTTCCGCGTTGAGTTTGGATTCGGGTGTGGAAATGACCGTATCCAGGATCCAGAGCAGGTGGTTCACCTCGTCTTCGCCGCCCCGCTGGAAGGCGCTGGTCACGGCCAGAAAGGCCGTGTTCCATGTGATCTGGGACCCGGGGGTGACATCATGGTACCGGATGATCTGCCGGGTGCCGGCCAGAAATTTCAACATCTGGGGCAAAAGCCTGATATAGCCCTGTTTCATGGCCCCTTCCTGGGACGAGGAGGTGGCGCCGCCGGGCATACCGTGGGATACC
>JAAUSZ010000286.1 GCA_012031875.1 Desulfobacula sp.
TTTGCCTGGTCGGGCCTCCCGGCGTCGGCAAAACATCCCTTGCAAAATCCGTGGCCGCTGCAACCGGCCGGTCCTTTGCCAGAGTATCCCTGGGAGGTGTCAGAGATGAGGCTGAAATCAGGGGGCACCGGCGGACCTATGTGGGAGCCCTGCCCGGGAAAATCATCCAAACTCTGAAAAAAACAGGATTCAACAACCCGGTTTTCTGCCTGGATGAAATTGATAAAATGACGGCCGATTTCAGGGGAGATCCTTCCTCGGCCCTGCTGGAAGCCCTTGACCCGGAGCAGAATAAGAATTTCAACGACCATTATCTTGAAGTGGACTATGACCTGTCCGAAATTCTTTTCATCACCACGGCCAATACCTTGTACGATATTCCTGCGCCCTTGAGAGACCGGATGGAAGTGATTCATATTCCCGGTTATACGGAATATGAAAAGAAAAATTGCAGAAGGCCATCTGATCCCCAAACAATTGGGGGAAAACGGCCTTTCCGGGGAGGATGCGGTTTTTTCAAAAAATGCGGTCCATACCATTATAAAAAATTATACAAAAGAAGCCGGTGTAAGAAATCTGGAAAGGGAAATTTCGTCTGTTTTAAGAAAGATCGCAAAAGAAATTGTTCAGACGGACCTAAGGAGAAAACATACCATTTCAGCAGGTGCTGTGGCAAAATACCTGGGTCAGCCCAAGTTCAGGGACAGCGCCAGGGAAAAGGAAGACCGGGTGGGGATCGTGACCGGCCTTGCCTGGACCCAGGCCGGAGGTGAGCTTCTCACCATTGAAGCGGTCACCATGCCGGGCAAGGGAAGCGTTCTGGTTACGGGAAAGCTGGGTGATGTCATGAAAGAGTCTGCCCAGGCTGCTGTGAGTTATGTCAGATCCCGCAGCAAAGAACTGGACATCAAGGAAAATTTTTATAAAAGCCTGGACATCCATATCCATGTGCCTGAAGGGGCCATCCCCAAGGATGGGCCCTCCGCAGGGATATCCATGTGCGCGGCCGTGGTGTCGGTATTGACCGGTAAGCCTGTTTCAAGAAAAATCGCCATGACCGGAGAGATCACCCTGCGCGGCAGGGTTCTGCCCGTGGGCGGGCTAAAGGAGAAATTGCTGGCGGCCCATGCCAACGGGATTCATACGGTGATTGTTTCCATAGAAAATAAAAAGGATATCCGTGAAATTCCCAAATCCATCCAGAAGCAGATGGAAATCCTTTATGCAGAAGACATGTCTGAGGTTTTAAAATACGCCTTGCTGTAATCGGGATGGATTAAAGAAAGGAAATAAATTCCGTCATTGCCGCTTTTTCATCCTTGGTGGCAACTGCTCTTCGAAGCCCAACCATTTTTTCAAGTTCTTTTTTATCCATCAGGAGATCTTCCTTGCGTGTGCCGGATTTGTTAATGTTGATGGCCGGCCAGATCCGGTGTTCCGCACATTCCCGGGAAAGAAACAGATCCATATTGCCCGTGCCCTTAAATTCCTGAAAGATAATATCATCCATGCGGCTGCCGGTCTCAACCAGGATGGTGGCGATGATCGTCAGGGAGCCGCCGTTTTCCAGCTTTCTGGCCGCACCGAAGATTTTTCTCGGGAATTCCATGGCATTGCTGCCGAGACCGCCGCTCATGGTTTTTCCAAAGCTGTCGGTATTGGCATTAAAAGCCCTTGTCATGCGGGTCAGGGAATCAATGAAAACCACCGCGTCCCGGCCGATTTCAGCATAGCGGATGGCGGTATGCATGGCCAGCCGTGTCATCCGCATATGCTGGCTGGTCTGCTGATCCGCGGAAGAATAAAGGATATGGGCATTTTTTACCCCTCTCTGGAAATCTGTGACTTCCTCAGGCCTCTCATCCACCAGAAGAATAAAGACCTTGGAATCCGGATGATTTGACACAATGGAATTGGCCATGTGCTTTAAAAGGGTGGTTTTCCCGGATTTCGGGGGTGATATGATAAGACCCCGTTGTCCCATACCGATGGGGACAATCATATCCAGGGCCGCGCCCGTGATATCGGTGGCGTTCTGGGTCAGGATATACCGTTCAAAAGGGTTGATGCTGGTCTGGTCCTGCAACAAAGGGATACTGTTAAATTCATCCATGGGCAGGCCATTGATTGTTTCAACCCTGACCAGGGCCAGATTCGGATTGTTCGGGCCTTTCTGTTCCCCGAGGCCTTCGATGAAGCTGCCCTCCCTCAGGTTCAGCTTATGTATCAGGCTGGTGGGGACATAAGGGTTTTCGGGCCTGGGAAGAAAGTTTTCCTCAATATTTCTCAGAAATCCAAACCCCTTGTCCATGATTTCAAGATATCCTTGTACTGGTTCCATGAATCAACTCCTTTGAAGAAATGCAGATATAAAACAAAGAACGAATGATTTATCGCCGGCGCCCCGCCCCGCAAATAAACCGGGATGCTAAAGCCAACATACAGATTCAAGTTTTTAGGTGAAAAATTGAATTGCTGCAAAGCTACTGAAGATCATTCTATAACACTTATTCGATACGCTTGCAAGAAGCTCCTGGAATTTTTGTGTTATAAGAATAGTGAGGGTTTCTGAATTTTTATGCGTGTTTTTGCTTGACACTCATTTTCATTGTTGGTATAAGTCGTTTTGTTTTTCGGGCGATTAACTCAGTTGGTAGAGTGCAACCCTTACAAGGTTGAAGTCGCAGGTTCGAACCCTGCATCGCCCACCAGGAAATGCAGGTTAGGGGGGTGTAGTTCAGTTGGTTAGAACGCTTGCCTGTCACGCAAGAGGTCGCGAGTTCGAGTCTCGTCACTCCCGCCAAAAATAAGAAACAGGGTGGTCCGTCCTAGATGGTTCACCCTGTTTCTGTTTTGAAAGAATGGTTTCTATCCCGGAGTTTTTTCAAGCTCCGATACAATGGCGTTTCCCATGGCTTCGGTATTTACGGCCCGGGTTTTGTCATCGGTCAGGTCTGCCGTGAAAATTCCTTGCTCAAGGACGTTTGAAATGGCTTTTCAATGGCATCCGCGGCCCTTGTTTGTCCAAAGGTATATTTCAGCATCATGGCTCCGGATAAAATCTGGGCGATGGGATTTGCAATGCCCTTTCCTGCGATATCCGGGGCAGATCCGCCGGCAGGCTCGTAAAGGCCGAATTTTTTTTCATTCAGGCTGGCGGATGCCAGGAGCCCCATGGAGCCGGTAATCATGGCGCATTCATCCGAGATAATGTCCCCGAACATGTTCTCACAAAGAAGAACGTCGAACTGGTGCGGGTTTCGGACAAGCTGCATGGTGGCATTGTCCACATAGATATGGGTCAGGGCGACATCCGGGAATTCTTTGGCAATCTCTATAACGGTCTCACGCCACAGCACCATGGAAAAAAGGACATTGGCCTTATCCACGGAGGTGACAAGGCCTCTTCGTTTCCGGGCTGCTTCAAAGGCCATTCTGGCGATGCGTTCAATTTCATACCGTGAATACACCATGGTATCGTAGGCCTTTTCAGTGGGGCCGGAGCCTTCTCTGCCCTTGGGCTGCCCGAAATAGATGCCGCCAGTCAGCTCCCTGATGCAAAGGATATCAAACCCCTGTTTCACTATTTCAGGTTTGAGGGGCGAGGCAGATACCAGTGTCGGGAAAACCTTGGCCGGTCTTAAATTGCAATACAGGTCAAAGTGTTTTCTTAAAGGAAGCAAGGCCCCTCTTTCCGGCTGCCTTTCAGGGGGCAGGTGCTCCCATTTAGGCCCTCCGACGGAACCGAATAAAACCGCATCACTTTGCTCGCAAAGGGCCAGGGTGCTCTCAGGCAAGGCTTTTCCATGACGGTCAATGGCTGCCCCGCCCACATCGGCAAATTCATATTCAAACTTGAAATCAAAAAGCGGTCCAACTGTTTTTAAGACTTTTATCGCCTCTTTCATGACCTCAGGCCCAATTCCATCTCCCGGCAGTACGGCTATTTTGTTCAACTCGGTCTATCTCCTTGTAATTTATATAAGATGATGAAAACCAATATCTTATATAAAATTTGAAATTTATCAATACTTTTTTAAGTTTTTATAAAAACTATTTATATATACTGGATTATTAGCGCAGGGTATGACTTCATGGCTGCGCATTTGACACTTTGGAGACAGGCGCCTGCTCAGGATCCTGCAAAGAGGGGAGGACGGAAAAAGAAGGCCGGGACAAAAGGCAATCCGTCCCGGCCTGAGGTCGTTTATACCTTTACGACTTTTTTGGCGGAAAGCCCTTTATCATTTTCTTCTATTTCGAACTGTACTTGTTCTCCTTCTGAAAGTGTTTTGAAACCGGTCATTTCAATGGCTGAATAATGGACAAACACATCTTCGCCGGTTTCTTGCTCAATAAAACCAAAGCCTTTTTTTGAATTAAACCATTTGATTTTTCCTTGCACCAAAATTTTTCCTCCTTACTTAGTATTGATACAACATACCTATGAAAAATTTGCCCTGGAAAACACTTTCAAGCAGAGCAACCCATAAAGCCTCGGGTCTTTGTCATATTGGATTATTACTTCATTTTGAAAAATGCAAGGAAAAAATGGGGGGCGATAAAAAATCACCCCCCATCTTAAGGTTGTCTGTATTTAAGGGTTATTTCCTGTTTCCGTATTCAGCATAGGCCATGGCAGTAAGCCTGTAAACCAGATGGGCCATTTTTGAGAACGGCAGAAAGGCAAACAGGTTGAAAATTGCGATGAGATGCAGAAAATAAAAGAAATAGGATACATAGGCCAGATGGGCCAGTCTTGCCATTTCAGTCAGCATGCCGGTCAGGCCCAGGGAAAAAACCACGCCGAGAATAAACCAGTCTTTATAATAGGTTTTTTGATCTTCTTTTTTGTCCAGCCGGTTTTTAATCATCAGGCCTGAACCGATCACCAGGGCAACGCCTGAAATATTGGCCAGCCATTTCATCGGGCTGAGCTGTGAATAGGGCCCAGGCATCTGGGCGATATAAAGAAGAACAAAACCGATACTGGTAACGATGAACAGGCCGATGAAGGAATACAGGACCATCATGTGCGGGGTGGCCCTGTCTTTGTTGGATTCACATTCATTGAATTTGTCATGTTTCAGCACCGTTGGAATCACCCTGACAAGGGCCTGGAAAAGGGCTTTGTAGTCCAGAGAGGTCTTATCTGTTTTTCCTTCAAGAACGGCATTTTCATGGATATCCGTCAGGAAGTTTTTAAGGCTGAGGATAAAAATGATAACCACAGCCGTTGCTATCGGCACAAAGGTCATGTCCACAAACCAGGTGGAGAAAAATCAGCTTGGGCAATGACATGTTCAGCAC
>JAAUSZ010000287.1 GCA_012031875.1 Desulfobacula sp.
CCGTTTAGTAATATTTCGCAATTTCAATCCTGGAGATGGGGCATGCCCGAACTTTCCGGATACCGGTGGGATTTGGGGTCCTTGGCCACTTCCACCAGTTTTTCGATGACGGCCTCCGGAGTCGGGTCCATGGGATTTCCCATGCCCAGGTCAATAACATCAAGGCCGTTGCGGCGTTTTTTCGGTTTTAATCTTGTTGATCATCCCCAAAAGATAGGGCGGAAGCTGATCCATACGATTTGCAAACCGGATAATACCCTTGTCTTCCAAAGCAAAGCTCCTTAGATAAAATAAGGTTGAAAAATTTGAAATAAGAACCATAGCAGATTTTTTGAACCGAGGGAAAGAAAATAATGGAAAATTTTTTAGCCTTGACAAAGATATGCCGGCACAGGATATTAACCCTGTCAATTGTCTCATGCCCTGAAACGAGGTGATAATGAAACGGATGCTTTTGGGAGTATATTTCGTCATCCTGTCCTGTTCCCCGGCCCTTGGCTCGGAATGGGAGGATATTGTCGCGGCGGCCGAAGGCCAAACCGTCTATTTCAATGCCTGGGGCGGCTCCCAGCCCGTCAATGCCTATATTGAATGGGCGGCCGGAGAGGTGCAGGAAAAATACAAGATCCGGCTGGTCCATGTCAAGGTCACGGATATCGGCGATGTGGTGTCCCGCATCCTGATTGAAAAATCAGCCGGAAAGGAGGCGGGCGGCAGCGTGGACCTCATGTGGCTCAATGGTGAGAACTTCAAGACCATGAAGGAAAACAATCTCCTGTATGGTCCTTTTTCCCGGAAGCTGCCCCATTATGCCCTGGCCGATGTCAAGGCCAAACAAAACCTGCTCTATGATTTTACCGTGCCCGTGGATAACCTGGAATCGCCCTGGGGAACAGCCCAACTGGTGTTTTTGTATGACAGCCGAAAGATGCCCGAACATCCGAAAAGCATGACGGACCTCCTGACGTTTCTGGAAAAGCATCCGGGAAAATTCACCTACCCGGCCATCCCTGAATTTCACGGCACCACCTTTATCAAACAGGCCCTCATGGAATTGATGGAAGACCCTGACGTTCTGAATCACCCGGTAAACCCCGCGGATTTTGATGCCCATACCCGGCCCCTGTGGAAGTTCCTGGACCGGCTCCACCCGCTGTTATGGAGAAAGGGAGGGGTTTTCCCCGCCGGGGCCTCCCAGATGTTCAGCCTTTTAAATGACGGCGAAATTTATATCTCCCTGAGCTTTAACCCCAATGCCGCGGCCCATGCCGTTGAAAGCGGCGAACTGCCCCCTGCGGTCCGGACCTATGTCCATGCTTCAGGCACCATCGGAAATGCGCATTTGTGGCCATCCCCCTTTAATTCCTCGGCCCGGGAGGGGGCCATGGTGGTGGCGGATTTCCTTTTATCCCCCCAGGCCCAGGCCAGAAAGGCGGACCCCAAAGTCTGGGGGGATCCCACCGTCCTGGATGTGCAGCGCCTGTCGCCGGAAGACCGGGCCTTGTTTGATGCCCTTCCAAGACCGCCGGCCACCCTGGGTCCGGAAGAGCTGGGCCGGGTCCTGCCCGAGCCCCATGCCTCCTGGGTTCAGGCCCTGGAAAAGGCCTGGCTGAACACCTATAACCAGTAGATCACGGGCATGATGCGGCATCTTCCGGGAAAAAGCGGATTTTTCCCCGTTTTTGTCATGGCCTCCTTTGGCCTTACCCTTCCGGCCGGGCTTCTGGGAACCCTCCTGCCCTCCCTGGACTATCTGCCCGTCATCGGCCGCACCGGTTTTTCTCCGGCCCCGTGGCAGGAATTTTTTGCCTATCCGGGAATCCAAACCGCCATCCGGGTGACCCTGATTTCCGGTATCACCGCTTGTCTTTGCGCGGTGGGCCTTTCGGTGTTATGGATCTGCTGCGCCTACGGCAGCCGGTCCTGGAGGGTTTTTGAAAAAGCCCTGTCCCCTTTGCTTTCCCTTCCCCACGCCGCCTTTGCCATCGGCTTTGGCCTGTTAATCTCGCCATCCGGCTGGTTCATCCGGCTGGTTTCTCCGGGGCTGACGGGTTTTTCTTCCCCGCCGGACTGGATTCTCCTTAACGACCCCCATGGTTTCAGCCTTGCCGCGGCCTTGGCCATCAAGGAAATCCCCTTTCTGGTCATGGTGATGATCAGCGCCACGGGTCAACTGGATGTGGAAAAAACCCTTTTGGCCGGAAGGGCCCTGGGCTATACAAAGGAACAGATCTGGGTGAAGATTTTAATTCCCCGGCTCTATCCCCACCTTCGCCTGTCCGTATTCGCCGTGATCGCCTATTCCTTTTCCGTGGTGGACATGGCCCTTATTTTAGGACCGGGTTCGCCCCCAAGCCTGGCCGTCCAGATTCTGAAATGGTTCAACGACCCTGATCTGAGCCTTAAACCGGTGGCGGCCTGCGGGTCCCTGGTTCTTTTTTTTTCTGACCGTCCTGGGCATATTCTCGGCCTTTCTTGTGGAAAAGGCCCTGGGATTTTTTTTAGCCCCCTGGGTTGTCAACGGCTGCCGCGGTTCCATCCTCACACGGCTGAAGCCCGCGTTTTCACTGCCGGGCCCCGGCGTTCTTTTTTTTACCGGCCTGTCAACCCTCCTTCTTGTGATCTGGTCCCTTACCCGGCAATGGCAGTTCCCGGATGCGCTTCCGGCCTCCTGGTCTTTAAAATTCTGGGAAAAGGGCCTTGTTTCATCTTTTCCCTCCCTTATGACCACCCTTTGGACCGGGGCCGCGGCTGCCTCGGCAGGCCTTATGCTGGCCGTCGGATGTCTGGAGCATGAGGCGGGCTCGAAAAGAAAGGGCACCCGGAATTTGAGCGGCCCTGTTTTGTATTTTTTATATCTTCCGCTGCTGGTTCCCCAGATCAGTTTCATGGCCGGGATCCAGCTCCTGCTGGTCGTCATGAGGCTGGACGGCCAATGGATCACGCTTTTCTGGTCCCACCTGGTTTTTGTCCTGCCCTATCTGTTTATTGTCCTGCGGACCACCTACCTGTCCTATGACGGGCGGTTTTCAGACCAGGCCCTGCTGCTGGGCAAATCTTATTCCACAGCCTTTCTGAAAATCAAACTGCCCATGCTCCTGCGACCCCTGCTCTTTTCATGGGCCGTGGGATTTTCCGTGAGCGTGGCCCAATACATCCCCACCATGCTGGTGGGGGCCGGCCGGTTTTCAACCCTTACCACGGAAGCGGTGGCCATGGCCTCGGGCTCGGACCGGCGGGCCATGGCGGTGTCTGCCCTGATTCAGCAGGCCCTGCCCCTGGTCATCTATGCCCTGGCCCTCGCGGTCCCGAAAATTTTGTATTACAATCGGAAAGGAATGCAGGTATAACCAAATCATGTGCCTTGAACTGGACCACCTCCATATTCAAAAACAGGGAACGGGCCTGTTTGATCCCCTGACCCTGGTGATTGAACCCGGCGAGATCGCCACCCTCATGGGACCCAGCGGCTGCGGAAAATCCACGCTGTTGTCGGCCGTGTCCGGAAGCCTTGACCGGGTGTTTACCTTAACGGGAACCGTCCGCCTCAACGGCAGGGAGATCCTGCCCCTGCCCATGGAAGACCGGAATATCGGGCTCTTGTTCCAGAATGACCTCTTGTTTCCCCATATGGATATCGGCAGCAATCTGGCCTTTGCCCTCAGGGAAACATTTCCGGCCCCGAGAGACGGGCCCTGGTACGCCAAGCCCTTGAATCCGCCGGGCTTGAAGGTTTTGAAAAACGGGACCCCTCAAGCCTGTCCGGGGGACAGAAGGCCAGGGTCAGCCTTTTAAGAAGCCTTCTGGCCCGGCCTGCCGCCCTGCTCATGGATGAACCCTTCTCCAGGCTGGATCAGGCCCTGAAAGCCGTCATCAGGGGCTTTGTGTTCTCCCGGATCAGGGAGATGAATATCCCGGCCCTGCTGGTGACCCATGACCCCGCCGACTGCCCCGAGGGCGGCAGAATATTAAACCTGGGAAAGGGCTAGGATCATGTTGGACCCCTGGGCCATGAAACTTATGAATTCCCCGCTCACCGCAGTTGCCCGTATCCTGGAAAAGAAAAAGATTCATCCGGACCGGGTGACCCTGGCCGGATTTGCCTTTGGCCTGGCCGCGTTTCTGTCCGTCTGGATGAATTATTTTGCCTTGGGCCTGGCATTCATCCTGCTAAACCGGGCCATGGACGGGCTGGACGGGGCCCTGGCCCGGCTGAACGAGCCCACGGACGCCGGGGCCTTCCTGGACATCTGCCTGGATTTTATCTTTTATTCGGCTGTGGCGGCCGGGTTTGCCCTGGCTTCCCCCGAAGCCAACGCCCTTGCCGCTTCCCTTCTCATCTTCGGGTTTGTGGGCGCGGGGACCAGCTTTCTGGCCTTTGCCGCCCTGGCCCGGAAAAATAATTTAGCGTCCGTGGTCTATCCCAAAAAGTCCATCTATTATATGGGGGGCCTCACCGAAGGAACGGAAACCCTTATATTTTTCGTTCTCATCTGCCTTTTCCCGGCCCGGTTTCCGTTTTTTGCCGGTCTTTTTTTTTATCCTTTGCCTGATCACGACGGCCACCCGGATTTTCGCCGGATACAGAACCCTGAAAGCGGTTGCCAAGCATTAGAAAAAGATGGTATTCATTGAGATGCAAAGAATAGAAAAACCCTAAGATAAAGGCTAAACCCTCATGAAACCCCAGGAAATAGAAGACCTGAGCTTTAAGATCATCGACGCCGAAGCCGGGCCCCATTCCTTTGGCCCCTCGGAATGGCCCGTGGTCAGACGCATGATCCATACCTCCGCGGATTTTGAATATATGAACACCGTCAGATTCCACCCCAAAGCCGTCCGGGCCGGAATCGAGGCCATCCGAAGCGGGTGCCGGATCTTTACCGATACCCGCATGGCCGGCGTGGGCATCCGGAAAAAAGAAATACAAGGCTTTGGCGGGGAGGTGATCTGCCTCATGGCCGACGAGGCCGTGGCCCGGGCCGCGAAGGTCAAGCTGAAGATGATCACCAACCGCGGCGTCAAGGTCTACCCCGGCGGGTTCCCCGAGACGTTCCGCACCGACCACTGGCGCTGCCGATTCGTCGCGACGGAACCGGGTGCGAACCTCACCCCATTGCAGGTGATCGGCCTCCTCGCCGCGCTCAACGAACGGGGCTACGACTTCATCAAGACCGAGCACCTGTTCACCTTCGACGCACCCCCGGCTACAGCCTCGGCCAGGGGGAATGAGATGACCGCGCGCGGATCCCCACGCCGGTTCGTGAGGAGGCTCGGCGACGAAGGGCCGGGTGTGCCACGACGTCCG
>JAAUSZ010000068.1 GCA_012031875.1 Desulfobacula sp.
TACAGGCCGTAGAGGAGAACCGGTTTGGGCGTCATCTTCAGGAGGCCCCCTTTAAGATCAGGGTTTCGGCATCAAAGACCGCATCCAGCCGGTCTCCCTTTTTTCCGGTTTTGGACAGGGACAGGGAGGTGATCAACACCCCGTCCGGCGAGGTTTCGATCCGGTAAAGAAAATCCATCAGGCCTTTCAGGTGGACTTCCTCTATCTTGACCTTGACCCTGGAAATGGTATAACCGGTTTTTCCATATCCTGGGTGGAGGGTTTCATATAGGCCACATTTTTTTTAACCCCGCTTTTTTCCGCCTGGGTGTCCAGGAAAGAAAACAGGGTAAAGTCCCCGGGTCTTTTTTCCAGGATGTTTTTTGCTGATCCAGGGCCAGGGAAAGGTCCTGGAAGGTTTTTTGAAGGGTTTTCATCTGACCCACGGCCTCGTCCTGGGCCGCCACGGTTTTTTTCAGGGCCTCCTGCTTGTCCACGGCCGGAAGATAGATCAACTGGACGGCGCAGAAAATCACCAGGAAGACGGCTCCGGCCGCCAGCATGGTCTTGTCCCGTCCGGATAATTCAGGCATTTTCATAATTCCACCATGAATTTAAAATCCACCCGGCCCATGTTCTTGCCGGCTGCGGCGCTGCTGATCTCCACCTTTTTAAACCGGGGGGATTTTTCAATGAGCCCCTTTAATTGATCCACGGTATTAAAATTTCCCGTGGTCCCGGTTAAGACCATCCGGTTATTCTCCAGCATCAGGGTGGACAATTCCGCATCAACGGATTTGGGGATCTGCTGTGAAAGCTCAAAGATGATCCTGACCGCATCTATTCCCCTATGGTTCAGCAGGGGATCATCGGAATTTCCCTTGCTTTGCGCCGACTGTTTGACAAGGGATTGCATGAGCAGGAAGGGGTCCGTGTTCCCGGCTTTTTTATCGGGAAAGGTCTGGGCAAAAATCGAGGCAATAACCTGCTTTCTCTGGTCCCTTGCTTTTTCAAGCCCATGGATCCGGCCGTAGATATTGGTCATGAGAAGAATAAAGACCAGGCCGGCCAGGATACCGGCAGACAGGATCCGGGGGGCGTGGCGTTTGAAAAAAGACTCGGAGCCGTACCGTCCCCTGCAAAAATTGAACAGGCCCGGCATTTCCCGGTTGGGGGAAAGGGCGGACTGAAATAGGGCTTCCCGGGAGAATTCCCCTTCACCGGCGCCGGAGACAAAGATATCAAAAGGGGTGTCCAGGCCGGTTCTCTGCTGAAACCCCAGGATCATCCGGCGGGCTTCGTCCCGAAGGTCCTCCGGGGTCATTCCGTCGGGGGAAAAGGCCCGGGCCAGGACCGGCATCCGGTTGAAGACCAGGGTGGCGGTGATGTCATCATCGGTCCTGTCCAGGAAGACAAAATGGTCCGCATCCTTTTGCGTCTTCAAAAAACAGGCGGCGGCCGTTGTTCCGGCGGGTGCGAGGATGGCGGGTTTGAGGTTCAGCCGCATCAGGCCGTCATAATAGGCTTTGATGTCCGATTCCTTGGCCGAGGCTGAAAAAACCGGGGTCAGCCCCTGGGTAAAGGCCGCGTCCGGGATAAAGAAATCCGTGAGGCAGGCTTCGTTTTCCATGGGAAAGGTGGGGCGCAGTTCCAGGGGAAGCACCTGCCGGACCTTGGCCTTTGTTTTAAACGGCAGCTCGGACCGGCGGAAAAAAAACAGGCGGGAGGGAAGCAGCAGAACCACATTAGAAACGGTTTTAAAATCCACCTCCCCGGCCAGGAGATCCAGGGCCGAATCGAAAAAGCCCTCATCTTCCATCGGCTCCGGCAGATCTTTGCGCAAAACGCAAAAGGCCCGGGCCGCCCCCCCCTTTTTTCACGGCGTCGTCAACGGCTAAGACCTGAATACGGCCGGCACCCGCCTCGATGATTAAGAATCGTCCTGTCATGACTTTTCCAATTGGATCATCCGGCTGATCCATTTTCCGGTTTCTTTTTCTCTCTCCCGCTGGATCACCCCCGAGAGGCGGACCCGGGAATGGTTGACCACGGCATTGCAGTCGGCCCTGAAAATATGGCTGGAATAGGTGATCTTCCGGTCAAAGGCCGCCTTTTCCGCTTCGGTGAACATCAGGGCCTTTTCATACCAGCCCGGCTCCAGGATATGGGTATAGGGAGCCTGCCGGCCCGGCCTTTCCTCCCGGTATGCGGCCAGGTCTTGGGCCTGGAGTTCTTTGCCTTCGGGCAGCAGGGCGGCAAGGACGGGAAGGGGGGCGGTATTGATATTGATATTACCCGGGAAGACATACCGGCCTTCGTTTTTCAGGTCGCTCATGCCATAAACGGTAAAGACCTCCCCAAGCTCAAGGGGGCTGCCCTCCGGGTCCGTCAGCCTGTCTTTGGCCATGCCTTTGACGTTGAGGAGGTCTTCCACACGCTCAAAGGGGCCGTTGGCGCATTTCCGGGGCGGATCAAGGGCCTGGTAATAATCGGATTCCGCACCGGAGAGCCCGGTGACGGCGTCATCATCCTTGGAATCCAGCCAGTCTTTGACGGCATTGACGATTTCCGTCGGGCCCCCGCTGCCGTCCTTCCGGGTGGAGGGCAGGGACAGGAGAAAAAACCGTTCCAGCAGAGCCTGCTGATCAGTATTGATCTCATGGCCTGGAAACTGCTTTAGCAGGGCGTTTAACTGGATCTTGCCCAGCTCGTCGGAAATGGTCAGGTCCAGGCTGCCGGCCTCGATCCCCAGGTCTTTAACGGCCTGTTGAATCGTATCCGGGTCGGCCCAGGCCTCCTGGAGGGAATCCGTATCATTGTCCGCCGCATCCCGGGCAAGGATGAGCATGGCCAGGTGAATCCCCGACAGGGCCAGTTCCCCGGCGGCCAGCCGGTCGTTTTTGGCCGAGGTGTGAAGGGCGGCGTCTCCGGTCAACTGGGCCAGCCGGAGGGCCAGGGCCAGCAGAATGGCCACCACCCCCAGGGTCACCATCAGGGCGGCGCCCCGTTCATTTTGCAGATGTTTATTCAAGGAGCCCCCGGGCAACGGGCAGGAACACCGCCGTTTCAAAGGCTCCGGCCTCTGTTTTCAGCGTCATACGGAGGCTGACCGGCAGGGCATGCCCGGCTTCGGCAGAATCCGAATCCCAGTCTGTTTCGGTTTTTTCCCGGCTGTCCGTAAATTCAATGTCGAAGGACTGAATCTCTTCCATGAGGACGGGATCACGGCAGGGGTCCTCCTCTCCGGGCGCCCCGGCTCCCGGTCCGACCGGCACAGGTCAAAGCCCTTGTCCGGGTTCTGCCGGACATAATAGGTGATCTTGGAAATGCCCCGGGCCTCTTCAGGGCCGGCGATTACACGGCTGAAGGTGGTAAATTCAAGCCTGGAAAACACCGAGCCGCCCACCCGGGTCCGGGACCCTGCCATGCGGAAGGGATCAGGCGGGGCGTCAAAGGCCGGGACCGCGTATCTCGGCGGCTGAATCACATGGACCTGTTCCAGGTCTTCACTCATCCTTTCCAGGGCCGTCCTTGCCCTTTCCGCCTCATGGATGCCCCTGGTGATGGCGTCCCCGGAGGAGACAAAGGCCTGGAAGGAGGAGAACAGGGTCAGCATGACAATTGAAAACACGACAATGGTGACCATCACTTCCATCAGGGTAAATCCTTTTTTGTCCATATCAGTTTCCGGGCGCATACCGGAAGGTGGTCAGCCGGAAGGACCGGCGGCCTCCCCGGGATTCGGCCATCACCAGCTCGATTTTTCTGAGCCTGCCCTGATCCTTGTCCGGCATGATGTCCGGGAAATCCACATCCGTGATCCGGCAGGACCCTTGATACCCGTCTCCGGAAATCTCCACATCCTCTGTTTCCCCGGTGAGTTCACCCAGCCGGGCCTCGATTTCGGCGAGCCTCAGTTTGGCCGCCAGGGGGGCCTGGTTCTGGAATTGACCGGCCCCGGCCAGGTCAACGGCCCCGGACTGCAACCGGAACAGGGAAACCAGGACCAGGGCGATGACGGCCATGGAAACCATGACCTCCATGAGGGTAAACCCGCCGGTCTCAGATACAGTCGTCATAGGATACATACCGGTCAAACCGTTCCACCCGGGTCAAAAAAGTCCGGACTTCCAGGGTGATATCCCCGTCTTTCTCCCTCAGGTGAATGAGGGCCCTGTCCGAATACCCCTGGCGCCTGAAACAGAGGGTATGGCGGCTCCGGTCCCGTCCCCGCCCCCCCGGAAATTCCAGGTTGACTATCCTGAGCCCGTCCCCATAGGTGATCCCTTCCTGCCCGGCTTTTTCCCGGCGCCGGCATCCATGGTGCTGTCCGTGACCCAGACCTTGCCCGAATGGAGATCCAGATGCAGAAAAAAATCCCGGTCCTGTTCAACGGCCCGGGTCTTCAGAGACCGGATGAGAAGGGCCAGGCCCGAGGCATTTTCAGACTTGCCGGAAAAAAAACGGGCATCCCGGAACAGGGGGATGGAAAAGGACACCAGGACGGCAATCAGGGTGATGACCACCACCAGTTCAACAAAGGAGAACCCGGATTCACGGCCTGCCCTAGTCATTTTCCCAACTGGTGATGTCCTTATTGATGCCCTCTCCCCCGGCGGCCCCGTCGGCCCCGTAGGAGACGATATCATAATCGTTATGGATGCCCGGGGATAAATACATATATTCATTGCCCCAGGGGTCCTTGGGCAGGCTTCCCTTTTCAAAATATCCCTTATCGCTCCAGTTCCGGGGAACGGGATCTGTGGAGGGCTTTTCAACCAGGGCCAGAAGGCCCTGCTCCGAGGTCGGATATATGCCGTTGTCCAGCTTGTACATTTTCAGGCTGGTTTCAATGGCGCTGATATCGACCTTGGCCTTTACGGCCTTGGCCTTGTCGGTTTTATCCATATAACGCGGGATAACGGCGCCGGCCAGAATCCCCAGGATAATCACCACCACCATGAGTTCGATGAAGGAAAAGCCCTCCCGGCCCCTGAGCCCTTTAAATCCCTTTGTTTTACCCCTGGCTTGATCCATAGCGCATCCCTATTTTCATGTTTATATCCGTCCCGAAACAGGTGCATATTAACCGGGTTCCTGTTAGAGCTTAATTAAGTCCGTGTTAGCGGCTCATTAAACCAGGGAAGATCCTAACCGTTTCCTATCTTGACCTTTTGGAACCCATTGACTAAAACCTCGGGTATGTATAAACCGCTATTGCCCACAGGAGGGGGATCATGGTTTCCGGTCTGAAAAAGAGCCTGTCGTTTATCTGCCTCACGTGTTTTCTGGTGTTTATCCTGGCCGGGTGCCGGGGAGACAGGGCCGGGGAGCCCCACGGGCTCATCGCCGTCATCAACGGCTATGAGCTGACCCGGGAGGAATATGAGTCCAAACTGGCCCGGGAACTGGACTATACCCGGGAATATAAAACAACGCCGGAGGCCAGGGCGGAGTTTTTGGACACCCTGATCCAGAAAGAGATCCTGATCCAGGAAGCCAGGCGCCTCGGCCTGGAAAAAAAGCCTGAATTTGTCCGGGCCATTGAAAAATACTGGGAAGCCACCCTCATCAAAAATCTCATGGAAGAAAAAAATAAGGACATCAGCCAACGCACCACGGTGATGGATAAGGACATCAAGGCCTATTACGACGGGCTGAAATACGAAGATGACAGCCTCCCGCCTCTGGAGCGGATTGAGCCGGACATTGCCCGGCAACTGAAAGCGGAAAAACAGACCCAGGCCTTGAATGAATGGATCAGCGAGGTGAAAAAAAAGGCCCGGGTGACCATCCATCAACCCAATCCATAAGCCGAAAATAAGGCGAAAATATGACGAAAATATGAAAGGATATCCCATGACGGAAGAAGACAAAGCCCATAAGCGAAGCCGGGTATTTATTAAAAAGGAATTTCAGACCGGGTTTATTTTGAAATTCTGTTTGATTTTTCTGGCGGGGATCATCCTGTCCACGGCCTTGCTCTTTGTTTTGTCCCAGGACACCCTGACCTCCTCCTATGCCGAGTCGGGGCTTGAGATCCGGAATACCGGAAACGCCATCCTGCCGGCGGTGATCCTGACCAACCTCATCACCCTGGGGCTCATCACCCTGGCCGCCGTGGCGGTGCTGCTGTATATTTCCCACAGGATTGCCGGGCCCATGTTCCGTTTTGAAAAGGACATCGCAAGGGTGGCCGGCGGTGATCTGACCGTATCCGTCAATCTCCGGAAAAAAGACCAGTTTCACGGCATGGCCCTGGCCCTGAACCGGATGATCCAATCCATGTCCTCCAGGGTGGCCTTTGTCGATGCCCGGCTGCTGAAAATCCAGGCCCTGAGCGACGAGGGAAAATCCGTGGACGATGAAATTTCGAAATTAAGGACCCTGATCCGAGAAAGCTTTATCCTAAACCCATAGGGGTCCGGCCAAGATGCGGAAAAATGTCCGGAAACCCGTCAGGATGCTTATCCTGACTTTATTGTATATCCTGAGCAGTCCGCCGGTTTTCGGCCAGGACCTTGTCCTGCTGAAACCCTGGCAGATGATCCGGACCCGGTATACGCTGATCAAATATAAATCCGGGGAAGACCTGGATCTCTTTGACCGGTCCGTCCGGTTCGGCCCATCCCAAAAAATGGGCGGGATAACGGCGGAGCCGGACCCGGTCCAGGGCCCGGATGAGGTCTTTGCCCGCCGCCTGGGAAAAAAGGTGGATGCCGTGTTTGAAAGGGTCCGGGAGATTCTGGACATGAACAAAGACTTTGAGCCGGTGAATGTCCATCTCTATTCGGATACGGCGGCCCTAAAAGCCGCCTATGAGGGCATTTACCCGGGGGAGTGCCGCCTCCGGGCCTGGTACCGCTTCGCCAACAACACGGTGTACCTGAATGTCCGGGACGTCCATGAAGGCATGCTGGCCCATGAACTGGCCCATGCCGTCATCGACCATTTTCTGACGGTAAGACCGCCCCCGCAGACCGCTGAAATCCTTGCCCGGTATGTGGATACCCATCTGGAAAGGGGTTTCGTGGACTAGCAAAAAAGGGGCCGGTTGCAGGCCCTACCCCTTATTCAGTTCCGTCAGCACCTCATTGGTGATATCCACGGACGGGTCCAGAAACCCGACGGCATTGGGGTCCTTGAGGATCATGGTAAACCCGTTCTTTTTGGCCACCTTCTGTAGGGCCCCGTCGGCCTTTTTCAAGATGGCGGCCACCAGTTCCTGGTCTTCCCTGGCGATTTCTTCCTTGGCATCGTCCACCAGGCGCTTGTAGTCCTTGATCAGCTCGTTCAGGGTTTCGATTTTATTTTTTTTGGCCTCTTCCTTTTTCGGATCATTGTTTTTTTCCAGGTCCAGCTTGAGGTCATTGATGGTTTTCATCTTTTCCGAGATCAGGTCCTGCTTTGTCTGCCTCAGTTTTTCAATCTCGCCATGGCCGCCTTTCCCATCTTGGACTCCTGCACCAGGCGCTGGAGATTGATATAGCCCACCTTGGAATCGGCTGCATGCAGGGGCAGGGCCAGGCTGAAAATAAAGAGGGTCATGGCGATGATGGTTATCCGGTGAGATTTTTTTTGAAACATGGGTAATCCTTTCTTTATGATTCTTTTTAATTTGAGTTCAGCTTTTCCAGTTCTTTCTGATACCGGGCCAGTTCATCCCTGGGGTTGGTGAGATACCGGGGGTCTTTCTTTGTCACCCAGAAATTATACCATTGATCGGCCTGACCGCTTTCAATTTCCTGTTCAAGCTTTTCTATCTTGTATTCAAGAGAGGATTTGGCATCCAGGCTGTTCTGTTGTGACGCGGCAGTTTCCTGAACAGGGGAGGCGGCGTCTTCACCGGTTTCTCCGTCAGGGTCCGTCTTCCCGGCTTCGGCCCGGGAGGCCGGACTTGAACCGGCTGAATTGCTTCCGGCTCCGGTTGAAGCAGACAGATCCGGGGAAGAGGCCGAAGTCGCGGATTCCAAATGGGTCCCGGTTGGGCCCGAGTACACAGGGTCCGTTTCCGGGTCCAAACCCCGGTCAGGGTCTGAAGCGCTGCCTGGCCCCGGTCCGGGCCGGGCAAATGAAACTTTGGCGGGGATGGCCGCAGTCTGGAAAGACAGGGCTTCTGCCGGAGGAAGAAAGCTGCCGCCGCCGGAGAGAAAGACCCGGCCCCCCTGATCCGGCCCATATACCACGGCAAAGCTGTAGCCCTTTAAAAGGGTTCCCAGGGCCTCGTAAACCGGCAGCTTTGTAAATCCGGTCCCGCGGGGGCCGTCTGAAAAGGCGTCGGCAATATAGATGTCCAGCCGGGCCTCATGGGCCAGACCTTTTAAAATCTCCATAAGGGAAGACTGGGCCGGCTTGAGGGTGACCAGGCCCTGGTCATATTCAAGTTCAACCGGTTTGACCGAGGCCTGGGCCATGCCTGTGAACAGCAGCAGCCCGGCCCAGAGGGCGAGGCCCCGGAGGGCTATCGGAAGATATCGGAAATTCAATCTCATTTCTGGATGATGGTTTCCTTGTCAATCTGTTTCACATATTCCTGGATCAGGTGTTCCAGTTCGACCATGCCCAGCTTTGTGAAGGGCTCCGAGCCGGACCCGGCCTTAATTTTGTATTTTTCCGTCAGTTCTTCGGCGATTTCCCCCAGCCGCTTGTTGTGTTTCAGGCTCCGGTCCAGGCTCTGCTCGGTCTGGCGGAGCCTGGATTCAAGATCTCTTTTGTCCGATTCCAGCCCGCTGATGCGTCCGGATTTTTCCCGGTCCGCGGTCTGGAGGGCTTTGAATTTTTCCGCCAGATCCTGGAGGCTCTTCTCTGTTTTGGCCGCCCGGGTTTCCGACTCCTTGATCTTTTCCTCAAGTCCGGCAAGGGCGGCCTGGTGTTTTTTCTCAAGGGTTTCCGCCTGGGCGTCAAACTCTTCTTTTTCAGATAAAAGAAGGGCGATCTCTTCCTGGAGTTCTCTCTTCCGGGCCTCATCGGCCTGCCTGGCCCGGGTGCAGGCATTGAGCCCGGCTTTTTCCTCGGCATATTTTTTCTGGAGGGCCTGGTAGCGTTTCTCCCCGGCCTCGATGGTTTCGCCCAGGGCAAGGATCTGCCGGTCGGCCTTGATTTTCAGATATCCGAGATACCCCAGACCTGAAATGGCCGCCACGGCCAGCAAAAGGGCCATCACCCGGGTTGTCTTTTTTTTCATGGGAGGGTCCTTATCCGTTAAAATGCCGCATTGATATCGATCTGGAGCGTATCCACGGCCAGGTCATTGGTCTGGGTATCCCCGAGCATCTGCATGTCCTTGATTTCATTGGCGCTCATCCACCGGGCCCCCAGCCAGACATTTTCATAGAGCCCCAGCTCCCCGCCGAAAATATAGCCCTTGGCATTGGTGCCGCCCAGGTGGAAATCCGAATCCGTAAAGGCGTCCAGCACGGCGTCGCTTTCCAGGTACCGGTATTCGGCAAAAAGGTTCCAGTCCCAGCGCTGCCGGGGTTTGGGATATCCCACCTTGAGACCCACCTGGTAGCCCGTATCTCCGGAAATGCTTTGGATATAGGCATTGGTCACCCCTGCCTTTTCCGCCATCTTTCCCGGGTCATAGCCCAGGTTTTTCACCCAGTCTCCGTAGAGGACAATATGGACCGGGGCGAACATGGTGTTTTCAATGCGGCCGGTGAGGTTCAAAAGCTGAAATTCCGACAGGAGCCCGTAGGTCACGTTGCTGTTGCCTGTGTCGGCAGTGGACATGTCAAAGGTGGAATTGCCTTTCTGCATGAATTTCGGAGACATGGCGGAAAGCTGCCTCAGGTCCGAAGCCGTCAGATTGACGCGGTTGATGGGGCTTCCATCGACATTATAATATTCATAAAAGGCGGCCCCCAGCCGGTATTCCCATCCATAGGTGGGGTGGTGGTTGATGCCCACCTGGCCCCCTACCAGGTATTTGTCCTGCTGGGACCATTCCGATTCTTCCAGGGGAAAATAGCCCAGGGTGAGAAAGCCGTTGGAAAACCCGTTGGTATCCGTCACCAGGTTCACGGCCGCCCCTTCAAAGGCCAGGTCGCTGTCAAAAACCAGGCTGGAAGAATAAAAGGGATTTTCCATGATGCCGCCGGTGACCGAGATTTTGGGCTTTTTGCCCAGGATGCCCTCGGTGGGGATATAGCTCCATCTCAGATAGGCCTGGTCCAGGACAATATCGGCCCTGTCATTGGAAGAATGGCCCAGGGTATGGTTGGTGGACACCGGGTTGCCCACGCTGCCCGTGGCCACCCGGACCCCGGCCTCGGTTTTTCCCACATTGATATCCCCGGGTTCGATGAGGTCGGCCTTCATCCCCACCCTCAGCCGGATTCTCTGGCGGTGCTCGTCATTGGTGGTATTGACCAGGGTGTTGGGGCTGTTCGGGTCTTCGATATCCCGGGCATTGCCCTTGTCAAACAGGACCGATTCCTGGCGCAGCCGGATATCCCCGCCAAACCGGATTCTCTGGGCCCAGGATGATTTTTCCAGCTTTTTGCCGTGGTCTTTTTTCACCACGGCTTCGAGCTGGTCCAGCTTTTCCTTGAGCGCCCGGTTGGTTTTGGCCAGGTCATCGGCCCGCCGGTCTACGCCCTGCTTCATGTCGTTCAGGTCCCGGGTCACCTTATCCGTCACATCCTTGGAGATTTCCTGGAGATACTCCTCCTGACCCTGGGCCGGGGTGATGGTCACCACCTGGGGAACGGCCTGGGCCTGCTGCTGGTAGCGCTCTAGGAAATTGCCCGCCTCGCCCTCGCTGATGATGCCCTTTTCCCGTAAAAGCCGGATCAGTTCCGCCGTGGTGTCAAAATTTTCCGGAGGCTTTTCTTCAGCAAATACCGGGGACCAGAGACAGAACACCCCTAGGAAAACAGAGATGCATAAAAAGAATTTCATTCCAAACGCCTGCATTGTTTCACCCTCATCCTTATTTCAACTCTTAAACGTCACTTTTAATTTCACTGTTCTCGGCATGTCTTCCGGCGGGGCCTCACTGACCTTGAACCCGGCCAGGGCCTGTTTCACCGCATCATCCACCTGGGGATTTCCCGATGACCCGTCAATGGCATAGGCCGTCATCCTGCCGCCGGAGTCCAGTTCCACCCGGAGGAGAATTTTGTGTTTTCCGTCCGGGAGGTCTTTCTTGTCTTCCAGAAACCGGTTCACCCTGTCCCGGATCTCATCCTGCAAAATCCTTGTATACCAGGCATACCGGGCCAGAAGGGACGAATCCCCGCCTCCGCCGATGAGGGACCGGCCCCCTTTTTTGGCGGCAAGGCCGAAGCCGTCGGACCCGCCGGTGCCGTCGGAATCCAGCCCCAGGTCATCTCCCGGCGGGGGCTCATCCTTGGCCGAATCCTCGGTTTCCTCGGGCACTTCCTTGGGCTCGGGCTCCACGATCTTTTCTTCCTTTTTAATCTCCGGCTCCGGCGGTTTTTCCTTGATTTTTTCCGGTGGCGGCGGTTTGACCAGGGTGATCCGCTGGACCTGTCTTTTTTTCCTGCCCTGGTCCCCCTCCAGCAGCATTTTAAACAGGAAAAAGCCCGAAACCAGAAGGCATACAAAGACCAGACAGGCGATCCCCATGATCAGGAGCCGTTTTTTATCCCGGGCCGGTTTATCCATGGCTCATTTCACGAGCCTCTGGGTGACCAGGCCCAATTGGGTGATTTCCAGACGCTGCATGAGATCCAGGATATCCATGACGCTCTGGTAATAGATCTTGGCATCGCCCTTGACCACCACCGGGAAATTGGGGTCCGCAGCCTTATGGGCCCTCAGGTTCTGCTCCAGTTCCGCCATGGTCACCGGATAGGCGTCCAGATAGATCTGGCCCTTGTCGTCAATGGTCACGGCCTTGGTTTTGGGCTTGGTCAGGCTGGGGGCCGCACTGGCCTTGGGCAGATCGATCTTGATGCCCTGGACCGAGGCGGTCACGGCAATGATAAAGACCACCAGAAGGGTCCAGGCCAGGTCCAGGAGCGGGGTCACATTGATTTCATTAAAGGATTCATAGGTAAAAAAATTGCGTCTCATGATGATTCTCCGTAAACCGAGTCCACATTCAGGGCAAAGAGGTCCACAAACAGGCCCGTGTCCGTGGTCACCTCCCGGATTTTTCCGGCCAGGTAGTTATAGCCGAAAAGGGCGGGGATGGCGACGATGAGCCCGAAAACCGTGGTGGCCAGGGCCGAGGCCACACCGGGCGCAATGGCCATGATATTGGCTTCCCCGGCTTCGGCCATGGCGGCAAAGGTGTTCATGACCCCCCATACCGTGCCCAGAAGTCCCAGAAAGGGCCCCCCGGAGATGGACAGGGTCAGGGCCATAAGCCAGGCATTCATCCGCCTTGCTTCCTCCACCAGCCCGGTTTCAAGGACGGCTTTCAGATTGTCCAGGTGCTTGGCGGTAAAGGCTTTGGGTCCGCATTCCGGGTCATGCCTCAAAAAGTCCAGGTTCCTGCGGCCGGCCTCATAGATCCGGTAAATCCCGGAGTCCTTAAAACGGCCGGGATCAGCATCCAGGGAAATGGGATCAGCCAGCCTGCGGTACTGTTCCAGGAAATTTTTGTTCCCCCGGGCCGTATTAAACAGGGAGATGCTTTTGCTGACCATGACCAGCCATGAAACCCCCATAAAACCGACGAGGATGCCGATGATGATCAGGCCGTCAAAGGAGATATTTTTAATGATGATGGCCAGGTAGACCAGGGCCTGGGCTGCAGCGCCGCCGCCTTCGTTGACCTCCTCGGGGGCAAAGGCCAGGAAACCGGCGTCGGGCCCCTGGGACACAAAATTGGCCCGGACCCAGGCCCCGGACCGTTTGGTCCCCGCTATCCTGAGTTCATCCAGGTCCCCTGTGAAGGCCCGGCTGCCGTCAGCCTCCCCGCCCACCAGGAGGCTGCCCTTGAGGATGGAAAGATCGAATTTGGTGTCCACCCATTTGGTTTCAACCCCGTCCAGGTAAAGGGTGACCCGGCCCACCTGGGCCATGGTGACGGCCAGGTGGTGCCAGCCCTCCAGGGGCAGCTCCAAACCTTGGGGGCTTTCAAAGGGCTGTTTCTCGTCGTTCCGGACACAAAGACCCCGGTTCCCCGGATGGTGATGAACAGGCCCATGCCGTCCACGGCCCTTGAAAAAAGGACGGCATTGTTCTGGGGCTCGGAAATTTTGACCCAGGCGGAAAAGGTAAGACCCGATGTAAAATTAAAGGACGGGTGTTCGGGGATCTCCAGGATGCTCCCGGCCCCGTAAAACCCGGCGCCGTTGCCCATGATCCCGGCCAGGCCCAGGCCGCCGCTGAATTTGGCCGCATGGGCCCCATAGGCCGTTGAATCCTGGGGCAGCCCTTCGATTTCGCTGAAATGAAAGACCCCCTGGTCAAAGGCGTCAAACCCGGTTTTGGCATCCCCGGCAGAGGCAGCCTTGGCATTGCCGTAATAAAGCCAGATCCCCTCCTGGTTTGAAGCCGCCTTCACCACCGGCAGGTTCACCCAGACCAGGGCGATTTCATCCACGCCGTCAAAGACCTCGATATGGTATTTTAAAAGCGTGAGGTCATCTCCGCCCACAAACCTTATATCCTCTCCGTTTTCCCCGGCCCGGGTAAAATCGAAATTCCCGGAATGGAGCCGGATAAGAACCGGGAACTGGACCAGGTTTTCCGGAATGTCGGCCCCGGCCGGCGTGGTATCCAGGGTGATTTTTTTCCGGTATTGCCAGTCTTCATTCCACCAGGCCTGGGCCCCCGGCAATACAACCGTCCACGACATTCCCACCAGCAGAAAAAGACCGAGTAAAATCCTTAGCACCTTCTTATGAATCACTTTTTTCCTCCAGCTCCCCATTTTTCCGGTTATGTTGTCTAATCATCCGTATTTTTTTCTTGTTCCTAGGCGTCATCGTTATTCTCTTCTTCAAACCCGATGACCTGGACATCCACCCATTTGGGTTCATAGCTGTACCCTTCCGGTTCCTCCTCGTTCATGCGGTCCCGGGCTCCGGCCAGGGCCGAAGACTCTTCGGACATGAGGCCCGCATCGGCCAGCCCTCCGCCCCCGGAAAGCCCGGTAAGGCTGCCCGAGGCTTCCGCCGGTTTGGTAAACCCGAGGGAAAAGCCGGTGGCTTGAATGTTCTGGGCATTGAGCACCCGTTTGGCGGCCAGGGTTACGTTCCGGCCGGCAATCCCGGCCTCCCCGGCGTCGATATCCCCTTCCCAGGCAGTGGCGTAAATATCCCCGGCGTTTTCCGCCCGGGGAGCCGTGGCCCGGATGCCGCTGCCCACGGCCGGTACTTCAAATACTGTTTTAAATGAGCCGTCAGACTGTTTAACTTTATAGGATCTCGTCGATGCCACAGATGCCTTGTCCCCCCTGCCGGCATTGAGGTTTCGGTAATCCGACAGGATATCGATATCCCCCCCTGAAAACGTCATGACCCTGGATTCATTGACATTGATATCAAGGCCGGCATATATGCTGATGGAGCCTCCTGCAGTGGTATAAAATCCGGAATTCTTTTTTTCAGGCTCGGTTTGTCCCGTGATGGGCGGGGGGGTGATAGATGAAAGACCTACATCGATTTTCCCCTTGGCAAGGGTATAAATACTGCCGGCCCCTCCGCTGGTGAATATTTTTGAATTCATCAGGCTGATATTTCCCGCCACGCCCTCCGAACCTTCAAACAGGGGACTGATCAAATATTTCCGGGCGTCTTCAATAATCTGCTGGGCCAGGAGGTCATTACCAATTTCATGGGCCTTGGTCCATTTTACCCCGGCTCCCCGCAACCCATCCGTGCCGGGGACAAATCCAAGGTCTTCAAATATCCCGGCCTGGTTCAGGGAAGTCCAGTGACCCACAAAAAAGTTGTCCAGCTCAGCAACGGAAAAAGACTTTTTTGTCCCCGCAAGAACGATGAGATCATTTTTCCCGGCATCCAAGGCCGGGTTGGAACTCTGCCCCAGGGACTGGATACCGAGTGATGATCCGAGGTCAATGGAATCCCCTGCATGGACAAGGGTCAGGCCCGGTCCGCTCAGAATGATACCCCTTTCTATGGAGGTTGCTATTTTTTCAGCCTGGAACAGAATATTTCTGCCGGCATCAATGATGGTGGTATCACCGGCCCGAAGGTTCTGACCCACAAGGCTGATGTCAACAATATCTCTTCCTGCCTGGATCATGGCCATCTTGGGCAGGGTGAGCTGGACATCCCGGATATCCCGGCCCGCTTCAACAATCACCCGGGAATCGTTTTTCAGGTGAACCGGGGTGTCGGCATGAAGGTTGAATAAATTGGTCCAGTTTAATGCGCTTTGATCTGAAGTGGTTTTCACCCCGTATACATCGGCAGGGTCTGCATCGGACATGTAAATACCGCCGCCAAGGATATCATTGCCCGCATAAAGGGTCAGCCGGCCGTCAGCCGACGGCGGAAGATAAAAAACCGCCCCAAGCCGGATATCCTCCCCGGCGATTAATTCCAGGCTGGGGGGCAGGATGGTGAACTTCTTGTAGTCACTGGGAATGAGCTTTAATTCCGTATCCGGGCTTCCGGTGAGCGTAATGCTTCCTTTTGCGGCCTTCATGGAAAGAGAAGCCTGTTCCGTATATCGCAGATCCCACTGATAACTGCTGCTGAAATTATTGGATGTAATGGTGGGGTTCAGGACCCCGGCCATGGTGATATTGCCCTGAGCATTCAAGCTGATTTGGGAATCAAAGGCCTCCACAACCTGCCCGGAACTCAGGGTTCCGATGTTGGACAGGCTTTGAATATCGATATTCCCCTTTTTGTTCAGGAACCGCCCGTCAATATCTCCCCGGGCAAGGATGGAAAGATCTCCTTTCCCAAAGGTGCCGGTCGCACTGAAAAAATCCCCCTGGGTGTCAATGTCGATGTTCCCTTCCCCCATGGTGACAATTCCCTGGGTGGCGGTCGTCCCTTCGTATCGGGCCGACCAGCCGGAGAGGGTCTTGGTGGGATAGGGAATGGGCTTGGACAAGTCCAGTTCTTTTGATTTGGTATCCCAGGCGCTTGAATTGATGAACGACATGTCGGATTCGCCCAAAGCCGACTGTAGCCTGATATCCCCTGCAGCCCTGATCCGGATATCTCCGCCGCCGTTATAGGCAGACATGATCCGCTGCCGGTCTTTTTCGTTCGACACGCCTGATTCTTCCACGGACAGGGGCTGGCCCGTGGTCCGGATGGTGCCGGTGTATGTAACACCGCTGCTGACAGTCCATCCCAATTTCAACTCCCCTCCGACATCCAGATCAATATCCCCTGTGGCCGTCTGGATCACACCCCCCGAGAGGGTAAGGTCGCCCCCGGTCCTTCCCCGGACATTCCCGGTATAGGAGCCCAGGCTGTACATTTTTCCAAGTTTGGTCATATAATCTTTTGAGGTGCTGGTGGGCGGCTTTTGAAGAGTTGTGGTGTTGCCGGAGGCAAAATTGATATCGCCCCCTTCCGTGTAAATCATTTTTCCATCGGCAAGGGACAGGTTTCCGACGCCTTTTTCAACGGCAAAGGGGTCGGCGGAGGCAAGTGTTGCCCCGGCTGATAGATTGAGGCTGGTAGTCGGCGCCGTGTTTTTCATCAAGGAAGCTGAAGGGGTAGGATTGTCCAGCATGTCTTGGTTGATGGTGAGATTACCGGCTGCTCTCAGGGTTAGAACCGCAGGCTCTAAATCCTGTCCGAACCGCCATGACTTTAAATTATTGGCTTTTGCTGCGGATAACTCAAGATTTCCCGCGCTCTGGATTTCAATGCCGGGTGAGATGGAGAGCTTATTAATTGTTTCGCTATTTTTTATTTCCAACAACAATCGGTTTTTGATGGCCGTTCCATAGGTATTCATAAAAGTAGCGGTTTCAGACTGAATAGCGGTCAGATAGGCATCATTGATGGTGGATGTCTGATACAGCTTTGCGCCTTCAACCGTTACCCTGGAAGCCCCCAGGAGGGTTGCATCCATATCAAGCCGGAGATCAGACCCGTCTGCGGTTCTGGGCACCCGGAAATAAATGCTGCCGCCGGTGCCGCCGAAAGATGCGACATCAATGGTGGCCCCGGAAAGGTCCATAAATCCGCTGCTGCTGATCCCGGAACCCAGGATAACCTCGCCGCCGTCTGTAAAAGAACCAAGGCCTTTGGCATCAATCTGTGTCCCAGAAGAAAGGGTCAGGTTGCCGCCTGCGTAAATTTCCACCCGACCGCCACCGGCCGTACCCGATGCATTAATGGCGGCATTCACAGCAACATTACCCTGATCCACGGAAAGCCTAAATTCCCGGGCGGTCACATCGGAAGCCAGAGAGACATCTCCTGTTCTGACCCTCATGTCAATGCGGCTGTCAAACCCGGCGTTCCCCAGAATGCCGAACAAGGTGTCTGATTCGGAAAGGGATTTTGTATCCAGAAGAAAATTGCCGCCCCGGTCTGCCGTAAAAACTGCCTCAGAAACGGACAAAAGACCGTTGGGGTTATAGATTGCAATGGTTCCGGCATTGCCGGTCGCACTGCCGGAGGAAACATCCGTCACGGAACCGGTCAGATGAATGGTGTCGTCCTTGGCTTCGTAATAGACCATGCCGCCGTCAAAAACCGTATTGTCGGCTGTCATTGTGCCTTTTACCGACACCTCCGAGCCTTTCTTCATGAAAAGCCCTTTATCGTCTCCGCTGCCCGTGGCATTAAAATGGATAACACCGGATGTCAAACCGATATATCCGCTGTTTTCAATACTGGATGCAGAAAAAGAGAGTTTGCCGCCGATATTGTCATTTTTTTCCCTGGTGGTATCGGTATCTTCTCTGTGTGCTATGGAGATTTTCCCGGTCCCGGCGTCTATCCCGTAATCCAGGGCTTCGTAGGTATAATCCTGGGTTTCTTCGTCAAAATACCAGCGATACTGCCCGGTGGTTCCTGCTGCAGCGATGTTGAGGTTTCCATTCCCTGTATCCAATTTTCCCTTGCCGATAAAGGTGAGATTCCCCTTGCTGTTCAGTGCGATATCCGATAACCCGGACATGCTGACATTGCCGTAACCGATGGAGATACGGTCGGCATCCACAATAAGGTGGCCCGGTTTCACGTCCTTGCCGGTTCCTGTCCAGCCATCCCGGGTATTCATCAAATAGGTTTCCCGGACTTTGAAAAGAGAGGTTCCCTCATTATCGGCAATATAGTTCAGAAGTGGCGTGTCCACGAGAAGAACGGCTTTTTCAGCAATCAGCGCCACATTTCCGGCCAGGCCGAGGGTACTCCGCCCCACCAGTGATATTTCTTCAAGGGCGCCAAAGCTTTTCCACAGAGCTTCATCCACCACCATGCCGCCGGTGGTTCCCAAGAAAGACCGGAGACCTGCCTCATGGTCCGTATCGGTGAGATAAAGATGATCCGACAGAAAACTGATGGCTTTTTCCGCACGGATCTCCCCCTTCCGGTCCAGACCCTCGGCATCAATGCCGATGCTGCCCGATGACCGGATAAAGGAGGTGTCGGCCATTATTAGGCTGCCTTCACCGGAGAATACGTTGACAGACCCGTTTTCACCCGTACCGAGGATACCGGCGCCTTGTTCCAGTTGGATATCCTTATCGGCGATGAGGTTGATCCGGGTTCCTTTAAGGATGCTCCCGTTTTCCAGGGTAATGGTCTGGGTCAGGTTTTCCTTGCCGATATTGAGTTCCCAGAGTCCGGACTGGGCAAGCTTTTCAGCGTCCAGAAAAAGTTTTCCAACCATACCGGAAGCCTTATCCAGAAGGGTGTTAAAATTAAAATCTGGGGCCAGGGCAACCGTCGTGCTGTTGAAAATCACATCTTTTCCGCCCATGGTGATAATGCCTGAACGGCTGGTTTTATCGAGAGCCGAAGCCAGGACACGGGAGGAAAAAATATTGGTGCCGGCATTGACCGTGAGACTCCCGGCGCTCCCGGCATCTATTTTTTGAAATTGATACTGCCCCTCCTTCAGCACATCCGATGCCTCCCGGATGGCGTAAAGCCGCGCACTGGAAGAATGCCCGCCGGTCCCGCCGGACATCTCATACCCGATGGCCGTGGCATACCCGTCATTGCTTCTGGAAACAGGGAGAGACGGGTCAACCGATCCCATGTCTTCCAGGATCATTGCGCCGTTGATAAAGGCGTACTCATCCGGAACAAGGGTATAAAGTCCGCCTCCGATCATGATATTGTCTTCCAGGAAAATCCCGTCTCCATGCAGAATCCCCATTGAGGCGGGAAGGACCACATACCGGTTGGAGGCCGACAAGGGATTAAGGGAACCTTCAATTCCCGGAATAAAGGTATAACCGAACAGGGTTCCCCCTCCTCCGATATCAATGACGGCCTTATCCCTGCCGATCACCTCGCTTGCGCTGATATCAACGGTTTTTTCAGGGAGGCTGGTGATCTCGGTTCCAGCGGATTTGCCGGTTTTATACCATTTACCGTTCTGATCACTGACGGCGCCGTAATTGATCGCTGCATAGGGGCTGCCGGACACGCTGAGAATACTGTCATCGGAAAGATAGACCCGGCCGGTGACCCGGTCCCCGGCATCGGATTTGGCTGTTGCGATAAGGTGAATTTGGCCCAGAGGAGCGGCCAGAACTCCTTTATGCTCAATATTTTCAGCTTGAAGCGTCAGTTGGCCCAGGGCCGAATAGATGGGGTCCGTCCGGGTGATGCCCGACGGCAGAACGCGGATGGTTCCTTCCGAGGCGAATGTAAACCAGGCATCCGTCTCCGGGTAAATCCGGGCCGCCGTCAGGGTCAGGTCGCCATCGGTGGCAAACCCGCCCCGCCATTCATTTATCGAACCCGATTGATAATATTGGTCGGACAGCCGTATATCCTGAAGAGCAGACAGATGGATATCGGAAAATCCTGCGGCCCTGATATCCCCATCCATATCCAGGTAGTCGGTTTCAACGGTCAGGGTTGCCCTGCCTGATGAAGCGCCGGTGCTTACGATGGTGTCGGTATTGCACAGGCTCACCTGGGTGGATTTCAGTGTGATGATTTCTGTGCCGGTGCCGGTCAAGACCGGGGCATCGATACTGATCCCCCGGGCCATGTTCACAGTCAGGCTGTGTTCAAAAGTGATCCCGCTTTCACCGGCCAGAGAAAGCTTATCAAACCCGTCGGCTTCAATCTGTTTCATCATCTCCGGATCAATCATCAGATCGTTCAGTGAATCGGTTTTGGACAAGCTGAAGAAACCGCCCCTCAGATAACTGAGATGTTTTTGGGCCAGGAACCGGCTGTTAAGATAAGTATTATGGTTATCATCCATGTCCCTGGCAAAAGAAAGAGAAATGCTGCCCGGTTCGGAAGCGGCCCCGTAAGCTGTGGGTTTCCCGTTGGGCCCCATCCGGTAAAGGGTCACCGGCGTTGAGCCGGACACATCCACCACCGATCCCTGTTCCATGACGAGCTTTCCGGCCGATGAAAACGTCACCTCACCCCCGTCCAGCGGTTCCATGACAAATTCTTCCCCGATGATATCATTGGTTATCCGGTTGAACCCGCCGGCAAAGAAACGGGCGGTGCTGCGAACCGTCAAAGGATAGAGATCAAAACTGTTATTTGAAGTGACGGTAATCTTCCCTGCCGGGGCGGAAAACCGGCCTGCAAGATCAACGGAAGGCCCTGTCAGGCTGATCTGCCCCTCAGGGGACGTTTCCAGGTTGACGTTTTTTCCAACGCACAGGCTCGCATTTCGAACCCTGGGATCATTTCCATCAAGGGGAGTCTCTCCATCCAGGGTATAAAATTTAGAAAACCCTTCCAGAGTCCCTGCCGTAAGAGTAATGGAAGATGCGCCGATATCCTGGAGGTCCACGGCCTCATACCGGGTTTTGGTCCCTTTTGAAGCCAGGAGTGTTTTCATGCGGGAGGGCTCAAGGCTTACCGGTTCATGGACCTTCAAATCCGTTACGGCTGACAGGGAGATCCGGCTGAATCCGGTTTGCTCAAAAAAGCCCCCGTCAATGACCATCCTGTTTTTCAGCTCCTCGGGCAGAGATGTTTCCGTTGAATACCCTTCAGGCAGATCCGGCCCTGTGCCCTGTATCACATCGGTCTGCAGGGCGTGAGCCTTAAAGCTGCCCCCTTTTTTACCCGGGGCTGAATATCCCTTTATGTCCCCTTTGAGGATGACGGCCGGCCCCAGCAGGGTCAATTCCCCGGCATCCCCGGCCTTTACAATCCTCCGGTTTTCATCGATTATATAGCCGCCGCTGACGTCCAGTTCTGAACCCTCTGCCAGAACAACCCCCTCCCCATGAATGGTCCTTTCCCTGAGTGTGATACTGCCGCCCTTTGTAAGGCCGTCAGGGCGGATTTCCCCGCTCTCCATAATATAGGGGGTATAATTGTCAACCTGTTCTCCTGCCGTGATAATGCTGCTGCCGGTGGTAAGGTCGATCCTTTCCGGGCCGAGATCCGATGCGGCAACATAATCCGGATTCAAGACACCGGAAAAAATTCATCCGTTGTTGAATTGCTCTGGGTTTCCAGAACCACCTCCCCTGAAGGGACAGTGATATTGCCCTGGTGAACGATTTTCCGGGCATAGCCTTTGAATATTCCGCCGGGAACAAGTGAGATACGGGTCCCTGTTTCGGTAACCAGGCTTTTCCGGGCGGAAAGCACCACCGTTCCCAGTCCGGAATTGCTATCACCGAAGTCTTAGACTGAGT
>JAAUSZ010000288.1 GCA_012031875.1 Desulfobacula sp.
GTCTGAAAAAGACCGCCGCGAGATTATCAAGGGCTTTGGCAGGCTTTTAAAACGGTATAAGGAAATTTATATCCGGGCCCGGATGTGGGCACCAATGATGCGGACATGAAAGTTTTCGCCATTGAAAACGGGCTTAACAATGCCGTTTCCAAACCCGCGGACATGGGCGGCAACCGTATCGACGAACTGGGCGGGGCCGCCAACGGCATCGTGGTGGCCGTCAAGGCCCTGATGGAACACCTGCCCAGGCTCAGGCAACTGCCCCAGTTCAGCACCCTGACCCTGCCCAAACCGGGCAAAACAGATATCCTCATCCAGGGATTCGGGGCTGTGGGAGCCCATGCGGCAAGGCTCTTTCATGAGTATGACCCGGAGTCCGCCCCCATCCTCAAGGGCATCAGCGATGAAACCGGGTATCTCTTGAACAGGGAGGGCCTTCCCTGGCAGGAACTCTTTGACCTGTGGAAAAAATCCGGGGCCGTGACCCAAAAATTTTTTCATGACCGGATCATGGGCAAGGCCGGACCGGCATCGAAAAATACGGTTTTTTCCAATGCCCCGGACAATCTTTTAATGGAATCCGCCTTCTGCCTGGTGCCGGCTTCCCCCATATCCAATTACCTGGATGTGGACCCTGCCTCCAACCCTTCCATGACCACGGACCGCATGGGCAAATGGCAGATCATTGTGGAAGGGGCCAATACCTATTCCCCCAACCCCCGGCGCAAGGCCGCTCGAAGGAAGATGGAGCGCCAGGTCTACCGGGACAAAGGGGTTCTCATTGCCACGGATTATCTGGTGAATTCCGGCGGGGTCATCTATGCGGCCCATGAGCGGATCATCCCCACCCCTGACCATCTCCTGATCCCAAAGGATATCCTGGGAAATCCCGGCGCTGGCCAGGCCTGGCTTGAAAAAAACCGGGAGGATTTCGCGGCCCTGGCCGAAACCCGGAGAAAGGCGGCGGTTCAAAAGCTTGAAACCGTTATCCGCAGGAATATGGAAGAACTCATCGACGGCCTGTGCAAAGATGCGGACAGCCTTCCCTGTGAGATTGCCGAAAACATCAGCGTCCGGAGAATCGCGTCCAGAGAGAAATCCAGAACCGTGCGGGACATTATGGAGGACGTTCCCGCCATCGGCAGGGACAAAACCGTGGCCGATGCGGCCGGGCTCCTGGTCAAGGCTCATGGGCCCATGGTGGTTGTGGTGTCGGAAGAGGGCTGCCTCATCGGCATTGTCACCAACTGGGACATTACCAAGGCCATGGCTTCGGGGCTGCCCGCGGACACGCCCCTGACCCGAATCATGACGGCCGATGTCATCACCACCCCGCCGGACGCCGGCATCATCGACTGCGTCCGGAACCTGGAAACCCACGACATCTCGGCCATGCCCGTGGTGGAAAACGACAGGGTCCTCGGCGTCATCTCCGGCGACATCCTGGCCGGCCGGACCCTTTACCGCCTGCTCCAGACCTTGAGCTGAGGCAGGATGCCCACCGTACTAATCTTGAAAGGAATTATGATATGAAGCTTCTGATCATTGCTCAAATTGTTCCGATTCTCAGTTTTTTGGGAATAATGTACCTGGTCCTTTTTGCATACCGCCAATATAACCTGAGAAAAAAATCAAGAACTCCCTTTACGGAAAAAGCCCTGTTAAGATTGCCGGGGCATTCCCTGGATATAAAAATCCGGGATATAGATGAACGATTAATCATTAATTTGTTTGCAATGATCTTCACCCCAACCATTTTTGTAAATATTATCATCATCTCCGCGCTTGTTGCGAAGATGGAAATTAATTTTTCAAATTTTGGCATCACCTTTATTGGTGCCGGGGTCATGATCATATTCTTCATTTATAAAACCGTTACCTGTTTATTCATAAGGCAGAATTTAAGGCTTGGATATTTTGGAGAGCTTGTCACCGCCGAAGAATTAAACAAACTAATGCCCGAGGGAAATCATGTTTTTCATGATTTCCAGGCCGACTATTTTAATATTGACCATATTGTGGTCGGTCCTGCAGGAGTCTTTGCCATAGAAACCAAGGCCCGGTCGAAGGCTGTGTCCGGGGATAACAAAAAGGATGCAACAGCGACATATAACGGCAGAGAAATCGTTTTTTCCAATTTTAATGACACAAAATATCTTGACCAGGCCAAGCGCCAGGCCAAATGGCTATCCAACTGGCTTAAAAGCGCGGTCGGCGAGCCCGTGGAGGTGTTTCCCATAATTTCCCTTCCCGGATTCTATGTTGAAAGGACTGCGCCTTACGACGGAATGTTTGTCATCAACCCCAAACAAATGAAAACCATTATCAGATCCAAAACCGTCAAGACACTTGATGAGAGTAAAATCCAGCGCATCGTCCACCAATTGGATCAAAAATGCAGGGATCTTGAAATCATTTCAAAACAGTATGATGCAAACCCATCCCCTGTTTCAGGATGATTATTCCTGAGCCTGAAAATCCGAACCATCAATTAGAGCATCCTGGAATTAACGGCTGAAAGGCGCTATCCCAATATGTTTCAGATACCCATTGACGGTGCGAAAATCCATATCAGAAAGATAGGCCCTCAGCTTTTGGGAAAGATAGTCTCATCCTCATTTATCAAAACCGGATGGCCGGCACCAGGGTTGAAAGAACGGACCGGGAACAGCCTTATGCCGATTGAAAAGAGCCGCCCAAGCCATCTCCCCGGGCAAACCGGCTTCGATATTCGCTGGGTGACAGGCCGGTTGCCTCCTTGAACAATTTTCTAAAACTGCTGCTGTTTTCATAACCGATGACCTGGGTGATCTCGTTTACCGTTTCCGAGGTCGTCTCCAGGTATTCTTTTGCTCTCTCGATACGGATCTGCTGCAGGTACCTCAAAGGCGTTTCGTCTGTGGCTCTTTTGAACCGGCGGATAAAGTGCCGGGGACTGATCCCTATCTGCCTGGCAAGATCCTCCATTTTCATTGCATCGTTAAAATTGGATTCTATCCATTCCTGGGCGCGCATGATGTCTTTGTCTCCATGGCTTTTGTGGACATTGAACATCGCATAAGGGGTCTGGTTTGCCTTGCTTGGATCTACTAAAAATGCCTTGGAACATTGGGCCGCAAGATGAGAAGAACCGAAACTTTCGATGAGGTGCAGCCCCAGATAATAGAAGGCTGAAATGGAACCGGAACAGATCAGGCCTTTCTCCCGCGTGAGAACTCTGTCCGGCTCCAGCAAAACCTTGGGATACCGGCGTTTGAAGAGTTTTGTGAAAAACCAGTGAGTCGTTGCCGGCTTACCGTCCAACAGCCCGGTTTCCGCAAGGACAAAACTGCCGGTGCATACGCTGGCAATCATGGCCCCCTGTTCATAGCTGCCAACGATCCAGTCCAGCAACGGCGAGGCATTGGAGGGAAGAAGATCGGCGTTGGGAAGATACGGCGGGACAACCACCACATCGGTCTTCTCAAAATCATGAAACCCGCCATCCGGAATGATCTGAAATCCGCCGCCGACCTTGACGGCCTTGCCGTCCCGGCTGAGAACCCTTGTCGTGAACAGAGGCTCCAGCCATTCCCCCGTGTTTGTGGCATGCCACTGGTTAGCGATATTAAAACAGTCTATCAATCCTGAAATCCCGGAAAACATACAGCCGGTATCGACGATAAAGGTGATATTTGCCATCATCCCTCCCGATGAGTCGGCGTTCCTTCCCAGATATGATGGTCATGTCTTTTTTGGAACGCTTTTTGTCATTTATGCCACTTTTATCGAATCGAGTCAAATGTTAAGATCGGAAAAAATAAACCATAAGGAGGCTACAATGAAAGAAAATGATGGAATGGCCGGCAGGGCATTAAGCGGACTGGCCTTTTTAAAGGCATGATAGATGGGAAGGGGCCTGTGCCGCCCATGGCACAGACGATTCCCATGTCCATAGTTTCAGTGGCCGCCGGTTCGGTCAGATTTACCGCAACCGCGGGTAAACAGCATCTGAACCCCATGGGCGGCGTACACGGCGGTTTTGCCGCGACGGTTCTGGACACGGTAACCGGTTGTGCGGTGCATAGCCTGCTTGAACCGGGCATCGGATATGCGACCGTAGATCTGAACGTCAAAATGGTCAGACCCGTCCCGCGTGACCGGGAGCTGACCGCCACCGGGAAGATTATTCACATGTCCGGCCGTCTGGGTGTCTCGGAGGGGGAATTGCAGGATGGTGGCGGCAATATATTAGCTCATGCCACGGCCACCTGTATGATTCTTCGGGATTAACAAGAAGGCGGAAAGTATTTTTAAAACTTGACCATAGCAAGGAGTGAAAAATGGAATTGAACGATCATCCGAGTGTCATCGCCTATCGACAGAGGCAGCAGAACAATCCGCCCGAAACAATGACCCGCCGGCGGCTGAAGGAAATCGCCCTTGAGGCCGGGGCCGATGATGTCGGCGTTGTGGAAATCGACCGCCCCTCCCTTCAGGACCAAAAAGAGGCGATCCTCGGTGCTTTTCCCCGTGCAAAAACTCTGGTCAGTATCATCATCCGGATGAATCCGCCCCAGGTTCAATCTTCGGACCGGTCTCTGATTGACGGGGAATTTATAGCCGTGGAAGAACAGGCCCTGGCCGTATCCAGAAAGCTGGCCAATCAACTTCGGTCATACGACATTGCGTGCATCACGCCGTCCGAGGGTTTTCCCCAGGATATGGCCAAATGGCCGGGGCCGATGTTCACCGTCTCTCATAAACCCGTGGCCCAGGCCGCGGGTCTGGGGAAAATCGGCCATCACCGCCTGCTGATTCATCCTGAATTCGGAAGTCACCTTTGCCTGGGTACGGTAGTCATTGATGCGGCTCTGGATGATTATGATCAGCCCTTGGATTACAATCCCTGTATCCACTGCAATCTCTGCGTAGCCACCTGTCCGACCGGCGCCATCGCCCCGGACGGATCTTTCGAATTTTTCAAATGCCTGGTTCATGCCTACCGGGACCGGCTGGGAGGGTTTTTAAACTGGGTTGAATCCCTTGTTACCAGCCAAAACATGGAGGAATACCGGGAAAAAAGATCCGACAGTGAAACCTTGGCGGTCTGGCAGAGTCTGACCTATGGCGGCGGATATCGATGCGGCTATTGTATGAGTGTATGCCCTGCAGGCCTTTCCCTGATCGGCCCCTATCTGGATCATCGAAAGGAATATATCCAGCGCGTCGTCAAGCCGCTCCAGGAGCGGAAGGAAAATGTCTATGTTCTTCCGGGCCGGGATTCGGAAACAGCGGTAAGGAAAAAATTCCCGGATAAAATGCC
>JAAUSZ010000289.1 GCA_012031875.1 Desulfobacula sp.
TGGGGCGCGCCGTAGGCCCGGAAGGCAGAGCCCCAGGCATGGTTGGTGCACACCGTCCGGCCCTCACCCCGGATGCTGGGGATATGGTAGCCGGAGCCGATGCACTGGGCCCCCCTCAGGGTCAGAAGATCACCGAATTCGGAATAGGGCCCGTGATCCACGGTCCAGTCGCTTTCCATTCCCAGGAGCTTGCCCTGCTTGTCGGCGGCCAGCCTCAGGTTGATGAAGAAGGGAGACCGTTTGCCCGTATAGGTCTGCTGCTGGTACCAGGTATAGTTCAGGAAGACCGGTTTGCCCGTGGCCAGGGCTGCTGCGCCCAGGAGGGCCTCCATGGTGGGGGAGAATTTGTAGCCGAATGTGCCGCCGGCCGGATTCTGGACCAGAGTCAGTTTTTCCGGAGCAATGCCCAGGCCCGGGGCGATCATGGCATGGTGCAGAAAATCCCGATGGATTTGGAGTGGATGGTCAGGCTGCCGTCTTCTCCCGGATAGGCAAGGCCCACATCCGGTTCAATGGGCATATGGGGCTGGCGGCCCACATAAAAATCATCTTCCACCACGGCATCCGCGGTTTTGAAGCAGGGTCCCGTATCTTCTCCCTTTTTGATTTTCTGGGTAAAATAGACATTGGGGGTGCCGGGATGAATCTGGATGGCGTCCTCGGCCATGGCCGCCGGAGCGCTCATGTATTCGGGCAGGGGTTCCAGGTCCACCTTTACTTTTTCCGCGGCCGCTCGGCGTTTTTCAGGGTGTCCGCACAGACAATGGCAATGGCGTCCCCGAACTGGAAGACCTTGGTGTCGCATAAAATGGGCCGGTCCCACCCGTCTCCCTTGTTGGTGGGAAAGGTAATGAGGCCCGTGATCCTGTTTTTCCCCTTGATGTCCTTATGGGTGACCACCTTGTAAACCCCGGGCATTTTTTCCGCTTCCGAGGTATCGATTTTTTGATATTGGCATGGGAGATCTTGGCCTGGACCAGGGCCATTCTCAAGGTCTCTTCCGGCATTTTGATGCCGAGGTCGGCGCCGTAATCACAGGTGCCGGTGACCTTAGCCAGGGCTGTGGGCCGGGGAATACTGGAGCCCCATATTTTGCCGTCGGCCGGCATCTTGAATTTCAGCTCGTCCAGGGTCATCTTGCCGCCCATGACCTTTGCCGCATCCGTGACCGCGTCCACGAGCTGTTTATACCCCGTGCACCGGCAGGCGTTTTTATATTTCTGGAACCAATCCCGGATATCCTCCCGGCTGGGAGAAGGATTTTCATCCAGCAGGGCCTTGGTGGAAACGATGAATCCGGGTGTGCAGAACCCGCATTGGGCCCCGCCGTGCACCATCCAGGCCACCTGGATGGGATGCAGGTTGTCCAGGGTTCCGATGCCTTCAATGGTGGTGACCACGGAATCGTCCGGGACCCGGCCCATTTTCGTGATGCAGGACCGGGTCAGTTTGGAATTCAGAATTACGTTGCAGGCCCCGCACTGGCCTTCACCGCAGCCGACCTTGACGCCGGTTAAAAAAAGGCTGTTCCGGAGCACGGTGGATAATCTATCGTCTTCGCTGACGATGAGGGTTCGGGGGATGCCGTTGATTTTCAGGTTTTTTTTGATCATCTTGTTCTCCTTTTTTTAAGGGTTGTTGGGGAATTAAAAACTACACTCAAGAGAGAACCAAAACATCATGGTTATTTTTTATAAGTATCACCCATCTTAGTCAAGTTGAATGAAACTATAATAAGTCTAAATTACTAAATATTACTGCTAATGACAAATTAAAACTTTATTTTTTAGAAATTTTGTGCAGGAATGGGATGATGGGGAAAAACCTGCCCAAGTCTTGTGATTTCGGAACCAAAATGAATAGCAAGGGTTACAAAAAATCCTGGATCGGATATAGCTCTCTTAAAAACACCTTAAGTGATCGAATCGGGGCGCCAGCTTTTTCTGCCATAGGGGATTCCCAGCTTGTTCATGCGCTTTCGCAGCGTACTGGGGTTGATCCCCAAAACTTGTGCCGCCCCACCCGGTCCATAGATCTTGCCGCCTGCTTTCTCCAGCGCTTGCCTGATATACCGGGCATTCATCTCATCCAACGACACGAGGAGTTCATCCTGACTTTGGTTTTGGCGGCCTTTGCCCGGAGCGGCCGGGGGAAAAAGCGCTTCGAATGACAAAGGGTCACCCGCACGGTGAAGGATGAGAGCCCTCTCGATGGCGTTTTCCAGTTCCCGAACATTGCCCGGCCAGTCATAGGCAACCAATCTGTCAATGGCATCAAAGGCCAGCCTGGGTCTTTCCGTCAGTTTAAGCTCTATGGACTTGCGGTGGATGAAGTGGTGCACCATGGATGGGATATCGCCTTTTCTCACTCTTAACGGCGGGATCATGATGGGAAAAACATTGAGGCGGAACCAGAGGTCTTCCCGAAACTGCCCGGATTCGACCATCTCCTGCAAATTCCTGTGGGTGGCCGATATAATACGGATATCCACTGGTATGGAACAGGTTCCACCGACGCGCTCTATCTCTTTTCTTTGAAGGACGTGCAGCAGCCTCACCTGGGCCTGTGGTGGAAGCTCCCCTATTTCGTCAAGAAAGATAGTACCGTTATCAGCCCGCTCGAAACGCCCTCTTTTCTGGCTGATGGCCCCGGTGAAAGCGCCCTTTTCGTGACCAAAAAGCTCACTGTCCATAAGTGTCTCGGGAATGGCCCCACAATTCACCTTAATAAACGGCCTTTCTCTGCGCTGGGAAAAGCTGTGGATCGCATTGGCAATAAGCTCCTTGCCCGTACCGGTTTCACCGAGCAGGAGCACTGGGCTGTCCAGGGGGGCCACCTGTCCGACCATTTGCATCACCTTGCTCAGGCCGAAATCGGCACCAACGATTTTATCTCCTGAAACCGCGCGCAGTTCTTCCAGCAAGTACCGATTGTCGTCGGCCAGCATCTGTTTGAACCGCATCACTTCCTGGTGCTGGAGCGCATTGGACATGGCAATAGCCAGTGTCTGGCGGAGCAGTAAAAGCAGTCGGGCATGCTCATCGGTATATTGATTCACCCCGTCTGCCATTAACCCCAGAGACCCGATTCGGCTTCCTTCGATATCCAGGGTCATGTGCATGAAGGAATAGTTCTCTTTTTGTCCAAGTCTTTCCAGCATCGCTTTGGGCAGCATGGTTGAATCAGGCTGGTTTATAATCCGTATGGCATCACCGCTTTTCAAAACCGTTGCCCTTTCATGGCGCCCTTTCTCGGGCAGATGCACAATTTTCTCGTAATGATCCGGTAAATCAATGCCGACATGCGCCACGAATTCTAAGGTATTCTCTTCAACATCCATGATGTGCAGGCCCATCCGTGTCACTGGAATGAAGGTTCTGATGTAGTCATAGCATCGTTTCAGGCCCATTTCGATATCGAGGCTGCTGCACAGACGCAGCGTTGCTTCACGAAAAAAAAGATTCTCATCGGCGCGCATCATCTTTTTCCTTATTCTTCTTCAAATGGGGTTTGTCTATAGGACCATAGCACAGAATCAGACCATAGCGCAATAAATCTCACCCCATGGGACTAAACCTTTTTGGGCTGCCGATGCCATTATATAGCAACGAATTGAAATTACACAATAAAATTTCTTGGCACACCTGTTGCTATACCTGCATCAGACGGAAAGAACCTAAGCGGGACAAACAGGATAACAGCACCTAATATATTAAGGATATTTAATGAATACTGAACTTCAAAAGGAGCCGGGAAGAGCCTTGCTGCCGGACATTAAAATCAGTGATGAAAGCTTATCGGCCTTTGTGAAAGCTTCTCCTCTCGGGATCATCGCAGTGGATCTGGACGGGATTATCAGGTTCTGGAACAAGGCTGTCGAGGAAATTACCGGCTGGACGGAAGACCAAGTGCTTGGCCGGTCAACTGAAGTCCTTGCCCAGGATCAGGGAGAAGCGTACGAGCGTCTTCGCCGGCGAACACTGCAAAAGGAAATATTTACCTCTGTCCCAATCCGTGCCGTCAAAAAAGACAGGTCGCCCATTCAACTCAGCTATTCGGCAGCGGCCGTGTATGACGAGGCAAAGAGGATTGTCGGGACAGTGATTATCCTCTTCGACATAACCGTAAAAATGGAGCTTGAATCAGCACTCAGGCTCAGCTTGAATAAGATGAGCAGGGTGGTGGACGAGACGGTAAATGCCCTGGCTTCTGCAGTGGAATCCAGAGATCTTTATACAGCAAGCCACCAAAGGCGGGTAGCCATACTGGCATGCGCCATCGCTGAAGAAATGGGAGGGATTGGAAAGGATCAGAAAAAAGGCGTTGAAACCGCTGCAATCCTGCATGATATCGGGAAATTGCATGTCCCTTTCGACCTTTTGAACATGCCGGGCCATTTGGAAGATATGGAATTGGCCCTGATCAAAAAACATCCGCAAACAGGGTATGGTATTTTAAAGGGAATCGAGTTTCCCTGGCCCGTTGCCTGTATTGTCCAACAGCACCATGAACGTCTGGACGGAAATGGTTATCCGGCCGGCCTGAAAGGCGACCGTATCCTTCCGGAGGCGCGCATCATAGGTGTCGCTGATGTGGTTGAGGCGATGTCTTCTCACCGTCCTTACCGCCCCGCCAAAGGCATTGACGCCGCTTTACAGGAAATCGACGCGGCGCGGGGGCGCCTTTATGACCCGAAGGCGGTAGATGCCTGTCTGGCATTATTCAAAAAAGGGTTTGTGTTGCCCGATGATAACCGGAATTTTCACCATCAATCGGCTTGGCACATCTGTGGCGCAAGCAAAAACAAGCTTTAAGGAGGCTCCCCATGAAATGGATCGAAATCATCACGCTGCGTTCTCTTATAAAAGCAAACAGGCAATTGGCCGATGAACTTTTACGCCAGGTTTTCCAGCAGAAAGAAGAAGACCACACCGCCTCAATCAAGGTCTATCATGATCCCATGGTGGAGACTGATTTGAGCATTCACATCCTATGGGAAACAGAGACGCAACCTCTAAGCGAAAGCAATCTCGGGCAACAGATGTTATTCGGATTGAACGGGCTGGGGCAAATCAGTTATTCCATGTGGGTGGAAGCCACACCCACGGCGAAACCGTTCGCCGGGTTTGAACACACCATCATAAAACAAAGGATTTGATAATGAAAAAACAGATGCTTGCCTTTGGAAGATTATTCAGTAAGGCGCCAATCAAAAGATATTTTGTCATTACCGCCGTAATCGGTTTGATTCTTCTTGCTGTCGGCGGTTTCAAAAAAAAAGAAGAACCCGTCGCCAAAGAGGTG
>JAAUSZ010000290.1 GCA_012031875.1 Desulfobacula sp.
GAATGCCATTGACGCCTATGAAAAGTCCCTGGCCATTGAACCCGGAAGAACAGGCGTTATGACGATCTTGGGACCATGTACCGCAGAAATAACGAACCCCAAAAAGCCATTGAAATCTTTGATAAAGCCATTGCCGTTGATCCCTCATTTGAAACGGCCCGGTTTAACAAGGGGGTGGTGCTGCTCCACGATCTGAATGATCTGGAGGGCTGTATCAAGGAATGGGAGGCCATTATCGAGATAAACCCCATGGCCATGGCGCCCAATGGTGACTCCGTCGATGCCTTGGTTCAGAGGATGAAAACCAGAAAACCCATGCCGGGCAAAGAAAATACACCATAAATTGAAAGTCTCGTCCCTTGATTTCGGCAGCTTTCATGTTGAAATTATTTATAAGAGAATCAAGAATATCTATTTCAGGATTTACCCCTCAAAAAAAAAATATTGTTGTGTCCGCGCCGGTCCATCTTGATCCTGAAACCCTGAACCGGGCCATCCTCTCAAAAAAAAGACTGGATTCTCCGACAGGTGGATAGACAACAAACGACAAGGCCGCCTTCCCCTGAAAAAACCTATACCACGGGTGAAGAATTTTTATTTAAAGGAAGGGCTTTTCCCCTGAAAGTCATTGAACAGGATCAGGGCAAGCCTGCCTGTATTTTCCAGGAAGATCATATACGGCTCATGGTTAAGCCCGGTTCCACTCCCTTTGACCGGCAAGGCCTCATTGACGGCTGGTGCCGGAAGGAGATGCAACAGGCCCTCCCTTTGGTTATTGACAAATGGGAGCCCCTGATCGGGGTGAAGGTCTGCCGGTTCGGGGTCCGGAAAATGAAAACCCGCTGGGGAAGCTGCAATACCCATGCGGCCCGGATATGGCTGAACCTGAGCCTGGTCCATCTTCCCCCCCGGTTTCTTGAATATGTAACCGTCCATGAAATGGTTCACCTTCTGGAAAGAGGGCATAATGCAAGGTTCAAAGGCTTCATGGACCGGTTTATCCCGGATTGGCGAAATCTGAAAAAAGAGCTTAAATCCTATCGTCTATAATCCCTGCTTTACCGGAAAACGCCCCGGATAAGGAATCAGAAGGAGACCGTCAGGGTCAGCGACCCGATGACCTGGCCTTTTTCCTGGCCGTCAAACTGCTTGGTCCTGAAAAGATGGCGGTAGGTGATTTTGATGGTATCAAAGCTGAAGGCATACCGGCCGAAAGATCCGCCACCAGGGGTTTTTTATCCACATCAGGGCTGGATTCAAAGGTATTGCCGTCCAGAAAGATGTCCCGGCCCACGGCTTCCACCTGGGAGCTTAAAAATATATGGGAGCCGAGGTTTTTCCAGCCCGGCGCTGAATTTTCAATGACCGGCGCGCTGATGCCGGCGCCTGCATGGATGATGTCCGACCCGAAATCCAGGGGAATATTGTGGCCCAGGCGGATTTCTCCTCCCGCAAACCCGGATATCCTCACATTCCCCAGGGTCAGGCCGGAATGGGTGATGAGATCATATTCCAGACATTCGAAAAATTCATGCCGGTGCAGCCGCCATTTGCGCTGCCAGGAAAGACTCAGGGCTGGTTCATTGTGCAGTTGATTCTCCCAGCCTTTGGCCGTGGGGATGTCCCGGAGTTCATGGACCTTGTTCTGTGAGAATTCAGCCTTGGCCGCAGGCCCGACCACGCCCATGAGGATTTCAAGGGTGTCGAGAACCGTATCCGTTTTGCTGTGCAGGGCAAGACCGCCGTATAGGAATCCGGCATAGGGCCGGTCGTTTTCAATGGGGGTGGTGACCTGGATGTCCGAGGGCGTATAAATCTGCTGGCCCAGGACAATGCCGATGTTGTGGGTGCTGTCAGGGTCCCCGGAAAAAGGGATGGCTCGGATGATGGGAAAGGCCCATTCCGGAAGCCGCACATCATCCTTGTATTGTTTCAGGTCCTTGGAGAGCCAGGACAACTGAACCGCATTGGTATAGTATTTGTCCGTATCCCCGAACAGGTCGTTTTCAAAAAAGACCTGGAAGGTCTGAAGCTCGGAAGGGTTTTTGGAAAAGGCCGGGACCGTGAAGAACAAAACCGGAACCAGAAGGAAAATGAGGATACGGGATATAAATAAGCGGTTCATGGGATCGGGATATTCCTTTTCATCAAAGCCTGGATGCCAGCACGGCAGCGCCGATGGCCCCGTTTTCCTGGGCAAAAGTTCCGATAATGAGGGGCATGCCCAGGCGGTTTTCAATGGCCGCCACCATGCCGGTGTTTTTTGCCACACCGCCGGTCATCATAACCGGTTCCTTTATTTTGATTTTTGTGGCCAGGATGGCACCCGGGCAGCGGCCGCATCATGGATACCGGCGATAATATTTTCTCTTTTTTCCTGGCGGGCAATCATGGAAATGACTTCGGATTCCGCAAATACCGTGCAGATACTGCTGATTTTTGAAGGGTGGTCGGCCCTTTGGCTGAATTCCCCCATCCGGTCCAGGTCCACCTCCAGGGCCCGGGCCATGACTTCCAGGAATCTTCCCGTGCCTGCCGCACATTTGTCATTCATGGCGAAATTTTCCACCCGGCCCTGGCTGTCCAGCAGAATGGCCTTGCTGTCCTGGCCGCCCACATCAATGATGCCCCGGATGCGGGGATTTAAAAAATGGGCGCCCGTGCCGTGGCAGATAATTTCCGTCATGGCCTTGTCTGCAAAATCAATGCTGGATCGGCCATAGCCCGTGGACACAATGGCATGGATGTCGGCCCGGGAAAGACCGGTTTTTTCCAGAAGGGCCTCAAAGACCCGGATGCCGGCGTTGAGGTGATGGTATCCCGTGGGGATGACCAGGGTGCCCAGGAGGGTTTGGTCTTTGATCAGGGCCGCCTTGGCCGTGATGGAACCGATGTCGATGCCGGCGCAGATCATATGGCGGTTGATCCTCCGTCCACCATGAGGGTCTGGCCGGTGATATAGGAAGATCCTTCGGAAGCAAGAAACAGCACAGGTTTTACCACGTCTTCGATTTCGGCGATCCGTCCCATGGGAATGGTCTTGGTAATATGGGCCAGCAATTCCGCATTGGACCAGAAGGGTTCCGAGAATTTGGTCCTGACCATGGCCGGGGCCACGGCATTGACCTGGATATTGAAGGGGGCCAGTTCCGAGGCCAGAACCTTGGTCATCATTTCTATTCCGGCCTTGGCGATTCCGTAGATTCCCATGCCGGGCGAGGCTTTGGTGGCGGCGACGGAAGAAATGGTGACGATCTTCCCCCGGGTTTGGGCCCGCATCATAAAGGCGGCTTTCCGGGAAACCAGGAAGGTGCCGCCCAGATTGGTATCCATGATTTTCTGCCACAGGCCCGGGTCAAGATCGGCAATGCCCGGTGTGATCAGGTTCATGCCCACATTATTGATCAGGATATCCAGCCTTCCATAGGTCTTGTCAATGGTTTCAAAAAGCCTGTCCACCTCTTCGGGTTTGCCGATATGGGCCTGGACCGTCATGAGGTTTTCCGGGGCCGAAAGGGCCTCTTTGGCCTTTTCAAGGGAGTCCGCCTTCCGTCCGCAGATGATGACCCGGGCTTTTTCAGCCAGGAGCGACCGGGCAATCTCAAAGCCGATGCCCCGGCTGCCGCCGGTCACCAGACAGATTTTTCCGTCAAGATCAAATTTCATATTACCCCCTCCTTTGTTTGATGATTTCCATGAACGCATCAATCCTGGTCTCCACCTGGGATTCTGAAAAACTCCGGGGATCCGTCATGTCCGCCTCGATCATGAGAACCGGTATCCCGGTTTTTTCCCGGACGATCCTCATAATGTCCATCTGGCCGAAGGAATAGGGCTTGCAGGACCGGTTGGAATGCATGACAAACCCGTCAATATCATAAAACCGGATCATGTTCAACACCTCATCGGCCATCTGGTCCACGCCGATATTCAGATAAATCCGGGTATAGGCTTCGGCCATGGAATCCAGAAAATGATTCTCATCAATATATTGGATGGTTCCACACCAGGCCGAGGTATAGGTATCGGCCACAAGACAGGCATGGTGATCTGAGAATTTGGCAGACAGCCATTTGAGCCGGTGCCAGACCGGCAGGTTGTCCCAGAGCAGCCGGTATTTTTCGTTGGGGACGCTGCTGACCCCGTCCCTGATCCGCTGCTCCATTTCTTCGATGAGTTCCTTGTAAAAATCCACGGCTGTCATTGTGCCCCTCAGGGTCACAATGAGGGCCAGAAAGAAAAAGGCATCAAAGGCGGACATGGGTGAGGGCTTGTGAGCCGTGGTATTGAGAACCTTCTGCCAGAGGCGCTGCCCTTCAAGGGACAGTTTGCCCACCTCGTTCATGCGGTCATGGTCCAATTTTCTTTGGGTCACGGTTTCAAGAAACAGGATATATTCATCGATCTGGGTCCTGACATATCGGGCGATTTCCGGGGAATAGGCCGTATGACAGATGGGAGTGTCAAAGATGAACAGGGGGACATTGTAAAACCGGGCCTGGACCTCATACCATTTCAGGACCGTGCCGCAGATATTATTGCAGCAGATGAGCATGTCCGGTTTGGGCAGCCCGCCGATGGGGCCGCCCTTGACCACGGAACAGGCGATATCGGCCCTGGCGTAGGAACACAGATCGGAGCTGTAGCCCATATCCTCGGCTTTGGCGCAAAGGTCTTCCCCCATTTTGGCGGACCCGATCATGGCCCCGTGATTTTCAGGGTAGACCGGGATGATGTCCATGGCCACCAGGGGCTCCACAGGGCCGCCCGAGGTGATCCAGGCCACCGGTTTATGGTTCTGTCCCGCGCTCAGGGCCTCAAGATAATAGGCGGTCATGAGATCCCGCATTTTTTTGGCGGATTTGATTTTTACGGTTTCGTTCGGTTTTTCCGGCATAACGGGTGTCCTTATCTAAATCATATGAATAAAGGTTTCAATACGGGTGGAGAACTGAGCCAGGCTCTGTTGCTGGTCATCCATCTCAAAGATCATGCTTTTGATCCCGGCCCCATCGAGACGTTCCTTAAGATAGGGGTAGTCAAAGGTGTGGGGGTCGCAGAATTTCAGCATCAGAAACACCACCCCGTCGGCCTGGGTTTTTGCACCAGGGAAACCAGGTTTTCGGCCCGGGTGGTGAGGCCCGAATGCTTTGCCGGACAGGTTACCCGGTCCCGGTATCGTTGGGCCATGGCGGACAGGGGAGGGGCGTCTTCCATCACCGGCCCTTCAAACAGCGCTGGCCCGTGCAGAGATCGTCCCCCACCAGGACACCGCCCGCCGTTTCAATG
>JAAUSZ010000006.1 GCA_012031875.1 Desulfobacula sp.
GCAAGCGAGGTCCAAAAAATCTCCCAGCAATTTCAGGAACAGCTCAGCGCCCTTGATGTCAAAGCTGAAAAAAACCGGTTTGACCTGGAATCCATGGACAAAAAAACCGCGGGCATGGAAGGCCAGATTGCGAAATTGACAACCTCAAAAGCCGACAGCAGCGGCATGAATGATCAATTGGCAAAAATTGATACCCGGGTTACCAACAATACAAACCAGAACAAGCTGACACTCCAGACCATTGAAAGGGTGAACAAGGAACTGGTTTCTTCCCAGGCCGGCATCCAGTCCGAGCTGGATAAAAATATCAAACAGATGAAAGAAGACCTCTCGACTTTTAAAAAGGGGTTGGACTCGAAACTTGCAGCACTCGGAAATTACGATCAACAGCTCGGGGAACTGCAAAGAGATTTGAGTCTGATGGATAAAAAACTTAAAAAAATGGAGCAGGACAGCCTTTCACAAATCAAATTGGATGAAAAAGCAAGACTATTGAAGGAAGAGCTGAACGCCAGTATTTTAAAACTTGACAAACAGGTCCAGAGCCTTGATCTAAAGTTAACCACCAATATATCAAGACTCCAGAAGGACATAGATGCATTGGATACTTCGCCATCGCCCGTGCCTCAAAAAACCCCGGTATCCGAACCGGTTAAACCCAAACCCCAGGTTAATATCGATACATCCAACCCGACAACTATCAAACAAAAAGTATTAACCGATTAACAGCCGGTATGAAGCGTTTTGGCAGTCCTTTGTAAAAATGATGCCAGCCTGATCCAGGCGGAGGGTCAGCTATTACACCAGAATATTGATTTTTCCGCTGCTTATCTGGCTGTTCAGTATCTATTTTTTCATATTCGAAAATCATTGGATCCGGTCCGGGACCAAACCATTGAGGCCCTTTTTTCCGTTCTCCGGTCACAGCGTCATGATTCACAAAAACAGGTTTTTTTCCTTCATAAGGAAGCAGCCGATGCCCTGATCCACATATCCACCGATTTTACTCACCCCTTCTCGTTTTCTGTGCTTTCCCGGCTGCAGGATCTTCTGATTTCAACCAAGGGGAAAAAACATCGCGCCGTTTCTGAAGCGCTGGGCTCCCTGCCTTTAAACATTGCCGGCCCGGACATTGAAAAAAAAGCTCCCGCGGATGTCTGTTCCATCCCGTTTGATTCATGTCTTGCCGCCCAGGGAGTCCTGGATATAAAAGCCTTCCGGTGGCAGGGAAGGACCCTGATATATTTTCTGAGTGACGGGAAAATAGCCTGTATCAAATTTGCCAGAACAAAGGAAGACGTTTATGACTTGGCCCGGGAAACCGAATGGTTATCCTTCCTGAACAGAACCCCGCCCTGCCCTGACTCGAATTTCCAGGTCCCTGTCCCGGTCTGTCTTCACCATTGCTATGTTTTCAAATTCAGCAAGGCGCCGGAGTTTATCCTGAATATCCGGGAAATTCATCCGGATTGTCTTGCAATTATGTTTATTGCAGAAAAAGATTATTTTGAGTATGCAAACGAACCTTGGCATTTCCAGGATCAAGACAAGGAAATAAAAGCCGTTTTCGGGCGAAATGCATGGCTCCTTGGCAGGCTGACGTCAATGGGAATCATCCATACGGCAATCATCCCCTTATTTCACAACCGGGTTCAGCACACCAGGCGTCGGGACCATGGCCTTTATGTGTGGGAGCAAGGCGGAAGGCTTGATAAATGGCTTGAATCCTGCCGGTACCCCAATTTTTCCAAATCCGGATTAAGGGATTTCGAGCACCTGACACCCTTAAAGAACACAAAGGAACTTCGGCATTTTATAGGTGAGCACATCCTTGGATTTATTCTTGTGATGGGGAGTTTTTTCAGAAATAAATCCCCTGGGAAAAAAGGCTTTGACGAAAAAGGAAATCCAATGGATTTACGAAGCCTTTTTGATAAACCGCTTTTTATCGAATTGGTCACCGAAGTCGTACGGAATTATTATCACGGGGTTACGGGCCGCCTGCCGGAAACCCTGCCCCGGTTTTTAAACGAAGGCCTGATTGATGCCCTCATCGAACATATGGGAGTGGATCATCATATGGAAGAAATTTTGCGTATCCAGGATCAGATGAATATGAGTGATGCTGAATTTGAGCATTTTTTATCATCCAGAGAATATGAAGGAGCGCTTATTAAAACCCTTCGTAAGGGTGAAAAGGATATCATCCTGAACACCGGCCCCCACCTTGGAGGTTTTAACCAGCCCATATCCATTCCGGAATTGATTGAATTTCTCTTCTGCCTTTCCTCCCTGTGCATCTCGGACAGATTTATCATGGAAAATGGGTTGAAAGCATGCCGGAATTAAGGTATAAGTTACACATTCTTTGGGGAGACCATATAAAGGAACCAAAATGTCTAAACAATACCCGGAGTGCCCTCTGTATAATCATGCAACCTGCAAAGAATTACACAATCATAAACTATGCGCAATTATAAGGGAAGACAAACTCTGCTTTAAAAAACAACAGAAACCAAAAAAAGAAAATCCGACAGATACCCCGTCCGCAGCATAGCATTATTTTTCAACCGATCTTCTCCAAAAATCAGCCTCCGATCAAAACACGAACCAAAACTTGAATCCCGGCCTTTTTAGATATTTACCTTTGAAAAAAAAAGACTTAGTATGGCACAGTTCAACTGTTAATCGTCATATTTGATTAGGTGCAGACAATTGATAGAATTTCTGGTGGATCTTATACAAAAAGCCGGTTCAATCTGTAAGGTGGAACAAAGCCGGCTCTTACCGTCTGATGTGAATTTTAAAGGCAGAAAAGACCTGGTTACAACAGTCGATAAAAAAATTGAAAATTTCATCATAGAAAAAATCAAAACAAAATACCCGGGCCATGATATCCTGGGCGAGGAAACCGGAAGGAGCAGCTTTTCGTCCGATTATGTATGGATCATCGATCCCATTGACGGAACAACTTCTTTTTTACACCAGCAGCCGTTTTATTCCACGAGCATTGCCGTGCAGCATCAGGGCAAAACCATTTGCGGGGCCGTGTTTGCCCCCCGGCTGGATGAATTATTTTATGCGGACCAGGACAGCGGCGCTTTTTTAAACGGCGGATTAATCCGCGTTTCCGCTGCCGAGGCCCTTATCAACAGTGTTATGGCAACAGGATTCGCCTGTCTGAGAGCCGATGCAAAGCCCAACAACCTTTCCTATTTTAATAAAATAGTTCCCCTGTTAAGAGATATCCGGCGCTTTGGATCGGCTGCTGTTGATCTTTGCTATGTGGCCTGTGGAAAGCTGGATGGGTTCTGGGAAATGAACCTTAACTCATATGATGTTGCTGCCGGCGCGTTTATCGTGGAAAAAGCCGGGGGAAAGGTCTGTGATTTTAACGGAGATGTGTATTTCCCCGAAAACGGTATCATTTCAGCAAATCCAAGTTTGATAAACCAATTACTTGAACATTTCAAATAAATTTCAGCTCACACTAAAAAAAGGTGAAGATGGCCATCCAGTGGTTTCCCGGGCATATGCTTGAAACAGAAAATCTGTTGATAAAGGAAATATCCAGGGTCGATGCGGTCCTGGAGATTTTAGACGCAAGGCTGCCCTTGGCAAGCGCCAACCCTTTTGTGGACAAGCTGTGCAAGCATAAATTCAGGCTCAAGGTTTTAAACAAGGCTGATCTTGCCGACCCGGAAACGACACCTTTATGGCTTGAATATTTTGAAAAAAACCGGATCCCTGCTTTATCAACTTGCGGGACAGAATCTTCCCAGGTATTTTATGCCTTACGTGATTGTGTTGATAAAGCCGTCAGAAATAAGGCCAGGAAGCTGAAGATCATGGTTTTGGGTATCCCGAATACAGGAAAATCCACTATTTTAAATACCCTTCCGGGAAAAAATTGCCAGAACCGGCAATTCTCCTGCCGTTACCAAACATCAGCAAAGAGCCGGCCTGCCTAATAATATTGATATCTACGATACCCCCGGGATCTTATCTCCGGTGATCGAACCCAGGGAAAAAGCATATCTTCTGGCCGTCAGCGGCGCCATATCCGATACCGCCTTTGATTACGGCGATATTGCATTTTTTGCCGCCGGCCTGTTGATCAAAAGATATCCGCATTTATTGAAGGAGCGATACCCGTTTCTGGAAATCCTTCCTGATGATCCCGCGGTGCTTATTGAGGATATCGGGCTGAAAAGAGGGTATTTGAAAAAAGGGGGCCTTGTTGATTTCCAAAAAGCCTCTGAAATATTGATCCGAGAACTCAGAGCTGGTAAAATAGGAAAAATAAGTTTTGAAACCCCAAGGGACTACGAAAATGAAGCACTATAATTTCCATCGGTTTGATATTTCACTTCTCATCAAACATCTTTTATCCATTCTATCCATCACTTTCCTCTCTTCCTCACTGTGGGCGGCGACCCCCGGCATCATCACCCCCAAGCCCGAGTTTTCGTCGCAATGTATAGGTATCATCCAGTCTCTGGAGCGAAATCATTATTCTGAAAAAACCCTGGATAATGAAATGTCTTCCATTATTCTGAATCGATACATCAAGCAGCTTGATCCCACAAAGCAACTGTTTACCCTTTCCGATATGAACCGGTTTAATCAATATCAATTCCGGTTTGACAACGAATTAAAAAAAGGCAACCTGGATATGGCCTTTAAAATTTTTAATTTATATCTGGCCCGGTCCGTAGAAAGACTGGAATATATTTCATCATTGATTGAAACCTGGGAAAAAGACCTTGATTTGACAAAGGATGATTCCATCATCCTTGATGATGGGTTACTCCAGTGGAAACCGGATAAGGATGCATTAACTCTTTTGTGGAAAAACGACCTGAAGAACCATGTCATTTCACTGATTCTGGATAATCAAGACAAGGCTTCCATTGCCGACACACTCAAAAAAACCTATTCAAACCGGCTGCAACATCTTTTGCAGACCAATGCCGGTGATATTTTCCAGATTTTTATGAATAGCGTCACAGGCAGCTTTGATCCCCATACCCAGTATTTTCCGCCTAATGTTTCAGAGGATTTTGACATTCACATGAGTTTGTCTCTTGAAGGGATCGGCGCTGTTCTGCAAAATGAGTACGAATTTACCAAGGTTGTCCGTTTAATCCCCAAGGGCCCTGCCGACAAATCAAACCTGCTCATGCCCGGGGATAAAATCATCGGCGTGGGACAAGGAGAAACCGGAGAGATTAAAGATGCAATCGGTCAGCGGATTGATACGGTGGTAAAAATGATCCGGGGCCCGAAAGACACCTTTGTCCGTTTAAAAATCATCCCTTCGGAAAAAAACGATACCACCAAGACCATTCAGATCAAAAGAGAAAAGGTGAAGTTAGAGGAACAGGCCGCCAAAAAAGAAATCATTACCTTATCCTATCCGAACCCTCCTTTAAGAATAGGGATTATTGAAATCCCCACCTTTTATCTTGATTTTAACGCCTTCAACAAAGGCGATCAGGATTATAAAAGCACGACCAAAGATGTCCAGAGACTTCTTTTTGAATTGAAACAGGAGAATATTGACGGGTTGATCGTCGATTTAAGGGACAATGGCGGCGGCTCTCTTAAAGAAGCCAATGACCTGACCGGGCTCTTTTTAAAATCCGGTCCCACCGTCCAGATCAAAACAAAGAACAGGATTTCAAGGCTCTATGATGAAGATCCGTCCATTGAATATTCCGGGCCCCTTATCGTCCTGATCAATCGGATGAGCGCGTCTGCTTCAGAGATTTTTGCAGGGGCCATCAAAGACTATCACAGGGGCATTATTGTCGGGGAAAGAAGCTTTGGTAAAGGTACGGTTCAAGAATTACAGCCGCTTGGGGAAGGCAAACTCAAAATCACCAGTGCAAAGTTTTATCGGGTTTCCGGTGAAAGCACTCAGAATCTTGGAGTTATACCGGACCTGCAATATCCCCCGCTATACAAGATTGAAGATACGGGAGAGAGTTCTTTGGATGGGGCCCTGCCCTGGGACCAGACTGCGAAAACAATTTACAGCTCCTATAAGCCCCTTGACGGGATGGATAAAAAGCTTTCAGCACTTTATGAAGAAAGGTCCCTGAAAGACCCGGGATTGAATTATCTGAAGAAAAGGCTTGAAATCGGGGCTGAATTGAACTCAAAGGCAGCTTTGTCCCTAAATCTGGAAGCACGGAAATTGAGAAAAAAACAATATGAAAAGGCTGAGCTTGATGTCAAAAATGAATATTTAAAGGCCATCGGGAAAAAACCGGCCGAAAAGACAAACCAGGAAGACACAGGGATTGAAGATGCTAAAACCATCCTGATGAATCAGACCCATCTGGTGATGGCGGATTTTATAAATATTTCAAAAAATCTCGATTTTTCATGGTAAAAAAGCAGGAAATGGATAATATCCCGTGAATCTTCGTCATAGTAAACGAGGCCCTAACTGAAATATTTTTTTAAAACAAGAAAGAGATGCCTTCTTTTTTCCTTCTTCCTGTCCGCCCTGGTTTTTATATCTGCTTTCCCTTATTTACTGAACTTTGCCATCAATACCCTTTATATAAAAAATAAAATTTCTTCTCTGATTCACACCAGAACCGGTATTCCCCTGGAGCCGACAGGGTTTGCCCTTAGGTTTTTCCCAAAACCGGGTATTGTTTTAAGTGATTTCCGCCTCACGCCCCGTCCAAAAATTAATTTTGAAATCAGCCGGTTGGAATTAAATATGGACCTTCAACCGCTTTTACATGGCAAGATTGTTATGGGCCAGGTTTCTCTGGAGGGCCCGAAAATAAGTTTTCCCATTAAGGATTCACACCCCCCTGGCCCTCTTTTTAAATTCCAGGCAGTTGAATTAAAAGAGGCCTTGAGTAAAATATTTCAATATTTGCCTGAAGATCAGGAAAAATTAGAAATAAAGATCATAAATGCGGTTTCACCCTATTTCAGCAGTATGGACGGATCCCTTATCCTCTCCAGGGCATCAAAGGACATTGCGGCCCAAGCAATCATCCATAAGTTTGAAATACACACTTCTGATTTGTCTCTCATTTCTCCGGATCAATATCCGGACATAGATTCCATTATCCTTGATCAATTGAAATTCAATGTTTCGGTCAATTCCAAGTTTGAGATCACGGCCGGAATGGATGGACAAGGCCTTATGGCAAGGTCTGTCAACAACGACGTTCTTTTTGATTCGGATTCTGTCAATGCGTTCTTAAACTTATCTGATACAGGATATCAACTGGACATCAAGCCATTTAAACTGAATTACCCGGACGGCCTTGTGGGGGTTCACTTTTTTTCCGATCCGGCTCAAAAAAAATCAGAGATTCAGTTTACCGGAAAGGATATCCATATTGACCAGGCCAAAAAGATGTCTTTAACGGTTTTTAAAAACAGCCGATTTGTCAATGATCTGTTTGGTATCTTAAAGGACGGCATCTCCCCGGATATCCATGTGGCTTTCAGAGCGGATGACCTGAGTCTTCTTTTTGAGGCAGGAAATTTGGAACTGGCGGGAAGCGTGAAGAATGGCGTTGTCAGAATTCCAAAAACCGATTTAACCGTTTCCGAGATCAAAGGAAGGGCCGAGATCCACAACGGGATTTTAGATATAGACGCCGGCTACGGCTCCCTGGAGTCTTCCGTAATCAAACAGGGACAATTAACGATTGATCTTTTAGGGTTTGACCATGTTCCCTTTAACGGCATTTTTGTTCTGGATGCCGATCTCTCCATGGTCCCGAAGACCTTAATCCCGCTATTACCGGAAACCCTTCTGGCAAAAGAATTAGCAAAGGCTCACAATATCGCCGGCCGGGCAAATGTCAGGTTAGATCTTTCAATCCCCAAGGATTCAGGAGAGCTTGATGTGAAGATTGATTCAGACGATTTTTCAATAAAGGGGAATTATGACCGGATACCGGGCCCTCTTTCCCTTGAAAGGATCAATTTTAAATACAATTCCGGTGTGGTGCATCTGAGTCATGTCCAGGGGACCCTGGCCGGCATGACCATCGATGATCTGGATTGCGGGCTTGATCTCAAAGTGGAACCCACCATTTCCATCCGGTCCGGTTCAGCCCGGATCTCCCTTTATTCAGCATTTCCCTTTCTGATGGCCAGCAAAAGAATTCAGGATTTCCTGTCACCCCTTAAGAACGCGGCCGGGAAAATTGATGTTTCCTCTATCCGATTGTCCGGCCCTGTTCTGACACCGGAAAAATGGGTGTATGACATAACAGGAAAGGGAAGTCAACTGGATTTGACCACACAACCAAACCAGAGGGAAATTGGGAATCTCTCCTGTGAATATCATTTTTCCCAGAATCATTTTTCCCTGGAAAAATTTCTGCAAAAATTGAAAGCCTTTCCTGGCTGAAACCTTTTTTAGGGGGAAAAAACCCTGAAAGCTTCCGGACTCCATTGAATATGGAGAACGGCCAATTTCAAACCAACCGAAAAAAATTAATATTCAGCAGTGACTTTTATTTTCCCGATGGCCCAAAGCTTAAGATTGAAGCGGATGGAGATAATCTCAGCGCTATGGCCTTAAAAAAAATAACGGTTTCGGAGCCCGGACTTTCAGATGCGTTTATTACCCTATATCCTGATACGGCTAAAATCCTTTTCGATTTCGATGGGATTTTAAATACAAAAACCATCGATAAATTACTGGTCCCTGACAGTGATCCGGCAAAAAAAATGAATGCCTTTACCGAAGGTGAATCCGTGTTAATCCAGTCGGGTAAGGATTCGACAATTCATATCCTGACAAAAAAATGAATCTGACCTCTTATTTATCTTCCTCAAATTCCTCCCCAACACAGAACCCGCTGTTTTTAAACAAAACCGTCAAATTAAAAACAGAAACCCTTACGATAAAAAACCGGACCATAAGAGACATTGATACTGAAATCTCGTTTAAACCGGATGATACATATATCCGGCTCAACAAAGCGCTTTTGTGTGATCTGGAAACAACGGGATATATTAATCTTGAAAATGACCGTATTAATGCCAGAATTCCATTCAGTGCCGTGAATAAAGAGAATATCCAAGATCTCCTGACCTGCCTTTTTGATAAAAATGATTTTATGAGCGGCCGCTATTCTTTCACAGGGGAGATCACATCAGATACCTTGCAACAGAACCTTTTAGATACCTTGAACGGCTCCTTTCTTTTTCAGGCTGAAGAGGGACGGATCTATAAACTGACACTTCTTTCAAGAATCCTTTCAGTACTGAATGTATCCAGTTTTTTAAAAGGCAGCATTCCGGATATTACTCAAAAAGGATTTGCCTATAGCAGGATTTCCATTGATGCAGAGATTAAGGACAGCATTATTCATATTACAAAAGCAATCGTTGACGGGAAAGATATGACCCTTATTTTTACCGGCCGGATTGATCTGATGAATGATTATATGGATTTGACCTGCCTTGTGGCCCCGTTTAAAACCATTGATCTGATCATTGAAAAATACCCGTCGTCAGCACGCTTCTCAGTGGAAACCTTGTTTCCGTTCCTGTAAAGGCCAGTGGTAAAATTTCTGACCCTGCGGTGGTTCCCCTGCATCCATCGGCCGTGGGTGAGGGTCTTATCAATATGATGGCCAATATTTTAAAAACACCCGTAAGATTATTGGACAAGATATCGAATGATGAGCAAACCCGCGGAACCGCTTCCGAAAAAAAATAATGAAAACCCTTTAACCCCAGCGTTAAGGTATTTGTCCCACCAACCCAGGTCCATTCGTGAAATATATGAATATCTGACAAAGAAGGGCTTCGATGAAGGCCTCGTCCTTGAAACCATTGAAATGCTGAAGGAAAAAGAATACCTGAATGATGAAATTTTTACTAGAAACTTTGTTGAAAGCAGAATCAATCATAAACCCAAATCAAAATTTGCCCTGGCCTATGAACTCAATAAAAAAGGAATTGATTCCGCCATCATTGAAGCCGCTTTAGAAGCATATGATGACCGAGATTTGGCTTTAAAGGCAGTCCAACCAAAACTTAAACCATGGACCCGTCTTGATGGTGAAAAATTTAAGAAAAAAATTTTAAACTTTCTTCAATATAGAGGATTTAAGCCTGATGTTTCCATATCAATATTTAACGAATTGGCTCAATCAGAGCAGAAAAACACAGATTAAAGGACAAAAATGAAAATTAAATTTTTTTCTGTCGGCGGAACCATTGATAAGGTTTATTTTGACGCATTGAGCAGGTATGAAGTCGGAGAGTCCAACCTTAAGGATATCCTTCAAAATGCCAGGGTTAATTTTGACTATGAAATAGAGTCCTTACTAGAAAAAGACTCACTTGATATGACTGAACAGGATCGCTTAATCATTTTGAGAGCGGTACAGGATGACCCCAACGATAAAATCATCATTACGCACGGGACGGATACCATGATTGAAACGGCATCAGTCCTCGGTTCCATCAAAGACAAGGTGATTGTACTCACAGGGGCCATGGAGCCGGCCAAATTCAAAACCAGTGATGCCATGTTCAATTTGGGATCTGCCGTTGCTGCGGTTCAGGTATTGGCACCGGGTGTATACCTTGCCGTCAGTGGTAGGATTTTTACACCGGATAATGTTCAAAAAAATAGGGTTCAAAAACAGTTTGAGGAAAAAATGTAATCTTTTAGGAAAATATCTACCTACTATTATAACCAATTTTTCCACAAATCCGTCAAAAAATAAGGAAAAAGCGTTTGGGCTGTCATGATCTTGACATTTAATCAAAACAATAAAAAATATTATTAAGCTATATTGATTTTATCTGCTTGATTTTATATTAGCTTCTTTATTATATCAGGATGTTAAATTCGTTTAGTGGCATGTTTTGTGCAGTTGTTGAAGAAAAATAAATACTTTTCAATTTTGATAAGGAAAACACTTTCATGGTAGGCAGAAAAAGAACTATTGAAAGAAGAAAGCATAAACGCTACAAAGCTGTTGAAGGTGCCTATGCCGCCATCAGTCCGAATTCCCATAAACTTGGGCAGGTTATCGATATCAGTATGGGGGGACTGTCATTCAAATATATTGATACAACCAGTGATGATGCAGATTTTGAACAATCACCCGAAGAATCGATTTTCTTGAGCAGTATGGGATATTATGTCGGAGACCTGCCCTTCAAAACCATTTCAGATTATGAAATAACCAACGCCCCTTCGTTCAGTTCCATGAAAATCAGAAAAAGACATGTACAATTTACGGACCTAAGTTTTAAGCAACTTTTCGACCTTGATTATTATCTTCGAAACAATGTATCGGAGCAGGTTGAAAAGCTATCATAACAGGTATTGATCCTTCGCCTATCCTCACCATCAGCTCATTCTTGGCTCCTTTCACAAACAAACATGGCCGGCATGTTGCTTTGCTCCCATCAAGGCCATATTTTTTTATCTGAATAGAATCCAAGGGATATTCCGGATCATCGCACAGATCCGTGAATATCCTGCTGCGCAGAAATAATATGCCCATTAAATTTTCGGTTTTTTTTAAAAGTAATTGACCTATTGCAATAAATAACAGAGAATTCGATGCTAAAATTGTAATCATGATGGACAGTATTGCTTTTCTATTGAACCAAGATAATTTTGCGGCATATTCCGCGAGGAGGGTGAATGGATAACTGGACTTTTGGATGGACGATGATCATCGTGGGGATGGGCGGAACCATGGTCACTCTGGGTTTATTTGCAATCCTGATGGGATTTTTAAAAAAAGCTTTCCCGTTTAAAGAAAAAAATGAATAACTGCATGGAACAAAAAAATTTTATGAATAAGGAAATATAACAATGTTAGAAGCCGTCATAAATGGAGTTAGCGGGCTTGGAGCCGGTTTTATACATATGCACTGGTCCAACCCGGTCATGATTGTGGTAGGTTGTTTTTTGCTTTTTCTGGCTATTAAAAAAGATGTGGAGCCGATGCTGCTGTTACCCATCGGATTCGGCGCCATCTTGGTCAATATCCCCATTGCCGAATTGATGGGGGATGACGGATTTTTACGGACCATTTACAATATGGGTGTTTCCAACGAGCTTTTCCCTTTACTGATTTTCATCGGCATCGGCGCCATGACCGATTTCGGACCCCTGCTTGAAAATCCGAAAATTTTCCTTCTCGGCGCTGCGGGGCAGTGCGGAATCTTCCTCACCATCGGCCTTGCCCTCTTTTTTGGTTTCCCGCAATTGGATGCGGTGGCCATCGGTGTCATTGGCGCCTGCGATGGGCCCACGGCCATTTATGTGACCTCTAGATATGCCCCTCATTTACTGGGCGCCGTATCCGTGGCCGCCTACTCCTATATGTCTCTGGTGCCGGTGATCCAACCGCCGATCATGAGATTGCTGACAACTGAAAAAGAGCGTAACATCAATATGAACGCCGTCAATAAAGCCTACAAGCCCGTCTCAAAAACGCCGTATGGCCTTCCCTTTAGCCGTGACCATTATCGGCGGGATGATCGCTCCCCAGGGCCTGCCTCTTTTGGCCACCATCATGCTGGGCAATTTGATGAGAGAATCCGGAGTTGTCAGCCGGCTTACCAAGGCCTCTGAAAACGAGATTGCCAACGTCGTCACCCTGTTTTTGGGTATCTCCATCGGCGCCACCATGGATGGCCAGAAGTTTCTGACGTCCCAGACACTGATGATCCTTGGATTCGGCTTTCTGGCCATCTGCCTGGATACGGTATGCGGGGTGCTGTTTGCCAAACTCATGAATGTGATGACCGGGGGAAAGATCAATCCGTTGATCGGTGCTGCCGGGATCTCCGCCTATCCCATGGCCGCGAGGGTTGTCCAGCGGGAAGGGCAGAAATACAATAAGCAAAACTTTCTGCTCATGCATGCCATCGGCGCGAACACGGGTGGCCAGGCCGGGTCGGTCATGGCGGCAGCAATCATGCTTTCGGTGCTGAAAGGAATGGGAATTGTCCCCTAACACCGATATTCCTGAAAATCTGTACCCTGTATAATGAACAACAAAATGTTTCTGTTTATAGAAACATTTTTCTTGACAGGAAAAGAATTCTTGGATATTTTATCAGAAAATTTAAAGAGCGCAGATGCTATGAAACATCCAATTTTACACATTAAAGACCGGTTTAGAGGTTGGCGGCAAAGCTGGATATGGTTTTTGCTGCCGCCGGGATTCGTGTTCAAATAAAAAAAATATAGAACCGGAAGCTGCGGCAGCAAAAAAAGCGCCGCAGCTTTTGTATTCAAAAGGCTGCTTATGACAAACTCAAGCAAGCCTTTTTTATTTTTAAAGGATAAACATGATTTTAAAACAATTTCCTGATAAGCAAACATTTTTGGAATTCAGCAAAGCATCCAATGTCATCCCGGTCTGTGTGGAAATTTTGGCGGACATGGAAACCCCTGTATCCATTTTACAAAAATTCTTTTCCAAGGATAAGGAAAGTTTTCTGCTGGAAAGTGTCGAAGGGGGCGAAAGATGGGCCAGATACAGTTTCCTTGGACTTTCCGCCTTTGGCAGCGTCAAAATCTTTTCAAACACGGTAGAAATAAAAGCAGGAGATGAAACAAGAGTCATCGATCATCACAATGACCCCCTTCAGGTAATCCGTGCTTTTTCCAAGGAATTCAAGCCAGCCGAAATTCCTGGATTGCCGAGATTCTGGACCGGATTGACCGGATATCTGACCTATGAAATGATTTCCTTTTTTGAGGCTGTTCCGGTGTCCCTGCCGGAAGGGACTCCCTATGCCCATTTGATCCTCCCCGATAAAATGATCATTTTGATAATATGAAGCAAACTTTAAGCTGCCTTAAAATCTGTTATATGAAAGACGGATCAGACCCTGAGAAAATTTTTCATCAGGCCGAAGAAGATCTTGAGAAAATGATGGGGACGATTCAAAAACCATTTGTGCAAAAAAAACAAGGCCGGTCGGGCGATGTCCGGTTCGAATCGGAGATCCCGGCAAAGGACTATATCCAGGGTGTCGAAACCATCAAGAGACATATCGTTGAAGGTGATATTTTCCAGGCCGTATATTCCCAGCCCTTTTCCTGCCGCACCTCCGTGGACCCCATTTCCATCTACCGGGCCCAGAGGTATATCAACCCCTCCCCCTATATGTTCTTCATGAATTTCGTGGAGTTTGCCATTGCCGGGTCCTCACCGGAAACCATGGTAAGGCTTGAAAACGGAATTGCCACACTAAGGCCCATTGCCGGGACAAAACCCAGGGGAAAAACCGAACAGGAAGACCGGAAACTGGCCGATGAACTGCTCAATGATGAAAAGGAAAGAGCGGAGCACGTCATGCTCATTGATCTGGGGCGCAATGACCTGGGACGGGTGGCGGAGCCCGGAACAGTTCAGGTGACCGATACCATGGTGATTGAACGCTATTCCCACGTCATGCATCTGGTCTCCAATATCACCTGCGATCTTAAGGAGGGCCGGGATGCCTATGATCTTATCCAGGCTGTTTTTCCGGCTGGAACCCTGTCCGGGGCTCCCAAGATCCGGGCCATGGAAATCATTGCCGGGATTGAGAATTCTCCTCGAGGGATCTATGGCGGGGCCGCAGGTTATATTTCCTTGACCGGAAATATGGATTTTGCCATCACCATCCGGACGGCGGTGATAAAAAAGGACAAACTGACTGTCCAGGCCGGAGCCGGGATTGTTTATGATTCAGACCCCAAAAGAGAACTCATGGAATGCAAAAACAAGGCGAAAAGCGTAGAAGCAGCATTACGGCTTGCTCTTGGCAGCCCTGATGGAGGAAGATAGCATGCTGGTTGCAATGATAGACAATTATGATTCCTTTACCTTTAACCTGGTCCATTATATCCTTCATACCGGCGCAGAAGTGGAGGTATTCAGAAACGACAAGGTGTCCATTCACGACTTAAAGGCGCTGAATCCCGGGGCCATCGTGATTTCCCCGGGACCGGGCCGTCCTGAAGATGCCGGAGTTTCCATAGATGTGGTCAACCAGTTCTCCGGGGTCATCCCCATCCTGGGGGTTTGCCTGGGTCACCAGGTCATTGCCCAAAGCTTCGGGGGAACCATTGTGCATGCCAAAAAATCATGCATGGAAAGACCTCCGTGGTCACCGCGGACACGGACCATATTTACTCGGGAATCACCAAACCCTTCACAGTCATGAGATACCATTCCCTGGCCGTCCTGGAAAACGAGCTTCCCGCCTGTCTCAGGGTCACGGCAAGATCGGAAGACGGGGAAATCATGGGTATCCGGCACAGGGAGCATCCCACCCAGGGGGTCCAGTTTCATCCGGAATCCTTTATGACCACGGTGGGGAAAAGACTGATTCGAAATTTTATCGACGGAGCATAATATGACGGACTTTACGGGGAATTTAAAAAAAATAATTGCCGGGCAGGATCTGGATGAGGAAAGCAGTGCTTCCATGCTCATGGATATTTTTTCAGGAAATATTTCCGAGGCGAGGATCGGGGCTTTCATGGCCGCCCTGGCCACCAAAGGGGAAACTTTTGAAGAAATCGCAGGCGCCGCAAAGGCCATGAGACGGAAAGCAAAACGGATTCAGACGCTTTCCGAAAAAGTGATAGACATTGTCGGGACCGGCGGCGATGCTTCAGGATCATTTAATATATCCACCACTACAGCCTTTGTGGTGGCCGGTTCAGGGGTAACCGTCGCCAAGCACGGCAACCGGAGTATTTCCAGCCAATGCGGCAGCGCCGATGTGCTGGAGGAACTCGGCCTCAACCTGAATACGGACCCTGAGATTGTTGAGGAAGCCATCAATGACATCGGCATCGGTTTCATGTTTGCCCCCCTATATCACGGATCCATGAAATATGCGGGCAAGGCCAGGCAGGAATGCGGTATCCGGAGCATCTTCAATATGCTGGGTCCCCTGACCAATCCTGCAGCCGCCGGTTGTCAGCTTCTCGGGGTATATGCCCCGGAACTGACGGAAATGTTCGCCAAGGCCCTCAAGCTTTTGGGCGTTTCCAAAGCCTTTGTGGTCCATGGTCATGACGGCATGGATGAAATCACGACAACCACTTTGACTCGGATTTCGGCACTTCATGATGGAGCCATCCGTTCCTTTGATCTCAACCCTTTGGATTTTTTTGAAAATTTTGCAGCCCCAGAAAACCTGAAAGGCGGAGACAGAAAAGAAAACGCCGCCATTACAAAGGCTGTGCTAAAGGGGAAAAAGGCCCCAGGCGGGACATTGTGCTTTTAAATGCCGGCGCGGCCCTGGTGGCTGCCGATATGGCCGATTCCATCAAAACCGGGATTGCCCTTGCAGAAGCATCCATTGATACCGGGAAAGCCTTTCAAAAACTGGAAGATCTTGTCCGCTTTACACAGGAGAACGGCTGATATGGGAATAGACGGATTCTTAAAACAGGTGGCGGAAATCAAATCCAGGGAACTGGCCCGGGCCGTCTCCGGCATCCCCTTGAAAACCATGCGGCGGGAGGCGGAAGAGGCAGTTCCAAAGGCAAGCTTTCTTGACGCCATGAAAAAAAGCGGGCCCGATGATATCGGGATTATTGCGGAGATCAAAAAGGCCTCGCCCTCCAAAGGAAATATACGGCCGGATCTTGACCCTGTTCTCTTTGCCGGGCATTATACAAAAGCCGGAGCCAGGGCTGTTTCCGTCCTGACGGAATCCGAATTTTTTAAAGGCAGTTTAAAAGACCTTGAACTGGTTTGCAATGCCACGGATCTCCCGGTATTAAGAAAAGATTTCATCATCGACGCTTACCAGGTTTATGAGGCAAGGCGGGCCGGGGCATCTTCCGTCCTCCTGATCACCACCCTCCTTTCCAGGGACCAGTTGAACGATTATATCCTTCTTGTGCGAGAACTCGGCATGGAACCCCTGGTTGAGATCACATCGGAAAAAGAGTTTGAAACAGCCTATTACTGCGGCGCCAAGGTGGTGGATATCAACAACCGCAACCTTCAGACCCTTGAAACCGATCTGACGGTTTCAAAACGCATTGGAGCCATCTTGCCCGATGATATCATCCCGGTTGAAGCCAGCGGGATTTCCTCCTTTAAAGATATTGAAACAGGCCTGTCTTACCGGATCTTTAATTTCCTGGTGGGTGAAAGCATTGTGAGGGCTGAAGATACCATCGCCTTTATCCGGGAACTGCGGAATGTCAAATGAACCCGGCAGGCCCCGGATGTCTGCCGGGAAAACGCCATGGATCAAAATCTGCGGCCTCACCGACCCGGACAATGCCCTTGCCTGCGCCAAATTTCAACCCGATGCCCTGGGCCTGGTATTTTATGAAAAAAGCCCGAGGCATGTGACCCTGGATCAGGCCGCCCGGATCACGGAAGCCCTGCCCCGGCACATACTGACCATTGGCGTGTTTGTGGACAAAACCTTTGAAGACATCCTGGAAAAGGTCAGGGGCTGCGGCTTGAAAGGGGTCCAGCTTCACGGGAAAGAATCCCCGGAACTGGTAGACCAGTTAAAAAAAGAAGACCTTTTTGTCATCAAGGCGCTTTTTGCTGTAAAGGAACCCGGTCTGAACCGGGCAAAGGAATATTCAACTGCATCCGCCCTTCTGGTGGAATACGGCAAAGGCCTTCTCCCCGGCGGAAATGCAGAATCCTGGGATTATGCATTCTCTTCCGGAATCCGTACGAAATGCCCGATTATTATCGCAGGCGGGCTTTCACCCATGAACGCGGCAGAGGCAGTAAAGGCTGCCAGGCCTTTTGGTGTGGATGTGTCTTCAGGTGTTGAAAAAACTCCGGGAATAAAAGATATGGATAAGGTCAATGCTTTCATTACCCGGGTAAGATCCCTGACGGATGTATCCATAAGGCCTGGCAGACAGGTTTGAACGGCTCTCAGGACCTATTCATCCTTGTATTTAAAGGATAATCTAAGGTTTGTCCTGAAGGTGATGGGTTTGCCGTCTTCGATTTTGATATCCAGCTTCTGAACTTCGGCAATCCTCAGATCCTTTAATGTATTGGATGCCTTTTTAATGGCCTTGGAAGCCGCATCTTCCCAGGATGTTTGACTGGAACCGACTAGGTCAATAATTTTGTAAACACTGTCACTCATGATACCCTCCTTGATTAAGATTGATGGAAATTAAACAGCGGGGAAGCATGAAATCTTTTAATACAGGACCGAATATAGGTGTGAATGACTGATTATATCGAATTATAAAGGATTGTCAAAAGTATTTTCCAAATACGGACCGCATATCCCGGCCTTCCCGATTGTTTTTTTTTAAAACGGTCTTATGATATTCCTGTATACTGAAGACGGATTCCACGTCTGATGATACCTGTATTAACAAATCCAGACATCCTTAGGTTTAAGGAGGTAGCGATAATGAAAGAATTAAGTATTGAAAAAAGGGAACTGGACGCTGTACTGTGTTCCTGTGTGGACGATGAGAAATCTTCTCTTCACCTTGAGTTTACAATTCCCGGTGTAAAAAAAGAGGATATTGATCTTAAATTGAACCATGACGGCTTCAACCTGAAAGCCGGAAAGAATGATGCGGAATATGTTTCCACGGGTTCATTTTGTTGTCCGGTCGAAATAGAGAAAACGGAAGCCAATTATGAAAATGGGCTTCTTCTGATTGATATTCCCCTGAAGGACCCATGGGAGAATGCATATCATGTAACTATCCATTAATAGAGGATCATCCCCTCCGTCACCGGAATAGGTAGACGGACAATTCAGGGCAGCCCTGTGACAGTGCTGCCCTGAATTTGATTTTAGAAACAATCCATATGGCCGATGATCAGGCGGGGATATCCGGAATGAGGGGAACAGCCGTGACAGGAACGGGAGAATTCTTCAGGACCTTTTCGGTGACCGACCCAAAGCGATACTTACCCTTTCGCCATGACTGGCCATAACCACCAGGTCAATATTTTCAGCTTCAATCAGTTTTAATATTTCTTCTGCAGGATCACCTATGGCAATATGCCTGATATATAGGGGGCACCCCTCCAGATATTTATCACAGATTTGATTCAGCCTGCGTGTTGCCGATTTGTGCGCCCATTCCATGAGTTCATGGATATGGTTCTTTCCAAATTCACCATACCATGATTCATGATGCGCGATATACTGAACCACGTAAAGGACGTGTATTTCAGCATCATATTGCCGGGTCAGGGATTCAACATAGGGAAGCGCTTTTTCTGCATTGCCTGAAAAATCAGTGGGCCAGAGTATCCGTTTGATTTCCATGACAACTCCTTTCTTATTGACATCATTCAATATATCCTTTGCCCCGGCAGTCAGGACATTCAATATCCGGCTCACACCGGCAGTCGTTGAATCCGTTTTCGCCGTCCAGGCTTCGCCATTCAGCATTGCATTCGCAATTGCCCACAACCATTTTTTTACCCTTGCACGTTGGGCAAACCTGTTGAGATTTCATTTTCTTTAATTCCTCTTGCTATGGGTTATGAATAGCCGCCAGCCAATTGTCTGATATTGTCTTTTAATTGGTAAATCTGCCATCCGAGCCCGATGCAGTGCTTGTTTTCCATACAGACATCCGCATCCTCAGGCTCAAGAAATGTTTTCAATTCCCGGTTGTCTTTTTTTAATAAAACAACCCAGGCTTTGTTGCTATGGTCAAAATCCACCTGGATATCGATACCGCATTTCCCGACATCCGGGTATAAGGATGATATTTTTTCGCATATTTGATTTTTCTGATACATAAGACCTCCTTTTTATGGTTTCTGAACAGAGGTTATGAAGATAATAATAGGGATTCTTTGCCCGTTGTAAAGGAGGTCCAGGGCCAGGGTCAAGACGGAAATTCTGTCCCCAGGGCCTTTCCAAGACACAGGGAAAGGCCCTGGGCCGTTATTCCGTGATAATAACAGCTCAAGTTTCTTACAAAATCATGATGGGCCCTCCCCTGCCTGTATTCCGGTTCCCTGGGGGGATACTCCAGATAATTCCCCATCATGTCGAGATCGGTTGAAACCAGGATTGAAGCCGAGAAATAGGCGAAATCTTTTGACCGCTTTAAACAGGAGCCTCCGATTTTATGGTTGTCAACCACCAGATCCGAAATGCCGTCCGGATAGATTCCATCAATGCCGGCCCTGTTCAGCCCCTTGATGAGCCAGTGGGTGCACCGGGCAAACAGCGCTGGAATCCCTGAGATCCCCACGGCTGGAAAGGCGGTTGAAACAATCAGGGAACCCTTGTCCAGAAAAACCGTGCACCCGCCTCCCCGGCGTCTGTAAACCGGGATTTCATCCTTAAGAATTTTTTCAAGCCGGGTTTCCCGGGACAGGGAACTTCCCCTACCGGCCACAATGGCAGGATAGGGAAACGGGTAACAGGAAAATTGAGGGCTTTTCTTTAGCAATGCAGATTCAATTAATGCATCATCCAGGTGAAGGGCGGGATTGTCAGGTCAGGCGGCTCCGGCATTATTTCTTTCCTTTAAGCAGGTGAACAGAGCCCCCGGCAGCCATCTCCGCAGCCTCCATAATGGATTCCGAAAAAGTGGGATGGGGATGGATGCTGACTATCAAATCTTCAAGGCAGGCTCCCATTTCAATGGCCAGGGTGCCCTCCGATATCAGTTCCGACGCATTTTCCCCCCACCATCCCCACACCCAGGATCAGGGAGGTCTCCTTTTGGGCGATGACCTTTACAAAACCGTCGGTCTTTCCGGTACTTTGGGCGCGTCCAAGGGCTGTCAGGGGAAACCGGCCCACTGTAAAGGGAATATTCCGGTCCCGGGCCTGTTTTTCCGTGAGGCCGGTCCAGGCGATTTCCGGATGGGTAAACAATACGGCCGGGACAGCCACATTATCAAAAGCGGAAGGCCTGCCGGCAATCACCTCTGCCGCCACCCTGCCTTCCCTGGCGGCTTTATGGGCAAGCGCCGGTCCCCGGGTGACATCCCCCACGGCAAAAATATGGCGGATTTCGGTCCTGCATTGCTCATCCGTCGGGATGAGTCCTTTGTCATCCATTTTTATCCCGATATTTTCAAGTCCGAGATCATCGGTATTGGGACGTCGCCCCGTGGCCATCAGAACCTGGTCATAGGTTTCTTTCATCCGTTCTCCATTTTTTCAAACGCCACTGCGTATCCTTTTTCTGTGGCATCCATGTGAAGCACCTTGGACCGGGTATGAAGGGCGGAAAACCGTTTCTGACAGTTTTGGACCACTATCCTGACAAGATCCCTGTCTGCCCCCTGCAAGAGATCTTCATTGAATTCAACCATTGACACCCGGCTTCCGAGACCTGCATAGGCCTGACCGATCTCAAGTCCGATATAACCGCCGCCCACCACCAGGAGGCTCCCTGGAATTTCAGGCAGGGACAGGGCTTCGGCGGAAGTCCACAGGGGAAGGCCAATGCCGGCCGGAAGGGTGTTGATTCTAGACCCGGTGGCAATAACGGCATGTTTGAACCGGATATTGGTATTCGCGCCCTCAATATAGATCTTATGCTCCTCGGTAAACCGTCCGCGGCCCTGGATGATTTCTATGTTCCGGTTTTCAAGGAGCTTTGAAATCCCGCCTGAAAGGGAATCCACCACTGAATTGATCCAGGTTCGAAGGCGGTGGATATCAAACTCAACCCCCGTATATGTTAGCCCAAAAGTGCCGGCCTGTTTCAAGGACTCGGCCAGACCCACCGCATGGATCAAGGTTTTCGACGGGATACACCCTTCCGTAAGGCAAACTCCGCCTAAACGGGAACGGGGCTCAACCAGCATCACCTCAAACCCCAGGTCGGCCGCACGGATTGCCGCCGTATACCCGCCGGGGCCGCCGCCCAGAACAACCACTTCCGTGTCATAAACAAGTTCTCCGACTACCATGCCGCCCTCTCCTTTTTTTCTCAATGGATGGCCTTCCATCCTGGAGGCCCTAAACCCGGGTCATAAAAACCATGGGAGTCTCCATCATCTGCTTCAGATCCCGCATGAAATAAGCTGCCCCGGCGCCGTCGGCCACCCGGTGATCAAAGCACAGGGTCACGGGGAGCATTGTCCTTATCACGACGGCATCATCCTTTACCATGGGTTTGGGGCCAACCCTTCCCATGCCCAGGATGGCGGATTCCGGATAATTGATAATGGGGAAAACCCCTGTGCCGCCGATGGCCCCGACATTGGTGACCGTAAAGGTTGATCCGGTCAGCTCTTCAGCCGTGAGGGTGCCGTCCCGGCCTTTCCCGGCAAGGGAACGGATTTCTGTTGCAATCTGTGTCACGCTTTTGGCGTCAGCCTGCCTGATAACCGGAACGATCAATCCCTTTGGGGTATCTGCGGCAATTCCGATATGGTAATATTTTTTATGAATTATCTCCATTTTACGCGGATCAACGCTTGCATTAAATTGAGGATATTGTTTTAAAAGAGAGGCAAGGGCCTTGACGATAAATGACAGCAGGGTGATCCGGTCGGATTCGTTCTTTTCCCGGTTTAATGATTTGCGCAAGGCTTCAAGCTCCGTCACATCCCACTCTTCCATATGGGCCACATGGGGAATCAGAATCATGGAGGAGGTCGTTTTAACCGCCACTTTTTTTCTCAGAGAGCGCATGGGTATTTTTTCAACAGGCCCTTCTTCGGCATAGTCCGGCAGGGCGGGTATTTCCAGAAAGGGAATTCCGGAATGGATCTCTTCCGGGACTGCAATATCCGGGTCAGCCGTCCCGGCATCTTTTAGATCACCCTTGCCCGGCTCTCCTGCCGCCAATTGAACATCCTCCGGCGTCACCTTTCCTGCTGACCCTGTTCCGGTGACGGTGGTGATATCAATCCCCATCTCCCGGGCCAGACGCCTTGTGGCCGGAGCTGCCGCCACCTGTTTTTTCATTTCCTGATCCTGAACCTTTGCGTCATCCGTTTGCCCGGATGTTTCAGATGAATTTTCCCCGCTGACCTCAATGACCGCCAGAACCTGACCTACCCGGATCATATCCCCGGGGTTTCCATTCAGCTTCATAATTGTCCCGGTCCTGGGTGACGGGAGGGTCACAGTGGCCTTGTCCGTCTCCATATCACAGAGCGGGTCGTCTTCCCGGATGAAATCCTTTTCTTTGACATACCATTTGAGCAGCTCTCCCTCGTGTATCCCTTCACCCAGATCCGGAAGCTTAAATTCAAACATAATGACCTCCTAGTCGTTCAGCGTTTGTATCATCGCTCTAAAAATTCTGTCCTGGGAGGGGAAATACATCTGCTCCCTTCCAAACAGCGGAACCGGGAGGTCATACATGGTGACCCGGTTGACCGGGGCCTTGAGGTACATCAGGGCATGATCATTGATCAGGGCAATGATTTCAGAAGCCGGTCCAAAGGATTTCTGGGCTTCCTGGACAATAACACACCGCCCGGTTTTGGTAACGCTGTGGACAATGGTTTCGACATCCATGGGGGACAGGGTCAGAAGATCGATCACTTCCGGGCGGCGCCGGTTTCCGCCTTCAGCTTTTTCACGGCTTTTAACGTATCCTGCATCATGGCCCCCCATGAAATCACGGTCAGATCTTCACCGGTTTTCAGGACCCGGGCCCTGCCGATGGGAATGGGGGGCAATTCGTCTTCCACCTCTTCCTTGAAAGACCGGTAGGACCGCTTGGGCTCCATGAAAACCACGGGATCAGGGTCGTCAATGGCTGCCTTTAGGAGTGCGCCCGCATTTGAAGGGCTGGACGGAATCACCACTTTGACACCCGCGGTATGGGCAAAATACACTTCCTTGCTTTCCGAATGGTGTTCCAATGCCCTGACCCCGCCGCCATAGGGCATCCGGATCACAAGGGGAACGGTAAACCGGCCCCTTGACCGCGTTCTCATCCTTGAGGCATTGCCTTCAAGCTGGTGCATCATCAGATAGGAAAAACCGGAAAACTGCATTTCAATCACGGGCTTGAGTCCTGACATCGCCATGCCGATGGCGGTTCCGAGAATGGCGGATTCCGCTATGGGAGTGTCGATGACCCGCTGCCGGCCGAATTTTTGATACAGGCCGTCCGTAACCCGGAAAACCCCTCCGTTGAGACCCACGTCCTCACCCATGACCAGCACTTTCTCATCAGCCGTCATGATGTGGTGAAGCGTCCGGTTCAGAGACTGGACCATATTGATTTTATCCATTTTCAGCCTCCTTTTTCAAATTCTCCAGAAATTGTGCCCGCTGTTGCTCAATCAGGTAAAAGGAATTACCAAAAACATGATCAAAAGGAGCGTCCGGTTTAAATTCCCTTTTGGATTCAAACTCTTTCACCGCTTGATCAATGGTCTCTTTGAGCTTGTCCTCAAGATCTTTTTGCTTTTTTTCATCCCAGATCTGTTTTTGGATCAGGTATTTTTCAAACCGGACCAGGGGGTCACGGGCTTTCCAGGATTCAACCTGTGCCTCTTCCCTGTACCGGGTCGGATCATCTGCCGTTGTATGCATCAGCATCCGGTAGGTCACCGCTTCAATCAAAGAGGGCCCTTTGTCTTCCCGGGCTCTTTTAACGGCATCGCCCACTGCTTTGAAAACCGCCAGGGGGTCATTCCCGTCCACCTGGATCCCGGGTATACCATAGGCGATGGCCTTTTGTGCAATGGTGGCGGACCGGGTCTGGAGTTCCCGGGGCGTTGAAATGGCATATTGATTGTTCTGGCACAAAAAAATCACAGGGGCATTAAGGACGCCGGCAAAATTCAAGGCCTCATGAAAATCGCCTTCGGAAGTCGCCCCGTCCCCGAAAACCGCCAATGCAACCGTATCCTTTTCCCCCTGGAGGCGGGACCCATAGGCCAGGCCCACGGCCTGAGGCAGTTGGGATGCCAGGATAATTGAGACGGGAAGGGTCCGGGGGCTTTCAGGATTAAAACTTCCCTCTTCAAACCCATTATAAAAATGAAGCACGTTGATAAGCGGTTCCCCCCTCATCAAACGGCCCCCCAATTCACGATAGGACCCCACAAACCAGTCGGTATCCCGGATGGCCAGAACCGGCGCACAAAAAGAGGCTTCCTGGCCGGTGGCGGCCGGCAGGGTTCCGAGCCGGCCCTGTCGCTGAAGGTTCAGCATCCTTGCATCCGCCATCCTCGAAAGCGTCATATAATAATGGAGCCTCAGAAGGTCCTCCCGGCTCAGATCCGGCTCCAGGGCCCTATCAACATTGCCGTTTTCATCAAGTATCTGCAGATAATCGATACTGAAATTGTCTAAAGTCTGTAATGCCATAACCCTCGCTCCTTTACCTTCATTCAGCCGCCTGCCTGAGGGTCGCTTTTTCCAGCCCGTCAATGCATAGCGTTATAATATACCTTTTCAAAGAATGTATCGGTTCTCTCATCAAAAACCGCTTCATGTTCATGAATTAATTTGGAACACCCGTCGGCCCAGCCGCCACATGCCGGAACAACACTGTCTCCGAGGCTGAACTTTCTATTACAGGCCGCACATCCGGAGGCATTGTTTAGATTTAAAAGTTCAAGGTCCATTATCAATTGATTCTTATGGCGCTTTTTAAATATCATAGTCCCCTCCCAGGTTTTTAATTCATTTTTCCGTCCTGTACTATTAAAACCAGACCTGCTTAACCCATCTTAATTCTAGATAAAAAATGCGGGCAGATTAAAAAAAGTCAACAGGATTAATTAGGTTACGGATAAAAAATAAAACTATTTAAAAATGTTTGTGTCGACTTATTTTTATCAAGGTTTCTTTGTAATAATCAGAAAAAAATTTCCGGCTTGAATATTTTAACCGGCAAGAATTGTATAAAAAAATGAAGACCATACCATCAAGAGGGATATCCGGGGATATGTGCAGGCGAACGCGCCGATATTGTCCAGAAATAAAACGGCCTGGGGTTTTTGATTACAGGGTCGGCCCCATAATTTTGCTGTAAACGGCTTTGCCGTCACCCGGTTCGTAAAAATCATCCAGAACCACATCGCAGCGGTACCCGCACCCTTCGTAAAAACTACGGGTAGATGCATATCTTATCTGGGTGGAGGTTTCCACATAGGCTCTTTTTCCCCCGGCTTCAGAAATCAGGCCTTCCATTTCCGTCAGAATGCTTTTCCCAAGTCCTTTGCCTTGAAATTCCGGAGAAACGGCAACCCAGTAAATATCATAGCTTGTCAAGGTGCAGGGAATGGGGCCGTAGCATCCATATCCGACCACCCGGCCGTTTTTTGAGGCTATGACAAAATAGTAGCCGCTCCCGGCCGGACCTTTTTCCAAATGCTCCTGAACCAGTTCTTCGGCAATCTCAATTTCGTCCGGCCTGAAAAATCCGGTGGCTTCCACAAGAGCCCGGATCTGTTCCGCATCCTTCGGGACAGCCTCATACCGGATGCTCACTGCCTGATGAGGATCAACAGAGTGCATGTATCCGGTATTTTTCACAACGGATTGACCCATGTCCTGATTCCCTGCCAGGGCTACCGGTTGACCCTGCCGGATTAAAATCTGTTCAACGGCTTGGGAATAAAAAATCCCTGCCCGGTCAAGGGCTGCCGCAAACCCGGCATCCGGTGAAATGCAGGGATTGGCATTGACTTCCAGTATAAAAGGCCGGCCCTTCTGATCCACCCGGAAATCCACCCTGGCATATCCTCTCAGGCCAAAACTTTGCCAGCACCGGAGAGCAAGGGCCTCAAGGGTTGACAATAAATTCCGGTCAACGGCTGAAAACTCAAAGCACCGGGGCGTATTGTGATATTCAGCCGAATCCGGCATCCATTTTGCCCGGTAGCCGACTATCCTGGGTGTATCTGCCTCAAATCCCCGGAATAAAATTTCCGCCGGGGGAAGGACCCTGGCCCCGTCTGTTGTATCCAGGATCGAAAGATTGAATTCCCGGCCCTCTATAAAGGCTTCGGCAAAACAGGCGCCGCCCATTTCCGGTTTGCAGCCGGATAAAAGCCCATGGATGTCTTTAGCTGCGCCATGAACCAGGTTTTCTTTTTCCAGCCCCAAAGAGGCGTGCTCCCAGAGGGATTTGATGATCCATACCCTTTTGTGCGGGTCCTCAAGACGGGTTGCCCCTGACCAGGGCATGTCTCCGGGAACCGGATTGATCCAGTCCGGGGTCGGCAGGCCTGCCGCCCTCATCCTTTCCTTAGCCATCACTTTATGCGAGGTTGCTAAAATGGCTTCGGCCGGACACCCGGTATAGGGAATGCCCAGGGCATCCAGAAGTGACGGGACAAGATGAATCAATCGCCCATGGCCGGCCAGGGATTCAACCAGATTAAAGGCAGCAAGGGGATCAAGGGCAATCAGTCCTGACTTCAGACTTTCAAGGTCAAGGTCACAGGGCAAGGGTTCCGGTATATACCCCAGATTCATAAGAGCCTTGGATACGGCTTCAACCTGGATCAGGACATCCTCTTCATCGGGCAGGCTGCCGCCTTTCACAGCGTTGTGAACGAGTGCAATGGTCCGGTTCACGATGGCCCACAGCTTGGAATCCGCTTTGCCGCAGACTCCAGAATCATTTCAATAAGTCGGACATAAGATGTCCCGAAAAATCCGCAAAGCATTGGCAAATCAGAATATTCCGGCCGGAGTCCGGCCAGGGGGTTTACTTCGATAAATCCGGGCCTGCCCCGACGATTGCAACGGATGTCGATACGGCCGCCATCCCGGCAGCCCAGAACGGTCCAGGATTTTAGGGCCAGGGTTTCCACTTCCTGGATCAGGGGATCTTTTTCAGGACTGACCGGCCGGTATTCCACCCGACCCTCCCAGCCTTCTTTATTTTTAAGAGAATAAACTTCTTTTTCCGCCCGGTCCAGGAGCAGGATTTCCATGGCGCCGATAACTCTTGCTTCTTTACCCGTCCCTGCAAGCCCAACGGTAAATTCTCTTCCCGGCAAAAATTCTTCAATCAGAACCGGCTGTTGAAATTGTTCAAGAAGATCCCGGCAGGCATCCTTAAGCTCCCCGCGGGACCTCACCACGGATTTGGCCGTGATCCCCATGCCCGTTCCCTCAGCCACGGGTTTGACAAAAAACGGGGGCTCGAATCGGGCAAAGTCTGCATCCTCAACAGAATGGGCCACCACAAAATCCGCAGTGACCAGTCCTGCATCGCGGACAATCTGTTTGGTCATGCCCTTGTGGAGGCAAAGGCTCATCACAAGGGGGTCTGAAAAGGTATAGGGGATTTCATATAAATCCAGAATGGCCGGCACCTGGGCTTCCCTTCCAACCCCATGAAGGCCTTCTGCAATATTAAAGACCAGGTCCCAGCGGTCCCCTTTCACAAGACGTTCGGCGAGCCTGCGGCCGTTGCCGATGCGAACCGTCTCATGTCCCAGAGTTAAAAGCGCCCCTTCCAGGCCCTCAATGGTTTCGACGGTGTCGAATTCCGCTGTCTCAAGTTCGCTATAGCCCATGTCCAGGTAATCTTGGCGCAGGTCATAGGTCAGTCCTATTATCATTATCTTTCTCCTTCTCCTGGTAAAAAGATTTGCATCCCTTTTGGTGCGTTCTCAGAACGCACAGTCCCCGGGAAGAGGATCAGGATATCGATAACTTTTGTTTTCATAATTGGTAAGAATCATCTCTTCAGCCGTATGCCCCTGGACATAATCCGGCATTAAGGGAATTTTCCCTCCGCCGCCGGGGGCATCCACAACATAGGTGGGAACGGCATAGCCGGTTGTAACTCCCCGGAGGCCGCGAATGATGTCAAGCCCCTTTTCAATGGAAGTCCTGAAGTGTCCCGACCCTGTTATGGGATCACACTGGTAAAGATAATAGGGTCTGACCCTCATTTTCATCAGTCCCTGCATCAGGGATTTCATGGTATCCACGGAGTCGTTGATATTCCTCAGAAGAACCGTCTGGGATCCCAGGGGAATACCGGCATCGGCAAGCATCGCACAGGCTTTGGCGGTTTCTGGGGTACATTCATCCGGATGGACAAAATGAAGGCTCATCCAGAGGGGATGATACCGCCTGAGCATTTTAACCAGCCTAGGGGTAATCCTCTGGGGCAAAACCGCCGGCACCTTGGTGCCGATACGGATAATCTCCACATGGGGGATCCGCCGCAGTCTGGACAATATCCATTCCAAGCGGTCGTCGCTCAGGGTCAGAGGATCGCCTCCCGACAAGAGGACATCCCTGACCATCGGAGTTCTTGCGATATAATCAATGGCTTTTTCCCACCTTGTTCGTCCGGCATGAATATTTCCGTGTCCCACCACCCTTGACCGGGTGCAATACCGGCAATAGGTGGAGCAAAAATCTAAAAGCAGGAATAAAACCCTGTCCGGATAGCGATGGACAAGGCCGGGCACCGGACTCTGATGTTCCTCGCCCAGGGGATCATCGGATTCACAGGGCATTTTAACCCATTCGTTGACGTTGGGAACCACGGATCTGCGCAGGGGTTGACCAGGATCATCGGCCGAGACAAGGCTGAGGTAATAGGGTGTAATGCTCAGTGGAAGCTGGGTCCCGCTGTTGACCAGTGTTTCATCAGGCGATAAGGACAAAATCCGGCTCAGTTTTTCATAGGTCCGGATGCGGTTGCTGACCTGCCATTGCCAATCGTTCCATTCTTTGTCTGCGACCAAAGGATAGAAATTACGCCGAAACGATTTCGTTCTCGAACTGGTTCTGGGGCTGCGCCGACTGATCTGAATCTTTGCGGCCTGGATAAGATTCGTGTTTTTAAAAATGATCGGGTAGGAAACGGCTGTTGAAGCCGGGGGGTGGGTTATTGCAGCACGCCTGCTACTGGGAGGCTCATCATCTTCCAGTGTAAGCGCTGTTGCCATGGGTGAGTATTGTCCCTCTTGCATTTGTTCTCCTTTTCAAATGTCTTTAATGAGTCGGATTTTCCCGTTCCAATTAATAAAGCCATTGGCTGTTAAACCATGAACTTACGATCACGCTTAAGCAAACATCATACCTTGTTCGAATATCCATATCTTTGTTTCTTATTTTTTTTGGATAGATGGAAAGCGCAAGGAACATCATATTTAAAAGCATTGAGACCGCCCCTGCTTGCGGCCGGCAAAGAGAAACAATACGTCCGATACATCAGGACCCTCCAGGAAATATGGACATGGGATGTCTTGATTTCAAACCCGCCTGGGGTCCTCACCGGACAAGAATATTATTTCCTGGGAAAATTGCCGCATCATTGGAGAGATTGTTTAATTTTCTCAAGGCCTCAACATTGGTATTATATTTTTTGCTGATGCTGAAAAGGGTTTCCCCTTTTTGAACGGTATGAAAAATGGATTCTTTTTTTTCTTTTTTTACGACCTTTTTTTCAGGTGCGGAAACAGCAGCTCCGGGCTTTGGCTCTGTTGCATCCGGAGTGACATCCGGCTTTGCCGCCAATTGGGCAATCTGTTTTTCGATCTTCCCTATTCTTTCGATCATGGAGTCCATTTTAACTGAAAATGCAGTCTCCAGTCTTGCCACTCGCTCTTCCAGCGGATTGATCCCTGCATTTTCCTTTGCAGTTCCCCCATTTCCAGGCAAGGCTGACGATGTTTCAAGCCCTTGAAGGGTTTGCTCCAATTTTTCCATTCTACCCTCAAGGTCGGGGGGGGGATGAAACTGCCTGATTCGCGGGGGCAGACCGGGGATCAGGATCAGACGTCCTGAAAAAAAAGAAAAAGATAATAAGCGTCACCAGCAGGGCTCCCACGACTATCAGTGCAAATTCATTCTTTTTGAGAAGAGACATATCCATTGTTCTTTCGCCCTCCGGATTCTCCGATAATTTCTTTCTATTGGTATTGGTTTTTGTTGTCGGTATCTTTGCTTCAAGGGTTTCTTTTAATTTCATGGCCGCGCTCCTTTTTTTACCGGATATGCATTTAATATCATCTATACCTGATTTTTCAACAGTTAAACTCTTTTTTTACTGAATTTCATCATTGAACTTGGGTTTGATAGTGTGATAGGGTTTTATCAAATGCAGGGTTAACATGATAATGGAAAATCTTTATGACATTGAAAAAGAAAATTTTTCATCTCCTTTTCTTTAATTTTATTTTTTTGTTTACTAAATTCAAGTCTTTGGGCAGAACCCGCGATTTTCACCAATAAATTAGGCATGCGGTTTGTTCTTATTCCTGCGGGAAGTTTTGTCATGGGAAGCCCTGAGTCTGAAAAGGGCCGGCAGGAGAATGAAACCCAGCACCAGGTGACCATCTCAAAAAGCTTTTATATGGGAGAAACAGAGGTAACCCAGGGGCAATGGGAAAAGCTTGTGGGGTTTAACCCTTCGTCATTTTCCGACATGGGAAAAAACTATCCCGTGGATTCGGTATCCTGGGACCAATGTATTGAATTCATAAGGGTTCTGAATGAGTGGGAGAAAACCGATAAATACCGCCTGCCCACGGAAGCGGAATGGGAATATGCCTGCCGGGCGGAATCTACCACGGCCTTTGCTCAAGGATCTCCGACCACCTTTGCCTGCAATGAGCCGGAACCTGCCATTCTTGAAATGGCTTGGTATTGCTATAATTCAGGAGCCCAAAATCCTGCGGGCGATTTCAAGCCGCACCCTGTGAAAACCAAATCTCCGAATAAATGGGGCCTGTATGATATGCACGGCAATGCCCAGGAATGGGTTCTGGACGCATGCGAGTGGCGGGACCCCCTGAGCCGCAATATAGGCGCCATAACAGACACCTATCAGGATAATATTGTCGATCCTCTGAGCAAAACCGGAAGTCACCGCATCTTCCGGGGAGGAGCCTGGCATCAGTCAAGCAAGTATCAACGCGCCGCCTACCGGGGATATTATAAACCCGTGGCAAAAAGGAACAGCCTGGGGTTCAGAATTGTCAGAATGCAATAGTTTCCGGGGGACAAGACCCGCCTCAGGGAAAACACATCCTTAAGGATCTGCCCCTTATTTTCAAAAAAGCCGTTTTCTAATCTTGATGAAATTATCCAGCCGGTGCCTTAATACCATAAGCATCAGCCATTTTTCAAAAAGGACGGATATCTTTTCTCCTGGAGGGGTCTGGACGTGGGCTTCTTTTATCTTTTCAGCCATGCGTTTTATCCCTGCCTGGATTTCAGGCCCGGTGTTCTGATCTTCAAGACATAAATATGTTTCAAGGGCATCTTTATAATACCCTTGCCGTTCATACAATTTTGCGAGTTCAAGGGACCCGAAATCCTGATTCATGGCGTATTCCCCTTATTATCCGGTTTATCTTTAAACATCAGCTCATCTTCTTCGATCATGTCATGTTCATGCTTTGCAAGATGTTTCAGGTATTCCATATCTGTTTTTAAGGCATTGATTTCGTTCTCAAGTTCCTGATTTTCAGATTCAACCAGGTGGATTTGGTCCAGAGCGCGTTGTTCTTTATCCATGATGGCCCTGTAATCAAAAATGCCGTTTTCGGAAAAGGCTATCAGACCTAAAAGGACGGCGATAAAAAATATGGTCAAATATAGACTTGCCTTCTCAACCGTGGTCATGATGTCTTTTTTTTATTCCCCTTTTTATGAATTCCAATTCAGGATTGGATATCATCCGGTTGATGCCAAGGTATAAAACCATGCCAAGGCCGATGCAGCCGGTAACCCCTATCGCGTATCCAAGTCTTGATGACAACAGCGGCAAAATCAGGTCTGCCGCATGCCGGACAAGGAAAAACATTATAACAGATACAAAAAAAGTTCTGCAAGCGGAAACAATGATCTCGTTTTTCCTGATGTCCATTGTCCCTGGAATATTCATGAATAAAAAACAAAGCCTGCAACGGCAGATATGGACACAGACAGGATAAGCCCCTTCAAGCCTAGGGGTGCCGATGCCAAACAGCCGATCAGGTTCAGGCCCATGGTAATCATTCCGGAATAAAAGGGAATGGCTGTATTCATCAGAGAATAATACAGCGTTGCAAACAATCTCATCCCGGTAAAAGCCCAGAGCCCCAGGGCAAGAAAAAAAAGACAATCCGCCGTCTTTTCAACCGCCTCAACACCAAAGGCGCCATGGCCGAATAAGATTTTAACAATGGGTTCATCAAGGGCCATGAGCCCGGCCATGGCCGGGATGGTGACAAAGAACACCAGCTTTACCCCTCTTGAAAAAAGTTCCCCGACCTCATCCATCCGGCCGTACAAAGCCTTTTTTGATATTTCCGGCAATAGAACCGTTGCAAGGGAACCGGCAAAAAGGGCCATCGGAAATTGAACCAGCCGGTCAGCGTAATACACAAACGTCACGCTGCCCTCATCAAGCCCGGAGGTGAAAAATGAGGCCACCATGATATTGATCTGATAGGAGGCGGCACCGATCATGGAGGGAATCATAATTTTTGCAACCCTTACCAGGCCGGGGTGAAAAATACGAAAAAAAGAAATTTTCAGCATGCCAAGCCGTATCATCAATGGTATCTGAATGGCCAACTGAAGTATTCCACCGGCGGTTACCCCTATGGACAACCCGATTGCCGGGACATTAAACCGGCTGGAGATAAAAAGCGTAAATATGATGACGACCAGATTAAAAACAAGGGGGGCCATGGCCGGAACCCCGAATTTTCCAAAAGAATTCAGCACCCCCATGCAAAGTGCGGTGATCAGAATAAAAAAACCATAGGGCAGCATGATTTTCAGCAATATCAACGTCAGTCCGTACTCGTACGAGTGATGGATGAACCCGGGAGCAATGACCTTCATGAATAGAGGCCCAAAAAAGACTCCCGATAAAACAATGAGAATCCCGATCACTGAAAAAAAGAAAAAAAAAGAAAAAAACAATGCCGAGGCCTGGGGACGCCCCTCTTTTTCAAGGGTTTCGGAAAAAACAGGAATAAAGGATATGCTGAATATCCCCTCGGAAAAAAGCTTCCGGGAAAGATCAAAGGGACGAAAGGCAATAAAAAAGGCATCACTTTGGAATGATGCCCCCAAACAGACGGCAATCAGGGAATCTCTCACAAGGCCGAGGATGCGGCTTCCAAAAGTGAACAGGCTTATCAAGGCAGTCTTTTTCAGCATTCTGCCCACAAGTTTTTCTTGACAAAATTCAGCAAAGTCTATATGTTTCCGAATTTGAAATATGACTGAGTATTAAATTTGTTACCCATCTATAAAGGAGAAAGATCAAGTTGGCAAATCATAAATCGGCAATCAAACGTGCAAAACAGAGTCAGGGAAGACGGCTTAGAAACAGATCCGCCAAAACCACCCTCAAAACCCTGGAGAAAAAGGTTCGGGCTGTAAAAGAAGCCGGGGGTGAAAACGCGGATGACCTCCTGAGAAAAAACCAATCTGCACTTCACAAAGCAGCTAAAAAAGGCATTATCCATAAAAAAACCGCTTCCAGGAAAATTTCCAGACTGTTCAAATTTATGAATGCATAGGCCTTCACTTTTTCTTTCTTTGCCTGTATAAAATTCAAGGCAGGATTTATCACACATGATAAATCCTGCCTTCATGACGACGCTAAAAATTGCTTAACATTCTGCTGACGATTCTTTCAGCAGTCCTTGCGGCAATTTTCTCCAAAGCCGTGCCCTTATTGCCTTCATCCGCAGCCATATCCCGGGATGTCTTATAACTTTCCGTCGAACTCAAATCCATGGCAGACCAGATCACTTCTCCATCTTTGTTCACCATCTGAATATCCATGGTGGCGGAGACCCCCCTTTCGATAACCGATTCCACGGTTGCCCGTGACAGGGAAGAAAAAGTCACCGACTTGATGGTCCCCTCTATGACCGCAGTAGCCGCAGCCTCATCCACCACTTTGGTATCTGTTTTCTGAAGTATCTCTCTGACAAGGGCGTTTGTGAATATCACATCGGCCCCTGTTTCAGAGCTCTTATTCTCCAGGGCTTTAATCGCGACACGCGTCACATCTTTGTTAATATAACCGCCGCCTTCAAATTTATATCCGCAGGCTGCAATAATGAAAAAAAGACAGACCGGTAAAAAAATTTTCATGTATTTCATATTAGACCACTATATTTACAAGGGTTTGTTTTTTTGCAATGACAATCACTTTTTTGGGTTTTTTATCCCCGATATGTTTTTTTATCTTTTCATCGGACAGTGCCGCGTCCCTGATTGTTGACTCGTCGCTGTCTGCCTTGAGGCTGAATGTTGACCTGAGTTTCCCGTTGACCTGAACCACAACCGTTATCTCGTCGGATTCAAGAGAGTCTTCCCTGAAATCCGGCCAGGGTTGAAGCAGGATGGAGCCTTTATTGCCGAGTTTTTCGAATATTTCCTCACAAAAATGGGGAATAATCGGTGACAAAAGCAAAAGAATATTTTCAAGGCTGAACGCAAGCACCCTTTTGAGTTCTGTATCCGCGGTTTCAAGATCAACGGCGTAGATATCGTTCACCAGCTCCATGACGGCGGAAATGGCCGTGTTAAAATGAAAGCTTTTATCAATGTCCCGGGTCACTTTTTGAATGGTCTGATTGGCCTTGATATAAAGCGTCTTTGCAGGATTTGACGTAAGATCCGAAGCCGGGCCTGAAAAGGGTTCAAGCCCGTTTATTTTTTCCATCGAGTCCATGGCCAGCCGCCATACCCTGTTGACAAACCGGTTGCTTCCCTCAACCCCGTCTTCGCTCCATTCCAGATCCCTTTCCGGCGGAGCGGCAAATAATGAAAACAACCGGGTGACATCGGCGCCGTATTTTTCAAGCAATTCATTGGGATCCACCACATTTTTCTTGGACTTGGACATCTTGATGACCCGCCCGATTTCAACGTCCTTGCTGCATTTTGTGCAGACGACCCTGCCGTCTGGATTTTTCACCGCCTCTTCAGGGAAAAGATAGCCGTGGTCCGGGCACATCATGGTTTCTTTGCACACCATGCCCTGGGTCAGAAGCCGTGTAAAAGGTTCTTTAAAATCAATCATCCCCAGGGAATTCAATACCCGCATAAAATACCGGGAGTAGAGAAGGTGAAGAACCGCATGCTCCACCCCGCCGATGTATTGATCCACCGGGGCCCAGTATTTAACGGCTTCGGGATCAAACATGCCTTTATCATATCCGGGAGAACAATACCGTAAATAATACCAGGACGATTCCACAAAGGTATCCATGGTATCCGTATCTCTTTTGGCATCCTTTCTGCCGCATTGGGGACAGGTGGTGCGGGCAAAATAATCCAGGGCCGGCAAGGGGGACCCTCCTTTTTCAAGAAGGTTGGCCTCTTCGGGCAGCCGAATGGGAAGGTCTTTTTCAGGAACCGGCACCACCCCGCAGTCGGGACAGTGGATCACCGGGATGGGAGCCCCCCAGTAGCGCTGCCTGGATATTCCCCAATCCCTTAACCGGTAGGAAATGGTTTTCTTTGCCCGGCCCTCTTTTTCCAGCCAGGTGGTGATGGCCTCCATGGCGGTTTTATTGTCCATTCCGTTAAACTCACCCGAATTCACCAGCGCCCCATCCCCTGTAAAGGCCTCGGTCATGGCGGCGCCCTCAAGGGCCTCACCCTGCGGCTGAACCACCACCCGGATGTCAAGCCCGTATTTTCGAGCAAAATCAAAATCCCGCTGGTCTCCCGCGGGAACCGACATGATGGCCCCGGTGCCATAGCCCATCAGTACAAAATTGGCCGTATATACAGGGATTTTTTCTCCGGTGGCCGGGTTGATACAGAAGGCACCGGTAAAGACACCCTCTTTTTCATATTTTTCAAGACCTTCTGCCGACCTTTCCTGCCTGGATATTTTCTGGATGAAAGCGGCCACCTCCCCTTCCCTGCCGGTCCCCTGAGAAAGGGTTTCAACCAGGGGATGCTCGGGGGCAAGGCACATGAAGGTTGCCCCGAAAACCGTATCCGACCGTGTGGTAAAGACTTCAATCTCCAGGTCGTGCCCGTCCACCTTGAATCTGATTTCGGAACCAATGCTTTTCCCGATCCAGTTTTTCTGCATGACCGTTACTTTTTCAGGCCATCCCGGCAATTGATCACAGTGAATCAGAAGGTCTTCCGCATAATCCGTAATCCTGAAAAACCATTGCCAGAGTTTTTTCTGCTGGACCGGCTGGGAACATCTCCAGCATTTGTCATTTTCAACCTGCTCATTGGCCAGAACGGTCTGGCATTTTTCACACCAGTTGACATAGGATTCCTTTCGATAGGCCATCCCTTTTTCCAGCATCTTTAAAAAAAGCAACTGCTCCCAGCGATAATACTCGGGCGTACAGGTGGCGATTTCCCGGTCCCAGTCATAGGAGAATCCCATTTTCTTAAGTTGGGCCCTCATGGTGCGGATATTGTTATAAGTCCAGGCGGCAGGATGGGTATTGTTATCAATGGCTGCATTTTCAGCCGGCATGCCAAAGGCATCCCATCCCATGGGATGAAGAACATTAAACCCCTTCATCCGTTTATACCGGACCACGACATCTCCGATGGTATAATTTCTCACATGGCCGATATGGATTTTGCCTGAAGGATAAGGGAACATCTCCAGAAGATAGTATTTTTCTTTGGACGGGTCCTCGGTGACCTTGAACAATTGGTTTTCATTCCAGTATGCCTGCCATTTAGGTTCCACTGTTTCAGGATGGTACCGTTCCTCCATTGTATTCACTCCTTGTTCGCTCTTCTTAAAATAATGAACCGTAATACCGATATTTTAGGCCTTCATCAATGCCACAACCAGATGTAAATAGCAAGAAAATCAATAGAATTCCGGCCATTGATTTTTCTTTCCTTGTGTCCTGTTTTTATTTTTGATATTTCAATCTTTAAATTGATGCATGATCCTGTTCTGAACACTTTGAGGAAATTTTATGCAGAATATTGGAAAATTTTCTGAAAACTCAAGGATTAATATAGTTATTGAGAATATTCTTGATGAACTCTGCCCCTTCCTTGAGGAGCAGGCCAGGGAAATATCCGAACTGACGGCCATCGGCAAAGCGCTGGGCACGGGAAAGGATATCCGGGCCCTCCTGAAAATGATCCTTTCCATTGCAAGACGATTCTCAAAGGCCGACGGCGGAACCCTGTATCTGGTTGACCAGAAAGAAAAGAAACTGAATTTCCATGTCTTTCATAACGAGTCCCTGAAGATTGATGAGGAGGCGGGATGCCTTGATCTTCCAAGTGTCCCTCTGTATCGGGAAGATGATACGCCGAATCTTTCCAATGTGTCTTCCTATGTATTCCATACCGGCGAGATCGTTAATATTGAGGATGTTTACAAAACAAATCAATTTCAGTTCAACGGAACCCAAAAATTTGACGAAGCGCTTCACTACAGGAGCAAGTCCATGGTTGTCATTCCCATGAGAAACCATGAGGATGATATCATCGGGGTCCTCCAGTTGATCAATTCCAGGACCCGTCTTCCCGAAAAATCATCCCTTTCAGCAAAGACGCCCAGGAGAAAGCCGCGGCCCTGGCCGGCCAGGCCTCGGTTATCTTAACCCAGCAAAGGCTCATTGTTGAGATGAAGGCATTGTTTGAGGCCTTTATCAAAGCCATTGCCGTATCCATAGATGAAAAATCAAAACATACCGGAGGCCACATCCAGCGGGTGACGGAACTCTGCATGATGATCGCGGGAAAAATAAATGAAGACACCACCGTTTTCAGGGATATCCATCTTTCCGAGGACCAGATGGACGAGCTGAGAATAGCCGCCCTAATGCATGATACCGGAAAAATCACGACACCGGATCATATTATCGGCAAATCCTCCAGGCTTGAGACGGTTTTTGACAGGATAGAACTTATCAGGATGCGGTGGGAGTATTTTAAGGCCAATCAAAAACTCATGGCGGCTCAAAAAAAGCTGTCCATCTTGGATCAGACGGGAAAGCAGGAAGAGATGGCGCGGATCGATGCCTTATGCGCCCGGGAAATTGAAATCCTGGAAAATGAAATGGCAGCCCTCTCCCATATTAATTCAAGCAGGGAGGCGCTTGATCAGGAATCTATCGATGTGCTTGAGGCAATCAATGAAAAATCCTGCAAGACATCAAAACTGCCCTATCTCACGGAAGATGAATTTGAAAATCTGTGCATCATAAAAGGAACGCTAACCTCTAAGGAACGAGAGATCATCAATGGCCACGCCCGTTTAACCGAAAAAATACTCAATAAGCTTCCATGGCCCAAAAAGCTGTCAAACATTCCTTCCATTGCCGGGGCTCACCATGAAAAGCTTGACGGTTCTGGATATCCCTTGCATCTGGACCGGGAAAATATTAATACCCAGGCAAGGGTCCTGGCCATTGCCGATATTTTTGAAGCCCTGTGCGCCGTGGACAGGCCTTATAAAAAGCCCATGACCTTGAGCGAGACGATTAAGGTGCTGAGGCAGATGAGCGAGAACCAGCTCATCGATAAAGATATTGTCAAGCTGTTCATTGAATCCGGGGTACATATGGACTATGCCGGAAGGCATCTGTTCCCGGACCAAATCGATCTTTAACACGGGGATTTGCTTCAATGATCCTTGTCAGGATGATAAACAATATGGTGCTGCCGGTATTGACTAAAAAAGGAGACCTTACATGGCGACTTTCCGCGATCTTCGAAAAACCGTAAGAGAGAGGCTGGATGACCCGAGGCTGGCTGTCGTGTTTTTTGAAACTGAAAATTCAAGCATCTATCATTTTGCAAATGTTCTTAACCTGGGGGTTCAAGGGGTTCTGATCGAATCCGATAAAAGCTTTGAAACCGGCATCAAACCCAAGCTCATGATGAAGAACCCGGAGTTGAATCAATGGGATACCTTCTTTTGCAGGGTGGCCTGGGCACAAATCACGGAAACTGAAAAACAATATAAAACAGGCCTTGAATTTCTTTTTCCCGTCGACAATGGAGCTGAACCGGAAACAGGGATAAACGGAGAAATCACACCCCAGGACATTGATTTTCTTTTGAACACAAGATGGCTCAGGACCATACCCAAAGAGGGGCTCTGTTCCCTGCTGAACTGCATGTCCCGCAGAGCCTTTGACCGGGACACCCCTTTCATTTCCGCGGGGGATCCTCAGAATTGCCTTTATATCATCCAGAAGGGAAGTTGCCGAATTGCCTTAAAAAATGAGGCCGGGATTTTTGAACCGGCAGGCCGGAAAAGAGAAGGCGACGTCATCGGGGATATGGGCTTTCTCTCCGCGGAATCCCTGATATCCGATGCTGTTTCAGAATCTGAAATGGTGGTCTGGGAACTGCCGGCATCCAAGTTTGATGAAGCCTGCCGATTGCAGCAAGGGTTAATTGATTTTTTAACCGGGTTATTAACAAACCGGCTTGATGATCTATCAGACCCGGGGGCAAAAGCCATCGGCCGCTACCATATTGCCCAACCACTCGGAGAGGGAAGGAACGGCTTTGTATATAAAGGGTCCCATAGGTTATTAAATATTCCTGTTGCCGTAAAAATGATGAAACATCATCAGGCGCAGCCAAAAGAAAATCTTACCGGCTTCAAAAAGAAAATCCGTCGTGTTGCCGACCTGAACCACCCCCATATTGCCCAAATTTATGATATTGAGGAACGGTATCGCACTTTTTTCATTATCATGGAGTATATTGATGGTGATCCCTTAGACTTATTTTTTGAAAGAAAAATCCTTTTCCCCCTGGACGACGCCCTGTTTCTTATGGCCCAGATCTGCTCCGCTCTTGCCCATGCCCATGATCAAAAATTAACCCATCAGCACCTGACCCCTTCAAATATTTTTATCACAGAGGGGCGTCATGTGCTGGTATCGGATTTCAGCCTTCCCGCCCCCATCCCGGAGGAAGGGCGCATGGAAGATCGAAATATTTATTATATGGCGCCCGAACAGATCAAAGGCGGAAAAACCGACCCCAGATCAGACATTTACAGTCTTGGAATCCTGATCTATGAAATGTTGACCGGCCGGACCCCTTTTTCCCGCGGAGAAGATCAAGGCCCTTTAGCCCTGATGACCTCAAACGGAAGGCTGAATATGCCTTCTGCCCAGGCGCCGGAGATTCCGGAGCCCCTAAAGAAATTTATTCTCAAAGCCTGCGCCGAATTACCGGAAAAAAGATACCAATCGGTCCATGAAATCATTGAAGAGCTGTCCAATGAAAGCACCCTATTTAAAAACGCCCTGACCTGGAAAAAAAATAGGGAACAGGAAGTGTCCGCCCTGCTTATCTCCCATGGAAAAAACCAGCGCCAACTCCTGTTTAAATTCCTTGATGAATTCAGCCAAAAGGCTTTAGACCTGGGTCTGGGGGTCAATATCACAGGCAAGATCCGGACCCATGAAAATCATACCCCTTAATCCCATCCAAAAGGTGAATGTATTCACCCGAACAATATTCATATTGACCCCAATGGGCACAAATGATATATGAAATATTTTATGCAATGCTTGACCGGCAGGTATTGCATTATTATTAATCCTTGCTCGGGCTTATGGCCGGGGCTTTATATCCGTAAGGAGAAAAAATGAGGAAATACGAAACTGTTTTTATTTCCGACCCTGATCTTCAGGATCAAACACGGACGGACCTGTTTGATAAAGTCAGAAATATCATTGCCAAGGAAAATGGTTATCTAATCGATTTCGATGACTGGGGAAGCAAAAAACTATCCTATGAAATCAAGAAAAAACTCCGGGGTCATTATGTCTGTGTGACATACGGCGGCTCAGGTGAACTGGTTAAAGAACTTGAGAGAAATCTCCGCTTGAGCGATGATGTCATGAAATTCATGACCATCCTTCTTGTAGAGGACGTAACGTTGGAACAGCTTGAAAAGGAAGCTGAAGAGGCAAAAAACAAACCCAAAAAATCAGATGAAGCAGATGAAGCCTCTGATAAAGAAAGTGCGGTTGATGATGCCTCAGAGGAAGATGATGACGATACGGAAACTGACGAAGAACCAGAATAGTTAAAATCGGGAGAAAATAACCATGTATAATAACAGCAGTAAAAAACCCCAAAAAGGCGCCGGTAAAAACAAATTTTATCAACGCCGTAAAATATGCAGATTCTGTGTGGATAAGGACCTTGATATTGATTACAAAAACCCCAAGGCGCTTAGGCTGTTCATTACGGAACGGGGCAAGATTATTCCCAGGAGGATCACGGGAACCTGTGCCAAACACCAACGGGAACTGACGGTGGCCATCAAACAATCCCGCATGATCGCCTTGCTTCCCTTTGTCGGCAAGCCCATGTATTGATCAGATCCATCCTGAGGAACAATGCAGATGACAGGCATGCAAATACAATCAACCTTAGTTAAGGATATTTTAACCGGTATCCTTTTATATATGTTGATTATTGCCGGCATGTACATGATACCGCTGACAGGGGTTGCAACCTGGTTATTCCTTCCCCTGCCCGTATTGTTTTACCGGTTGAAAACCGGCAGAAAAGGCGGAGTCATCATCATGCTGACAAGCCTTGCCATACTCATGCTTGTCACCCGCAACATTGTGATGATTACGCTTTATTTCGGCTCCCTTTTGATGACGGGTTTTGTCCTGGGTGAGTGCATTGAAAATCATTTTCCAATTGGGAAAATAATGCTGGCCACCTGTCTTCTCGTGTTCGGCTCCTGTTTTTGGGCGCCTTGCTTTATTCTGTTTTAAAAGGACAGGAACTTCATCAGCTTATATCCGGTTATATCTCAAACTATTATGCCCTGTCAGGTGAATTTTTTTCTGAACTGGAGCGTATTTATCCTGAGATGAATCTTGACCGGCAGATGTTTGAGAAGGAGAATTCGCTTATCCTTCTGGCTGCTCCGGGTGTTTTTATCAATTCATATCTGATGATGATATGGCTGAACATCCTTTTGATGAAGAAGATCTTATTAAAAAGGGAATCATCGTAAAAACCATTGAAAATTTAAACCGCTGGAAGGCTCCCGACACCCTTGTCATCGGCCTGATTGTCGTGTCTGTTTTAATTTTCTTTGCCTCGGGCCCACTAAGAATTTTTTCTATTAACGTTTTGATCGTATTATTGTTTGTTTATTTTTTTCAGGGAATTGCGGTTGTATCATTTCTTTTTCAAAAAAAGAGGGCGCCGTTTGCCGTCAGGTTTTTCTTTTATATGCTGATTGCAATCCTTCCTCAGTTCCTGCTCCTTGTCATCGGATGCGGGTTGTTTGATACTTGGATTAATTTTAGAAAACTGGATACGGCTACATCATAAAATAAAAGTCATCCCCTTGATATAAAATCCTAGGGTGTACTTTTTGGAGGTTTAAATGAGAGTAATATTAAAAGAAACCATTGACACACTTGGAATCGCCGGGACGGAATGCACTGTGGCCGAAGGCTATGGCCGCAACTATCTTCTACCCCAGGGAAAAGCCATTATTGCGACTCCCCAGAACAGAACCGTCATGGCACAGGCAAAAGCAAAACTGGAACTCCAGATTGCCAAAGAAAGAAAGATTGCCGAAGAACTGGCAGAAAAAATTAAAAATGTTGTCATTACCATTAAGGCCAAAGTTCATGAAGACACCCTTCTTTACGGCTCTGTGACAACCCATGATATCAAGGAGTCCCTCAACAACAGCCATATTGAACTGGAACGCCGCGCCATTCTTCTGGCTGAACCCATCAAAGAAATCGGGGAATACAAAGTCCCCATCCGTCTTTATAAGGATGTTGAGCCTGAAATAACGGTTAAGGTCATTGCTGAAGAAAACCAGGAAAACTAGTCTCTAAAGCATATCCGGGAAGATGTTCATAAATTTTCCCGGATATGCTGTTTATGATTCTATGGCGGCCAAAAAAACAAAAATATCCGAAGACCCGCTTCTCAATAAAACCCCGCCCCAGGACATGGATGCGGAACAATCCATTTTAAGCGCCATCTTCATCAACAACGACAGTCTTCATGATATCATCTCCATCTTATCCCCGGAAGATTTTTACAAGGGCTCCCATCAAAAAATCTACCGGGCAGTGATGGATCTCGCCCAAAAGGGAGAACCTTCGGACCTGATCACCATCGTCAACCGGCTCAAGGAAAAAGGAGAGCTGGAAAGCATCGGCGGCGCCTCCTATCTGGCCGCCATTGCCGATGCAGCCCCGGTTGCGGTCAATGCCGTTCATTACGCCAATATTATTAAGGGCAAATCCTCTCTCCGGCAATTGATCAATGCCTCCTCCGGTATTATTGAAAAATGCCTGAAGGACCAGGGTGATTTTGAAGATATTATCGATTTTGCCGAATCTTCGATCTTCAACATCTCTGCAAAAAAAACCGAGGGCGGTTTTAAACCCCTGGGAGAACTGATCAACCTGAATATTGATAAACTTGAAGACCAGCAGGGAAAAGCCGGCGGCCTCTCAGGACTGTCCACCGGATATACAAGACTCAATAAAATCACATCCGGGTTGCAGAAATCCGATCTGATCATTCTGGCGGCAAGGCCCAGCATGGGAAAAACCGCTTTTGCCCTGAATATTGCCAGAAATGTGGCGCTTTTTGAACACAAACCCGTGGCTGTTTTTTCCCTTGAAATGTCCAATGAACAGCTTTCCATGAGGCTTTTGACCTCTGAAGCAAGGATTGATTCCAACCGGCTCAGGACCGGTTTTATCAGCCAGGAAGACTGGCAGAATGCCACCGATGCGGCCGGGATCTTAAATGACCTGCCGATCTTTATTGACGACACGCCCAATATCACGGCCATGGAGATACGGGCCAAGTCGAGAAAGCTGTTTCAGAAACACGATGAACTGGGCCTTATCGTCATTGATTATCTCCAGCTCATGAAGCCGCCGTTCCGGACGGATCGGAGAGACCTTGAAATTGCGGAAATTTCCAGGTCTTTAAAAGCCCTGGCCAAGGAACTGAATGTGCCCATCATGGCCCTGTCCCAGTTAAACCGAATGCTGGAACAGCGCTCGGACAAACGTCCCATGCTCTCGGATCTGCGCGAGTCGGGAGCCCTGGAGCAGGATGCCGATATTGTCGCCTTTATCTACCGGGATGAGGTCTATAACAAGGAGCCGGATAATCCCAAAAAAGGCATGGCTGAAATTATTGTGGCCAAAAACAGGAACGGGGCCACCGGCATGGCCCTGATGCATTTTTTGGGTCAATACACCCGCTTTGAAGAACTTTCTCCAGACTCTTTTCAGGAATTTGAATGAAAAATCAGGTTTATGGTAATATCGAAGGCCTGAGACATACCCAGATCAAACTTATCGAAACCCTGTACCAGTATCAAACCCTGCCTGAATACATCGCTGATCCGGAACTTGTCCTGAGCCTTGTGGGGCTTTCCCACGACATCAAACGGCAGATCGGGGTTCTCATTGACAGGAACGGCAAAGTCATCCATGTCATGGTCGGTGATCCCCAGAGGATTGTCATTCCCGTAATTTCCGATTATATGGCCCATCCGGGAAAACTAAAAGGCCTCAGGCTGGTCCATACCCATTTAAAAGAGGAGCCCCTGACCAGGGACGATCTGACCGACCTTGCCCTTTTGCGCCTGGATTATATCACTGCTGTCTGTATCCGGGCCGACGGCCAACCGGGATTTGTCTATTCCGGCCACATCCTTCCGGACGAAGATGCGGAGCCTTACAAGGTTCTCAGCCCTGTTCGGGTTGAGGATCTGAAAGCCGATTGCCTTTCTCAAATCCTGGCGCTTGAGTCTGAGCTGACCCGGAAAAACTCCTTATACAAGCCTGAATCCGGCAGGGAAAATGCCTTCCTCATCAATGCCGTGACCCTGGATCAGAAGGATGCCGCCGCTTCCCTGGATGAACTGAAAGAACTCTGCAAAACAAGCCGTATCAATATCATTGGGACCGCCATTCAAAAACGCAAACTCATTGATCCCAAATACGTCGTGGGCAAAGGGAAATTATCCGAAATAGTGATCCAGGCCATCCAGAAACATGCCGGCCTGCTGATATTTGACAGGGAATTAACCTCTTCTCAAATCCGTTCCATCACGGATTTTGTTGAAATGAAGGTCATCGACCGCACCCAACTGATTCTGGATATCTTTGCAACCCAGGCCAAATCCAGGGAGGGCAAATACCAGGTGGAGCTTGCCCAACTGGAATATATTCTGCCCCGGTTGATTACCAAAAATACCGCCATGTCGCGGTTGACCGGCGGTATCGGCGGCCGGGGGCCCGGAGAAACAAAACTTGAAATCAACCGGCGCCGTGTCAGAGAAAAAATAGACCGGCTGAAAAATGAAATTACAAGAATAAGAAAACAGCGGCGGCAACAAAAATCCATGCGGAATAAAAAAGGGATCCCTGTTATCTCCATTGTGGGCTATACCAATGCGGGAAAATCAACCTTGCTGAACACCCTGACCCAAAGCAGCATCATTGCGGCCAATCGGCTTTTTGCCACCCTTGATCCCTCCAGCAGGCGGTTAAGATTCCCAAAAGATATCGAGGTCATCATTACGGATACCGTAGGATTTATTCAAAACCTGCCCAAGGATCTCATGGAAGCCTTCCATGCCACATTGGACGAGCTGACGGATGCCGATGTGATCCTGCATGTGATTGATATCAGCAGCCCTCGCTATAAGCAACAAAAAGAGACCGTCGAACAGATCCTTAAAAATCTGAAACTGGATACCATCCCAACGCTTTTGGTTTTTAACAAAACAGACAGGATCGAGCTGGACGCCTTTGAAGATCAGTGGCTGTTAACCCAGGGCATTTCCATAGCAGCGACGCAGAAACAAAGCCTAAAACCCCTGGTTGACAGGCTGGAATCCATGGTCGCCCCGATTAAATAAAATAGGGGTTGACCAAAGGGTGTTTTTAACTTAAATATGGAAAAATTTAATCTAATTATGGAATGAATATGGAAATTAAAAAACTGGACCAGGTCATTGTCACGCCCTCGATTAAAAAGGACTCCATAGACATGCCGGATTGTTTTGGTGAATTTAATAAAAAAAACAAGCTTTGTGCAAAATATTGTTCAATATCCATTCGCTGCTGTGTCATGCGAAGTCGAAATCCCAAAATTGATATCCTGGAAAAACTCCTGATACATAACCATTACGCCGTGAAAATGCACTGATCCTTTGTTTATCTCCAAGGCCGGAAGCCGGCCATTTATCTTAGAAATATTTCCTATTCAAATATCTTCCCCGGGTTTAAGATATTCAGGGGATCAAATACCCGCTTAATTCCCCTCATCAAATTGATTTGGGTTTCCCCGACTTCATCGGGCAGAAATTTTCTTTTGGTCATCCCCACCCCATGTTCCCCGGTGATGGTGCCCCCCAGGCGCAGGGTTTCACTGAACAATTCTTCAACCGCCCTCTTGGCTCTTTCACACGCATCTGCATCCGATTGATCATACATGATATTGCAATGGATATTGCCGTCCCCTGCATGACCGAAACTCACCACCCTCAATCCCGATGTTCTCTGGATTCTTTGGGCCACCTCAACCATTTCCGGTATCTTATTGATGGGAACCACAATGTCTTCATTGATTTTATGGGCTGCAATCTTATATAGAACCGGGGATAAGGCTTTCCTGGCTTCCCAGAGAGTCTGCGCTTCTGCCGGGGTTTGGGCCGTCATTACCTCCAGGGCATCCGAAGAAAAACAAAACTCCCGGATTTGCTCTGCATCTTTTTCAACCGCGTCAGGGTTCCCATCCAGTTCAATAATCAAAAGCGCCTTAATATTTTCGGCAATATCAAAGCTCAAATGATCCCGGATCAGACAAAGGCATTCCTCATCAAGATATTCAACACACCTTGGGATGATAGCGTTTTTCATAATCCCGGACACGGTGCGGGCGGCCTTTGTCATGCTGTCGAACAAAACAGCCATGGTTTTTACCGCCAAAGGTTTCGGCAAAAGCTTTAATGTGATTTCCGTCACCACGGCCAGGGTCCCTTCAGATCCCACAATCAGGCGTGTCAAATCATAGCCGGCAACCCCCTTTGCCGTGGACACGCCGGTTTGAATCACCTGGCCGGAGGGCAGGACAGCCCTCAGCCCAAGGACATAATCCCGGGTAACTCCGTATTTTACAGCCCTCGGGCCTCCCGCGCATTCCCCGATATTCCCGCCGATGGTGCAAACCGATGAACTGGATGGATCGGGAGGATAAAACAAACCTTTTTCTTCAACCGCTTTATGAATATCTGAAACAATCACCCCGGGTTGAACCCTGATGATAAAATTTTCTTCATCAATGCTGAGAATCTTATTCATCCGGCTGGTCACCAAGACAAGACCGCCTTTGGCGGGGACTGATCCTCCCGTCATACCGGAACCGGTCCCGCGGGGAACAACGATTAATTTCTCTTTTGAGGCGAGCTGTAAAATCCTTGAAATTTCGGTTTCCGACCCGGGAAAAACAACACCATCCGGAAGATGGGAAATCCCTGTCGCATCATAGGAATAACACAGCAATTCTTCTTTTTCTGTTGTAACGTAGGCTTTCCCAGATATGGACCGAAGCTGCCTGAAAACCGACACCGGGATTCCCATCTATAATTTGCCTGTTTCAATTTTTTTGGAAAGATAATTGATCTGTTCAAAAAGAACACTTTTTTGTTTTAGCTCTTTTTCAATGGAATTAATGGCATATATGGCTGTTGCATGGTACCGGTTAAAACTGCTGCCGATGGTTTTAATCGGTTGATCCGTGTATTTCCGGGAAAGAAAGATGGCAATCTGGCGGGGCCTTACAATTCTCTGTTGCCTGGAGGCCGATGTGATTTCTTTTTCCGATATGGAGAATTCGTCGCATATCAGTTTTTTAATGGATTCTATGGTAATCCTCTTTTTTATGTTGATGATATTTGCCAGAACACTCTTTGCAAGCTCAATATCAATGTCATATCCCATGAGCCGTCCCTTTGCTGCTACGCCGAAGAGACCGCTTTCAAGCTGCCGGACATTGTCGCTCAGTTCCTGGGCAATATATTCCGTCACCTCTTTTGGGAGGGCAACCCCGAAATCCTTTGATTTCTTTTTTAAAATTCTGACCCGGGTTTCATAATCCGGCGCCGATATTTCCGTCACAAGCCCGAGAGTCAGTCTTGATTTCAATTGATCATTGAGTTTGGGGATATCATCCGGAAGGTCATAGCCGGACAAGATGATTTTTTTATCCGCCTCAAAAAGATAGTCCAGTGTAATGGCGAGTTCTTTTTGGGTTGCGTCCTTTCCTGCTAAAAAATGAATGTCTTCAAGAATAAGGACATCACATTCTTTTCTATATCGTTCCTTAAATTGATCAATGGTATTGGCTTTAATTGAATGGATCATTTCATTGGTGAAATCTTCGGCAGTCACATAATAAACCCTCTTGGACCGGCAATGGGTAATGATATGATGGCCGACGCCTGGGAAAGATGGCTCTTCCCCAGGCCGGTTTTTCCCAACAGATAAAGGATGTTTGAACCGTTCCGAGTCCCATGGGCCAGGGATAGGGAAGCTGAATATGCAAAGTCGGAATTTCTGCCTACAACAAAATCATCAAAGGTAAAGCCTTTTTTAAGCAATCGTCCATTATTGAATCTTACGTTGAGCCCGGGCAGGGACATCTGTTTTGGACCCTTTGGTTTCACTGCAAGTGCAGGATAGGACCCTGATTTTTTAGAATTCTTTTTTGAAGCGCCTTTTTCCTGTAAGGCCACTTTGAATTCAACCTGAACAGCCGGATGACCGAGCTTTGAAAACTCTTCGACAAACAGCGGCAGGTAATTCTCTTTCAAACGCTTGACGGAATATGAATTCGGACTGGAGAGCCTGATATGATGCCCGTCATGCTCCAGAAGTTCCACCGGGTCAATCCACATTCTATAGCTGTGATCCGGCAGTGTTTTTTAATTTGACTTTTACTTCTTCCCAGAACAATTC
>JAAUSZ010000291.1 GCA_012031875.1 Desulfobacula sp.
TAACCCTTTCCGGCGAGGTCAAAAGCACCCGGATCCAGGGAACCCAGATCAAGCTGGGGATCCAGTTCATTGAAATGGAAGGCTATTCCCGGTCCGTCCTCGCAACCCTGGTGCCGGCCATAAGGTTTTGATCCCAAAGCCCCTTGTTTGCCCCTGATATCTGAAGAAGCCGGGGCTATCGGGAATCCAGGATGGTTGCAGTATCTAAAGCTGTTATGCTGGTCTAATACTGAGCACTGGAAAATTAAATCATAGGGACAAAATCAAACTTTCTCACCCCATAATAATAGACACATTGTGGGGTCCTTTAACGCTAAAATAACGGGCCGGGTGGCGAACCACGAAAACGGCCAATAAACGAAAAAGTTTGAAAAAACTGGAACGTTCAATAACTGCATGCTCTCACCCGGTCCAAGTTCATTTTTTTTTGTTATACATTGCTAAATGCTATTATTGACCAAACCACGTTGAAAACGACTAATAAACCAGTAGTACTGACGACAAGAGCTAAAAGAAGAGCTCTCCCAGGCTTGTCACTAAAATAGTGTATATTGCTGATTGTAAAATGCTCTGCAGCTGCCAGCCCGACAAAGAATACTACCCGAAACGAAAAACCGGAGATAATTTTTAAAATGAAAACTTCAAGTTTCACACTAGCTACATACAGAAAAGATGACAATGTCACCCATTCAACCCATGCGAACCAAGCTTTAGCATATCCCTTATCCAATAGCAGGTGGCCTAAATTAACAGCCTTGTCAAATATTTTTGATCTAAGTCCCGCAAGGATTACCTCACTGATGTATAACGTTGAAGCTATGCGGCGCAAACGAAGCGCAGCGTAGTTTGCGTCCGAACGAGCGACTTGTTAGGCGCGTTCATTCCAGTGCTTCATGTACAGAGCCCCGAATTCAACGACGGCCAATCCATCGCACAACACCTGCGGATGGAATAAAACAGGCTTAGACGGCTCCCCTTCAAAAGAGTGCAGAAACATAAAAGATGGTCTCCCTATGCTTTCTTGTTCTTCATAAAGTTCATCAAGCTTTTTCCATTCCTTGGCCCTTATCAATTCCATTTTCTTACTTTCAAGGTCGTTGTAACGCTCGCCCTCTTCATTAGTGAATTCTGCTGGAGGTATATACAGCGGTATCCTATGAGCCAATGCATCTCGATAAGATTTTAGGTATTTCTCATGCCAGTCTGTAATTATTCCAGATGAAAGATAGTCACGAAGCGGTTTAGGGAGGTGCTTGCATGTGCCTTCACGAAACAGACCAACTCCATGTTTTCCACCAACATCGGCTAACAAATCATGCCTATAGACAAAGGACCAAGCCCAATTATCAAAAATACCAGAGAGACTCATGACATAAGCATGTAGGTTTATTTGCATGTCATAAACCACATCTCTCTGAAGTGGCTTGATAGCAGTCAGGGGGAATTCATTAAAAATATTTTCCAGACATCGTTTCAGGATATTTAATCTGCGTGCCGCGCCGTACAAGAGATGCTCTTTTACACCTGCATGGTCTGACTCCTGCCCAGCCAATACAGTTTGCAACATTAGTTCTTGAAGGCCCTGGTGTACTTTTGTGTACTCAGCCTCAAATTTGCCAATCTGCTCTTCAGTGTAGCCCATGGTAATTCTCTAACAGTTTAAATAGATGGAAAGTTTTCTATATATTGCCTATAGAAAAATTTCCATCCATGGCGGTAATAAGACAACAAATCCAGAAAAGCCTGCGTTGAATTATCCGTGTTCCGATGTTTGTATCCGATAACATGGAAAATATGAAGAGACAACAAAAATTTGAGCTTGAACCGGTCAAGGCCCAAAGTGATTCCCTTGAGAAATTTTTTAGCTCTGACAAAGCGTTCAATCATCGAATAAAAGCTCATAATTTCCTGATATTTTCCTGTAATGACTTGCAAATCAATTGATCACCATAATAAAGGTTCGGGCAGACCGTTCCTGAATAAATCATATTTTCACACAAATATAATTTTTAAAAGGCTTTACAGGTTTCTGGGAGATTTGATATGCAATGCCGGATCAGATTTTGAATTTTTCAGGTTGGATGTCATTCATAACGGCATGATATAAAGACCTGCATACTAATTTGGTTTGGGCGGTTTATGCTTCCTGAATATTGCGCGGTTATCGGCGCCGTCATCGGCTCCCTGGGCGGCTTTTATTATTTATTCGAAACCATCGTCGGCAAAGCCCGGCCCAACCGCATCACATGGCTGCTTTGGGGGATCTTTCCCATGATCATCTTTGTGGCGCAAAGGGCCCAGGGCGTCGCCGGCATCTCCTGGGCCTCGTTTGTCTCCGGCTTTACGCCCCTGCTTATCGTGGCTGCATCTTTTTTCAACCAAAAAGCCTATTGGAAAACCGAACCACGCGACTACCAACTGATGGGAGCGGCTGTCATCGGCATCATTCTCTGGGCCGTTACGGACAATCCGAACCTGGCCTTGCTGTTCTCGCTGCTGGCCGATATCCTGGCGAGCATGCCGACCCTTATCAAATCCTACCGCCATCCTCATTCCGAGAGTTGGATTGCCTATGCCGTCAGCGCCTTCGGGTTTGGAATAAGCTTTCTGTCGGTTCAAATCCACAATTTTGAAAATTCTGCTTTTATAGCTTACGTGTTTATCCTCAACGGCGCCTTGGCGGTGCTGGCGTCACGGAGCCGCCAGATATAAACCGTTTTTGGGTTTGACAGGGGCGGCCCGTTCAAATATAGTATTGCGGGTTCAGAGATTAAGAGCCCTCGGGAGGTAGCTCGGACCCAAAGTTTTCCCGTCCCCTGGAAGTTTAAAAAGGTAAATCGATTGTATGAATCTTCGAATTTTTCGTTCTATTCGCCTGATCATGCTGGTTCTGGTGACCATTGCCGTTCTGCCCTCCTTGTCGGGCCTTATCTATTTCGGATTTGAAGCCCGGAATAAGGCCATGCGGGACGCGGAGCAGGAAACTCTGCGCCTGGTCCAGAGCATGGCCGCTACCCAGGAACGGATTACTGCTTCAACCAAGGTTCTGCTGACCACCCTGACGCTGGCCCCCTCGGTGGACAGGCTGGATCTGCCGGCCTGCAACGAACTGTTCAGCGACATTGTCAAATTAAATCCCCTTTACACCAACATACTCATGGCCGATCCCAACGGCGACATCATTGCTTCGGCCATCCCCTATCCGCCGACCAACCTGGCGGACCGCAAACATTTCAGGGACGCCTGCCTGACCAAAGAATTTTCCACCGGGGAGTATATCATCAGCCGGACCACGTTCGAACCTGCTTTTCCGTTTTCCTATCCCCTGCTGGATGAGGCGGGCCGGGTCAAAGCCGTTTTGATCGCCGCCATCCGGCTTAAACATTACAGTGAGCTTTTTCAGAACAATCGCTCCCCGAGGGTTCATTTTTGGAATTGCCGATCAAGCCGGACTGCGGCTCTTTCGAATTCCTATTCCCGGCGTCGAATTCGATCTGGGGAAACCCATTGCCCCTCAAGTCTGGAACGAGGTGATCACAGGCGGGGAAAACGGCGTCATTTATCAGGACGGTTCGGACAAGGTCCGCCGTATCCTGTCATTCAGCAGGCTGGATCTGGGGCCGGGAACCCGGGCATATATGTATATGTTTGTCGGCATTCCAGAGAAGGCCCTGGCAAAAAATGCAAGCGACATCTTGTTCAGAAACGCCGTGATTGCAGGTGGTTCATGGCTTCTGGCCTTGCTCCTGTCATGGGTGATCGGCCGGAATCTTTTTTTGACAAGATCAAGAGGCTGACCAACTCCGTCTCCCGGTTCGGTTCCGGAGATTTCAGCAAGCCCACCGGCGTCGATCACAATGCCGGAGAACTCGGCCGGGTGGCGGAGGCATTTGACCGGATGGCCGATAAGCTGCGCCGGGTGGATACGGAAAGGGAGAGGCTTCAGCAGCAACTGACCCAGGCCCAGAAACTGGAGTCCGTGGGAAGACTGGCCGGTGGCGTGGCCCACGATTTTAACAATATGCTGATGGTGATACTCGGCCATACGGGAATGCTCTTGGAGGATATTTCCGCTGAAGATCCCAACCGGACCAATTTGGAAGCCATCCACCAGGCGGCCCGCAAATCCGCCGATCTCACCCGCCAACTGCTGACCTTTGCCCGCAGGCAAACCATTGCTCCGGTTGTTCTGGATCTGAATGATACCATTGCCGGTATGCTGAAGATGATTCAGCGCCTGATCGGAGAAAATATCCGGACCATCTGGATCCCGGAAACAGCCCCGTGGCCGGTCCGGATGGATCCTGCCCAGATCGATCAGGTTCTGGCGAATCTTGCCGTGAATGCGCGCGACGCCATAGACGGAACCGGCGCCATCACCATCAAAACATCGAATATCACCATTGACGCCGATTATTGCACAGACCACCTTGAATGTGTCCCCGGAGACTATGTCATGCTTTCCGTCAGCGATGACGGATGCGGCATGGATAAAGAAACCCAGGCCCGGCTGTTTGAACCTTTTTTTACCACCAAGGGGCTTGGAAAGGGGACAGGGCTGGGTCTGGCCACCATTTACGGCGTGGTGAAACAGAACAAGGGCTTCATCAGGGTATACAGCGAAGCCGGGAAGGGAACAAGTTTCAAAATTTATTTTCCCAGGCATGTCGGTGAAATCTCGGACAAGGATGAGCATCGGCAAGCCGAAACCCCCAAAGGCCAAGGAGAACTCATCCTTCTGGTGGAGGACGATATCTCCATTCTCCCCCTGGGCCGGGCGATGCTCGAACGATTGGGCTATCAGGTGATTACGGCGGCCACGCCGGGTGAGGCCCTGGCCTGTGTTACTTCCCTTGCCCACCCGATCCGGTTGCTGATCACCGATGTCATCATGCCCGAGATGAACGGCCGTGAGCTGGCGGACCGCATCAGGGAAATTCATCCGGATGTGAAATGTCTTTATATGTCCGGCTACACGTCAGACATCATCACCCACCAGGGGGTTCTGGACGAAGGCGTCCGGTTTATCGAGAAACCCTTTACAGCCAAAGCCCTGGCTGAAAAAGTCCGGCAGATACTGGATATGCAGACCGGCTGATCATAAGGCAGGTTTCGGCATTTTATCCGGGAATTTTTTCCTTACCGCTGTTTCCGAATCCCGGCCCGGAAGAACATAGACATTTTCCTTCCGCTCCTGGAGCGGCTTGACGACGCGCTGGATATATTCCTTTCGATGATCCA
>JAAUSZ010000069.1 GCA_012031875.1 Desulfobacula sp.
GCAGAGGTCCTTCAGATGATTGCCGCCAACGATATCCAGCGGGTGGCGGTGGTGGATAAGACCGGAGGACTCTTGGGCCTTATTTCGGACCGGGATCTTCTGGCGGCCTTTTCCGACCAGAAAGAGGGAATCTGGGAATATCTGACCGGCAGACTGCCCTTTGGGCAGAGAGATCAGACCTTCAGCCGTCACCTGGCCGTGAAAACAGCAGCCGAGGTCATGCAGACGGAGCCGCCCGCGGTCCTGGAAGATGCGACCATTGATGAGGCCATCGGGCTCATGACCCGGAAGATGATCAAACGCCTTCCCGTGCTGGATCACCAGGGGAAATTCAAGGGCATGATCAGCCGGGAGTCTTTGCTTCGGACCGGTTTTGACAAGTCCTAGAGCGCTTTTTTCTTGGTTTTTAGAAATTCAAATCTTCTATTGACAAGAAGTATAGCTATATTGTAAACATTCTGTGAATTTTTAGCAGGCTTGCAAATTGGAAGGACCCATTGATGAACAATGCGGAATTGCTCGGACAGCTTCAGGAAAAGAACCGTCAGGCCCTTGAAGGCGGCGGAGCCCAGCGCATCCGAAAGCATCATGAAAGCGGAAGGCTCACGGCCCGGGAGCGCCTGGACTGTCTTTTAGACCCGGCGACCTTCGTGGAAACGGACCGGTTCAAACTCCACCGCTGCACTGATTTTGATATGGCGGATAAGAAAATCCCCGGAGACGGGGTGGTCACCGGCTGGGGATGTATCCACGGCCGGCAGGTCTTTGTCTTTGCCCAGGATTTCACCGCCTATGGCGGCTCCCTTTCCCTCACCCAGTCCGAAAAAATCTGCAAGATCATGAAGCTTGCCATGAAGGCCGGGGCTCCGGTCATCGGGCTGTGCGATTCGGGCGGGGCCCGGATCCAGGAAGGGGTCATGAGCCTTGCCGGGTATGGGGACATCTTTTTATTAAACGTCATGGCCTCGGGAGTGATTCCTCAGATTACGGCCATCATGGGGCCTTCGGCAGGCGGAGCGGTGTATTCACCGGCCCTGACCGACTGGATTTTCATGGTGGAAAAGACGGGCCATATGTTTATCACGGGACCCGATGTCATCAAGGCCGTCACCCGTGAGGTGGTGAGCAAGGAAGATCTGGGCGGCGCCATGGCCCACAACGCCAAAAGCGGGGTGGCCCATTTTGCCGCGCCCGATGACCGGGCCTGTCTTGCTTCCATCCGTGAACTCATGGGCTTTCTGCCCCGGAACAATACGGAACTGCCGCCGGTGAAGGCTTGCGGCGATGATCCGGCCCGGCGGGATGAGGCACTGCGGGATGCAGTGCCGGCAGACCCCAGCAAGCCCTATGATATGCGCACCATTATCCGTTCAAATCTGGATGACGGGTATTTTTTTGAAGTTCAGGAACACTGGGCAAAAAATATCGTGGTGGGCTTCGGCCGCCTGGACGGCATGCCCGCTGGCATTATCGCCAACCAGCCTTCGGTGATGGCCGGGTGTCTGGACATCAACGCCAGCACCAAGGGGGCAAGGTTTGTCCGGTTCTGCGATGCCTTTAATATTCCTTTGATCATTTACGAGGATGTACCGGGTTTTCTTCCCGGAATCCACCAGGAACACGGCGGTATCATCCGGCACGGCGCAAAGCTGATCTATGCCTTTTGTGAGGCCACGGTGCCCCGCATTACCGTAATTGTACGAAAAGCCTATGGCGGGGCGTATCTCGTCATGAGCTCAAAGCACCTGCGCGGGGATGTCAACCTCGCGTATCCGACTGCTGAAATTGCCGTGATGGGGGCAGAAGGTGCCGTTAATATCATCAGCCGTGATAAGATTGAGAAAGCAGAGGACCCTCAAGCAGAACGGATGAAACTGATTGGTGAGTATAAGGAAAAATTTTCCAACCCGTACCGGGCCGCGGAGCTGGGCTATATCGATGAAATCATTGATCCGGCCGATACAAGGCCAAAACTGGTACAGGCCCTTCATATGCTGAAAACCAAGAAGGACACCAATCCTCCGAAAAAACACGGCAATATTCCACTTTAACAAAAGGGAGACCATTTATGTCCTGGCAATATGTACTTGAATTGATTCAAAATATCCTCATCACCCAGACGGGGATCCCGTCTCTGGAATGGGGACATGTGGTGATGATCCTGATTGCGTTTTTTTTTCCTTTACCTGGCCGTGGCCAAGGGGTTTGAACCCCTTTTGCTGCTGCCCATCGGGTTTGGTATTTTTCTGGTCAATTTCCCATTGGTTCCCCTCATGGGACTGAATGCCGAAGGCCACCCCCATCTGATCCAGTATTTCTATCAGTATGGGGTGGAATCCGAGATCATTCCCTGTGTCATCTTCCTCGGGCTCGGGGCCATGACGGATTTCGGGCCCCTCATCGCCAACCCCAAGATGCTGCTCATCGGCGGCGGGGCTCAGCTCGGGGTGTTTGTCACCTATATCGGCTGTTTGTTTTTCGGTTTCACCCTGAAGGAAGCAGCCTCCGTCGGGATCATCGGCGGCGCAGACGGCCCCACCACCATCTATCTGACGGCCAAACTGGCCCCCCAGCTTCTGGGGGCCAATGCCCTGGCCGCGTATTCCTATATGGCCATGGTGCCCCTGATCCAGCCGCCCATCATGCGGCTTATGACCACACCGGAACAAAGAAAGATCAAGATGCGCCAGATGCGACCGGTATCGGCCCGGGAAAAACTGCTCTTCCCTTTGATCGGCGCCATCCTGATCATCCTGCTCATTCCCATGGTGGCCCCGCTGCTAGGCATGTTCATGCTGGGCAATTTCATGCGGGAATCCCTGGTGGTGAAGAGACTCAGCGATACGGCCCAGAATTCATTGATGAATATCGTGACGATTTTTCTCGGGGTATCTGTCGGGGCCACCATGCAGGCTGACGTGTTCCTGAGCTGGAAGCCCCTCATGATATTCGGGCTGGGGCTGATTGATTTTGTGGTCTGCACCTTTGGCGGAATTCTCACGGTTCATCTCATGAATCTTTTTCTTAAAGAAAAGATCAATCCCCTCATCGGTTCAGCCGGTGTCTCCGCCGTTCCCATGGCGGCCCGAGTCTCCCATTCCGAGGGGCTGAAGGCCGATCCCAACAACTGGCTCATGATGCATGCCATGGCCCCCAACCTGGCCGGTGTTATCGGTTCCGCGGCGCGGCCGGTATGTTCATCGCGATGTTTCAATAAGAGGAGGAATGCTGATGCGATTAAAACAGCTTTATATAGGGATCATGGTTGCAGCCCTGATGCTTGCCGCTAACGGCAGCGCTTGGGCTGCCTTTGGGGATGACATTGAAAAACCCAAACCGGTATTTAAACAGGAAGATACGAGTTGGATTGCCGAGCTGATTCCCAGGGCAAAAGCACCAATGTCCAGATCCGATTCCATGTGGACGGCGGGATACTGTCCAAACCTGCGGAAACGGATTTTACAGATCAGAACAGGCCCAATATCAACTGGAAGAATTACCGGTCCGGATTTTTTCTTTTGGATATTATCCCGGATTCCCCCGGCGGAGAGGTAACCCTGTCCCTGGCCTCCAATTATTTTACGTCTGCAACGGATATCTGGGGATTCACGGACCGGAAAGCCAGGATCTGGGGAACCATCGGTATTGTCAATAAAACGGCCCAAGGAGAGCCCACCGCCATCAGCTCCGTCATCCGTGACGGCAGCGTCCTGGATGAAGACGGAACGGCCGACGGAAAAATTCAGGTCATCATCGGCCCCCGGGACAGTTTCTGGGGCTATGCCATCGGCACCCTGATCATCCGGTTTTTCGGGGTTTTCATGGTATTGGGCATTCTCATGATCGGGATGATGCTGTCGGGAAAGATATTTGAATCCATCGGACTGAAAGACAAGGCCCCGTCCCAGGCTCCGGCGCCTGCCCCGGTTCAGCCCAAACCCGAAGCCCATGTTCCGGACCCGGTTCCGGTTGAAGAGATCCCGGCGGATGTGGCAGCGGCCATCGGTCTTGGGATCCATCTCTACAGCAACGGCGGCAGAAACCTGTGTCTGCCCGATGACGGTATGAAGGCAGCGGCCATCGGTCTGGCCCTGCATTTACAAAAAACCTCCGGTGAAGAATGCTAACCGGTAAAAACCAACTCATGGTCCGGGGCAGACGCCCCTGGCCGTGCAAACAATAAAAGCGAGGACCCCAAATGACAGTATATTCATTTTCCATTGACGATCAGCCCTATAGCGTTGAAATCGGTATGATCCAAGGCAATGTGGCCAATGTAACCGTGAACCAGGTTCCCTACCGCGTCAGAATCGACGGCTCAAGCCATGTTTCATCCCCGGCCGCAGCCCCTGCGCCTGCGCCGAGACCTGCAGCACCCCGGGCTGAAGCGCCCAAGGCGGCCGCGGCTCCCAAACCGGCTGCCCCGAAACCGGCCGCAGCACCGAAACCCGCGGCTTCCGCCTCCGGCGGCGGGGAAAGAATCACCGCGCCCATCCCCGGCAAGATCATGTCCGTTATGGCCAAGGTCGGCGACAGTGTCACCGCGGGGCAGGTCCTTCTCGTCATTGAAGCCATGAAAATGGAAAACAATATCATCAGCCCCATAGACGGGACAGTGAAAGAAGTTGCCGTTTCAAGCAGTGCCGATGTTGCAACCGGAGATCTTCTGGTGGTGGTCGGTTAGTCCTGCATACTCAACCGGGGGGACGGTTTTGCCGTCACCCCGGTTTCTGATCTTCAAAAATAAAGCCCGCCCTATCTTTTACGCGATTTTCTCCGGATTCTCCGGCAGCCTGACCTTTACGGCCACATAGAGGTTTACCAGCGAGAGCGAAGCCGCCAGAAAGAAGATATACTGGGGCCCCAGATCCCCCAGACCATCCCTCCCAGAACCGCGCAGATAATGCTGACCACGTGATCCAGGCTGATCCCGAAGGAAAGGGTGGGGGTGATGTCCGAGGAGTGAACGGCAATGGTCCGAAGGTAAACGGTTCGCACCAGCCCCATCTGGGTGGACATGCGGTCCAGAACAAAAATCAGATAGGCCGGTATGATGGCCCAGCCCGTGCGGGGCAGCCAGCCTTCCGCATATCCGGCCGAGACAATGCCGTAAACCAGGTAGACGGCGATGAAGGAGAGGGCATCGGCATAGAGCATGGCCTTGATGCCGAAACGGTCCATCCAGCGGCCCAGGGCCGGGATGAAGAAGATACCGATGAGGCCGCCGATGATGGACAGCATGGCGATGGTATCCGCCTTCTTGGCCAGGAGATCGATGAGGACCCAGGGGCCGTAGACCATCATGATCTGCTTTTGCACCCCGAACATGATGACCAGAATATAATAATATCCGTATTCCCGGCGCACCTTTAATTTGCTTTTCCGGTGGAGGGTTCCGGGAAGATGGACCCGGCGTTGCAACTGCACCAGAAGGATCAGGACCAGCAAAAACGAAATCCCGGCAGCGATAAAGGGAAGTTTAAAGGGGGTTTCAAAGCTGAAGACGCCTGTCCGGAAACCGATAAACACCAGCACGGCCGCCAGCACCTGAAATGCGGTGGAGACGCCTTTGAACTGCCCCATCCGTTTTCCGGTCTCCCCCTTTTGACCAGGGCCAGGCCGATACTGTCCTGCAAAGGGAAAAAAAGGTGCATGCCCACGGAATTGATGAAAATGAAAACCAGCATCACGGTATAGGAGGGCGTGGTAAAGCCCAGGACCGCCAGACCGGTGATGCTGAGCGCCTGGGCCAGGATGGAGATCCGGATATCGCTGAGAAATGAGAGAAGAGAGATCAAAAGGATGCACAGCATGCCGGGAAGCTCCCGGGGCAGCTCGATGACGCCGCGCTGAAAGGCCGTGACCTGGTAGGCGTCCTTGAAATAATTGGAGATGATATCGTTGCTGAATCCCAGGCCGATGGCGGTCAGGGCCAGGATCATGAGATAGAGCTTCATCTCTTTTGACATTGTGTCCATAGGTTCCTTAAATTAAATGATGGCGGATGGGTCCCCGGGGTGAATAAAAAAGAGGGCAGAACCGAACCCGGCCAACCCTCTCTGATTTACATGGTACCGAAGGCGAGACTTGAACTCGCAAGGGCGCAAGGCCCGGAGGATTTTGAGTCCTCTGCGTCTACCAATTCCACCACTCCGGCATGACCATCCTTTTTAAGGGAAAACACGGGATTTGTCAATGAAATTATAAGGGAATTCCCCCTGCCGGATCAATCTCTCAGGGTGTCATGGATTTTGCTTGCCAAGACCTCTCCTTCCCTCAGGATGCGGACCGGGGATACCGTGACATCCACAATGGTGGAGCCCCTCCCGCCCTTTAAGATTCCGGCATCCAGGACAAGGTCGGACTTTTCCAGGATGCCGGGGTCAAGGGCGCTGATCCGGTCACAGCCGGGGTTCCCGGAAAGATTGGCGCTGGTGCCGGTGATGGGGAAGCCGAGGAATTTCGCCAGGGCCCTGGCCGCGGGGTGGGACGGGACCCGGATACCGAGTTTGCCGGACCCGGCCGTGAGGCGCTTGGGGACCGAAGGCTTTGCCTGGAACACCAGGGTCAGGCCCCCGGGCCAGAAGGCCTTGATCAGTTTTTCTGCAGATTCCGGTACGGATTCCGCTAGATCCTCAAGACAACTCCTGTCCGGGATCAGCACCAGGATGGGATTGTTCCGGGGTCTCTGCTTGATGTCGAAGACCTTTTCCACGGCCCTTTTGTTCAAGGCATGGGCTGCTAGCCCATAAAGACACCGGGCCGGAAAGACCACGACCCCGCCTGTTCGGATGATGTTTCCGGCCCTGGCAATGCTCTGTAAATCCGGCCCGTCAGGGTTGATCCGGAGAATTTTGCCGGAATCAGGCAAAGGACCGGGCCTTTTTATCCACCTTGTCCGCCATTTCCTTTTTAAAGGCAGCCAGTTTTTCCGCAATCCCGGGGTCTGAAACCCCGAGAATTTCGGCCGCAAAAATGCCTGCGTTATAAGCTCCTGATTTTCCAATGGCCATGGTGGCCACCGGAATGCCCGGCGGCATCTGGACCGTGGCCAGGAGGGCGTCAAGGCCCTGGAGGGCCGATGAGTCAATGGGGACACCGATAACGGGCAGGCAGGTATGGGCCGCAATGACCCCGGCCAGGTGGGCCGCATGGCCCGCGCCGCAGATCAGCACCCTGAGGCCTTTTGCCTTAGCCTCGCCGGCCAGTTTGGCGGCCCGCTCCGGGGTTCTGTGGGCCGAGGCCACGGTGACATAATAGGGGATATCAAATTTTTTCAGGACGGACAGGGCCTGTTCCATGACGCTGAAATCCGAATCGCTTCCCATGATGACCCCGACCTGGGGCGGGATGGAGAGGCGCTTTAAGGCCTTTGCGCCGATGTCTTTCCGGTAAAAGCATCCATTGAATGAAATTTTTGAACAGGCTTCATAGGCCCGGTCAATGGCGTCTTTTACCGTGTTGCCCAGGGAGGTGACCCCCAGGACCCGGCCGCCCGAGCTAACCACCCGCCCGTCCTTGAGAGCGGTCCCGGCATGGAAGACAACGGTGTCGGCAACCTTGCCGGCTTCTTCAAGACCGGAAATCTCCCGGCCTTTTTCATAGGCGCCCGGATATCCGCCCGAGGCCACCACCACGCAGATGGCGGCCCTGGGATCGATTTTCACGGAATGCTGGTGCAGGGTGCCGTCACAGCAGGCCTCCATCAGGGGCACCAGATCGTTTTCAAGCCTCATGAGAATGGGCTGGGTTTCCGGGTCCCCCAGCCGGGTATTGAACTCCAGCACCTTGATCTCGTCTTTATGGATCATGAGCCCGGCATACAGGACCCCTTTAAACGGGGCGCCTTCCCTGGCCATGCCCTGAACCGCAGGAATCATGACCGTTTTCATGGCTTTTTCCCGGAGCAGGTGATCCATGACCGGGGCTGGGGAATAGGCCCCCATGCCGCCGGTATTGGGGCCTTCATCATTGTCGAAGACCCGTTTGTGGTCCTGGGACTCGGGCAGCATCAAAACGGTTTTGCCGTCGGTCAGGGCGATAAAGGAGGCTTCTTCACCCTTGAGGCATTCTTCCACAATGACGATGTCCCCGGCCTCTCCAAATATTTTTTGATCCAGCACGGCATCTATGGCCCCAAAGGCTTCTTCCAGGGTGGCGCAGATGATGACTCCCTTGCCCGCGGCAAGCCCGTCGGCTTTCACCACGCAGGGCGCTCCCAGGGCCTTGGCATAGGTTTTGGCCTTGCCTGCATTGGTAAAGGCCTTGCCCCGTGCGCAGGGGATATTGTATGTCTGCATATGCTGTTTTGAAAAAAGCTTGCTGCCTTCCAATCGCGCCGCAGCCTTGCTTGGGCCGAAGATTTTCAGGCCCAGGGCCTCGAACACATCCACAATTCCGTTGACCAGAGGGCCTTCCGGCCCCACCACCGTGAGATCGATGTCTTTTTCCCGGGCAAAGGCGGCCAGGGTGTCGATATCATCCACCTCAATGGAAACCGGTTCGGCCAAGAGTCTTGTTCCGGCATTGCCGGGTGCGCAATAGATTTTTTCCACCAGGGGGCTTTGGGATATTTTCCAGACCAGGGTATGCTCACGGCCTCCGCCGCCGACAACCAGGATTTTCATAGGGCTCTCCTTAATTTTGTTTTTTCATGTTCAGCCAGGGCAAGGTCGATGAGCCGGTCCAGAAGTTTTGTAAAAGACAGCCCCGCCACCTGAGCCGACTGGGGATAAAGGCTGGTGGCCGTCATCCCCGGAATGGTATTGGTTTCAAGCACATAAAGCTGATGATCCGATAAAATCATGTCCGTCCTGGAATAGCCTTTCAGATACAGGGCCTCATGGGCTCTGACCGCCAGGTCCTGCACTTTTTTCGTTACGGCGTCATCGATGCGGGCCGGGCAGATTTCACGGGTGGCCCCGGCCGTGTATTTGGCTGTATAATCAAAAAATTCATAGCCTTCGCCCGGAATGATTTCAATCACGGGCAGGGCTTCAGGGCTTTCGTTTCCCAGGACCCCGCAGGTCAGTTCAATCCCCTTGATATAGGTTTCCATGAGGATGGCGTCATCATGGGTAAAGCCGAGAGCAATGGCAGCCTCAAGGTCCCTTTCTTCCCGGACAATGGTCATTCCCACGCTGGATCCGGCGCAGGCCGGTTTCACCACCAGGGGAAGGCCCAGCGACTTCACCACCCTGGAGGGATCAATGGCCTCGTTCATGGAAAAGGAAAGATAGGCCGGCATGGGGATGCCTGCGGCTTCAAAAAGCTTTTTGGACACCCGTTTGTTCATGGCAACGGCGCTGCCCAGCACCCCCGCGCCCTGGTAGGGAAGGTTCAGAAGGTCCAAAAGCCCCTGGATGGTCCCGTCTTCCCCAAAGGGGCCATGGAGGATGATCAGGGCCGCATCAAGGGAGTCCGCGTCCATGACCAGCTTTTTCAGATCGGTTTTGGGATCATAGAGGGCAATGTCGTATCGGTCCTTGTCCAGGGCTTCGAATACCTGTCTGCCGCTGTTAAGGGAAACCTCTCTCTCCGAGGAGATCCCCCCGGACAAGAGGGCCAGCCTGATTTTTTTCATAATGAACTCCTGTTTTAGCCTTGAAGGATTTTTTGTTTTGCCGTTTCAAACTCTTCTTTGGTGATCAGGTCTTTTTCAAGAAGGGCCGACAGTTTCAGTATTTTTTGTTCCACGGCATCGGTAACGGGTTCACCAATAAGGTTGCCCGAGGGTTGGACAGGGCTTTGCTCCAGCCGGGCCTGCCCGTTTTCCCTGGGTGAGATCTTGAAGGAAGCAAGCCCTCCGATGAGTTTGACCTCGATGGTCCGGTCCTCAAGGCCGGGCATGGAAAAAAAACGGCCGATATCTGAAGATTCCCGGATGAAGCGCCGGTATAAAAAAAAGGCCCCGGCCAGGGCCATGAGGCCGATAAATCCCATGATCCAGGGAAGATAATGATAGACTCCCTTGAACAGCACCACGGCAATTCCAGCCCCGCCCAGGAGCAACAGATGCAGCAGCAAAATGGCGTATGCCGTGAAAATACTTTTGAAAAGCCCGTCTTTATCGTTTTTTATAAAATTCATGACAGTTTTTGAATGATGCTTTCCCGGTATTCTTCAGAGACCAAGGATGAACAGCAACGCTCTCCCCTCAAGGTATTGAGCTTGGTGACCAGGTAATTGAGTTTTTTCCGGATTTTAATCCGCTCGGGAGAATCGATGTCTGCGGCCTGAAGAAGGTCTTCGGTCTGCCGGATGTTTTTTCTCAGTTCCAGTTCCGGCGGCAGAAAGCCGGCGTTTTTCAATATCTTATGGGCCAGCCGGAATTCTTCCGGAACCTGTTGGTCTTCGAAATTCAAGGGTTTATGTGCGCCTTCAAGGTTGTCAAACTCGCCTTTCTCCTGGGCCTTTTTTATTCGTTCTTCAACGATTTTTTCAAATCCCGGTATCATGAAATTAAACCTGTACTCCTGATGAAAATAAGTGGACTCAAACAGGCCATTTATTTTTAAAGGCCCAATTTTATTAAACCCTCGGGTGATTTGCAAGGGATATTTTCTTGACACCCATCAGGCAATACTGTATCAAATATCATTTTTAATTTAAGACTGGGTTCAAGACGCGGCAGTGAGTTTTCCGGCCCGGAATTCAGGTATCATCATAAATAGTTTGATTGGGACATGACAAGCAAAAAAAATATCAGCCATTACAGAAATATCGGGATCATGGCCCATATCGATGCGGGCAAGACCACGGTAACGGAGAGAATCCTCTATTACACGGGAAAATCCTATAAAATGGGAGAGGTCCACGACGGGGAAGCCGTCATGGACTGGATGCAGGACGAGCAGGAAAGGGGGATTACCATTTCTTCGGCCGTCACCACCTGTGAATGGAACCAGTCCGTGATCCAGATCATTGATACGCCGGGCCATGTGGATTTTACGGTGGAGGTGGAAAGGGCCCTGCGGGTCCTGGACGGGGCCATCGGCGTTTTCTGCGCGGTGGGCGGGGTGGAGCCCCAGTCGGAAACCGTGTGGCGCCAGGCTGATAAATATGCCGTCCCGAGAATGGCCTTTATCAATAAAATGGACCGGACCGGCGCGGATTTTTTCAGCGCGGTGGATTCCATGAAAAAGAAACTCAGGGCCAACCCCGTCATTCTCCAGCTTCCCATGGGGGCGGAAGAATCTTTTAAAGGGGTCATTGATCTGGTCCATATGAAACAGATCACCTGGGATGAGGATTCCAAGGGCGCCAATTTTTCCAGGGATGATATCAGCCCTGAGTTTACGGAAAAAGCCCTGGAATACCGGGACAAACTTCTTGAATCCGTCTCCGAGGTCAATGATGAGATCATGGAAAAATACCTGTCCGAAGAAGAGATTTCCCTGGAAGAACTGATCCGGGCCATCCGGACGGCCACCATCTCCAGGCGGATTGTGCCGGTTTTCTGCGGCAGCGCCTTGAAAAATAAGGGGATTCAGACCCTCCTGGACGGGATCGAACTCTATCTGCCAAGTCCCCTGGATATTCCTCCGGTCAAGGGCATTCATCCGGAAACCGGCGGGGAGGTGGAATTCCCGCCCAAAAAAAACGGGCCCCTGGCTGCCTTGATTTTCAAGGTGTCCATCATTGAAGGCAGGAAGCTGTCCTTTGTCCGGATTTATTCCGGCAAAATCGAAACCGGATCGGAAGTGTATAATCCCCTGCTCAAAAAAACCGAGAAACTGTCCCGGATTCTCCAGATGCATGCCAATAAAAGGGAGCGCCTCAAAGAGGCATCGGCCGGGGAGATCATCGGTATCGTCGGACTCAAGGATTCCGGAACCGGGGACACCCTGTGTTCAGCGGAAAACCCGGTCTGCCTGGAGAAAATGGAATATGAGGACCCGGTCATCTCCATTGCCGTGGAGCCCAAAACCCATTCAGACCAGGAAAAACTGGATGAGGTCCTTGAAAAATTCATCATGGAGGACCCGACCCTGAAGGTGAGCCGGGATGAGGAAACCGGCCAGACCCTCTTGTCCGGCATGGGCGAGCTTCACCTTGAAATCATTATTTCCCGGATGCAGAAGGAATTCAATACCAACGTCAATGTGGGGCATCCCCAGGTGGTCTACCGGGAGGTGATCAACACCAGGATCAGGGGCAGCGCCGTTTTTGAAAAAGAGATCACGGGCAAGACCCATTTTGCAAAGGTGGGCCTCATGCTGGAGCCCCTGCCCCGGGGGGAGGGGGTCACTTTCACCTCAAAGGCGGGAAGCGATCAGATCCCGGAGCAGTATATGCCGGCCATTGAAAAAGGCATCCGGGAGAGCCTGGAGGGCGGGTATCTCAAGGGCTATCCTTTGGTGGACATGGCCATTGTCATCGAAGGCGGCGCCTTTGACGAGCGGAGTTCCGAGCTGGCCTTTTCCGTCTGCGCTTCCATGGCCTGTAAAAATGCCCTGGAAAATGCGTCCATCAGCCTTCTGGAACCCATTATGGAAGTCGAGGTCTTTGTGCCGGACGCGTTCATGGGAGAAGCCATTGCCGATCTCAATGCCAGGGGAGGCAAGATAGAATCCATTGATTCAAAATCCGGTCTTCAGGTCATAAGGGCCGTGGTCCCGCTGGCGAAGATGTTCGGATATTCCACGGCCATAAGGTCTGCCAGCCAGGGAAGGGGGACTTTTTCCATGCATTTTTCCAGGTTTGACAAGGTATAGGTAAAAATTTCAGGACCGGTTCTTCCGGGAATTTCTTTCTTTTCTTTCCTTTTCCGCCCTTTCCTCCTGGTCTTCTTTTTCCAATTTCATCAAAAGCTCCTTGGCATGGTTGAATTTATCCGTGTCGCTTAAGGTTTCCAGGGCTTTGGTGAGATGGGTCATGGCGGTTTTGATGTTCCCGGTTTCAAAATAAAAGAGTCCCAGATAATAATGGGAAAGATCCGGCTTCTTACGGACGGACATGATATTGGCAAGGTTGTAATAGGCTGTGGGATAGGCCGGAGCGGCCTCTTCGACAACTGAATTGAAAAGCGTCTCGGCCCGGTCCATATCCTTCAGGTCAAGGTAGGCGCTTGCCTGGTGAAAGCGGGCCATCACCCCTAAAACAGGTTCCGGCTCAACGGCCGCAAGCACTTCCAGGGCTTTCTGGGCCTCGCCGTTTTCCTGGTAAATCCTTCCCAGTTCCAGCAGGATCATGGGGTCAAAGACATTGATGGACAGGGCTTTTTTAAGGTGGGACAGGGCCTCGTCCTTTCTGAACTTGCGTTCATATAAAAGGCCCAGGCCATAGTGAAGGGCCGCGTTGCCGGGGTCCTTTTCCAGGCTGCGGGTCAGTTCGGCAAAGGCAGGTTCTATCTCTCCATAAAGGCCCATGAGCCTGTACTTTACCATGTCAAACCGGAAATCCTCCTTGCACGAGGGCTTGCTCCCGGGGGGGGTATAGCCGGCCAGGATGGTTTCCACATGGGCGATACGGCTGGTGGTGCCCGGATGGGTCTTGACATAGTCGGGGATATTTTCCACCCCCCGGTAATCCGAGGCCTTTATCTTCATGAGGCCGGATAAAAGTCCTTCAGGCGAAAAGCAGCTTTCCTTTAAAAACATGATGCCCTTTTCATCGGCCTCGGTTTCATTTTCCCGGGTAAAGGCCAGCATGGCGGTCTGTCCCGCGGCCAGGGACCCCTTGATGATCGTTCCGGCCGCATGGCCGTCGGACTGCGTGCCCACAAGGATGCCGGCCAGCATGCCGGCCAGGCTTCCGATGCTGATATATTTTGAGCGGTCAATGGATTCGGACACATGGCGGCTGGCCGCGTGGGCGATTTCATGGCCGATGATGCCGGCCAGCTCATCAATGGAATCCAGGGAGGTGATGAGCCCCCGGTAGGCAAAGATATTGGCGCCGGGTGAGGCAAACGCGTTGAACACGTCGTCATCCACCACATAAAAGGAATAATCAAAGGGCTGGGGCGGCAGAAGGGAAAGCAGCCGGCGGCCCACCTCATTGAGCATGTGGGTTGCAATGGGGTCGTGCAGGAGCATCCGGCTCTTGTTGACCTGCTCCATAAATTTTTTTCCCAGCTCTTTTTCATCGGGAATGGATATGGCAAAGCAGGGCTTCCATGACAGAGAGGCAAACAGGAAAAATGACGCTAAAAAACCTAGGACTTGGCGGGGTTTCATAGGAATTCAACTGAGGATGAATTCAGTATGCTCCATGGCGATTTCAACCCGGAAACTGTAGTTTCCGATCTTAAAGGACAACCTCCGGTTTTCCCGGTAATCGGAATCAATGACCAGGGTGATGGCGCTGTTGAGGGTCAGGGCCTTGGGTTGTCCGAAAACCGCATTGAGGTTGAATTTTTCCTCAATTTCCTTGACCGTGCAGCCCATGATCTGGTTGGTGATTTCCCCAATGGTGTCCGAGACTTCCGGAGCCGCCACACTGGACGCCAGTTCTTCCTTGGGCATGCCCATGGCGTCCATATAGGATTGATAGATTTCAAACGCGGCATCGGCTGAAAAATTCATGACCACCAGCCCGTTGTAATCCCCGTTGAACTGGACAAAACTGGTCAGGTCCGGTTTCATGGAAATTTTCGGGGTTTTCTGGATGGTCGATGAACAGGTGACCTCGTTTTTTGTAGTGGCTTCAAGGGTTGTACGGACTGTGGTGAGAAATATTTTTGAAATTTCATCAATAGAAACAATGGGGGAGATGATGGGGTTTGACATATGCACTCCTTAAAATATCCGATGATGACCAAGGTGTTAATTATTAATAAAATCCCTATAAATGTCAAAGACTTTATTACCGCTCCCCCCGTTTGTAAGGTTCTCCCAGCATGGCAGGGGCGTTTAACCGTCTGGGGTCTTTAAAGCTGATCAAAAAGAGGATAATGAGGGTGGCCAGATAGGGCAGCATGGAAAGAAAATTGGGGGAGATCCCCAGGGGCTGCAACAGGTACTGGGCCACAAAAATAAACCCGAACAGGAAGGCCGCGCCGATGGCCCGGGCCGGGTTCCACAGGGCAAAGATGGTCAGGGCGATGGCGATCCAGCCCCGGCCCGCGGTCATCCCCTCTATCCAGGATTTTGAATAGGAAACGGAGAGGTGTGCCCCGGCCAGGGCGGAAAATCCTCCCCCGATGAGGACGCACAGGTATTTTATCCGGGCGACGGGGATTCCCTGGGTCTCAGTGGCTTTCGGGTTTTCACCGGTGGACCGGATCTGGATGCCCACCCGGGTTTTTTCCAGAAAAAACCAGGCTGCCAGGGCCAGGAGGATGGCCAGATAGAAAAACGGGCTCTGGGAAAACAGGATTTTTCCAAGATAGGGGATATCGGATAGAAAAGGAATGGCCAGGTCTTCCATTTTAACTAAAAGCGGTTTTCCCACATAGGGTTTTCCCATCATGCCGGAGATGCCGAGGCCCAGCATGGTGAGGGCAAGGCCCGAGACCACCTGGTTGGCCTGGAGGCTCACCGAGGCAAAGGCATGGAGAAAAGAGAAGGCCATCCCGGTCCCGACGGCGCAAAGGACGCCGAGCCAGGGATTTCCCGTGGTCATGGTGACGATGAAGGCCGTCACCGCGCCCATGGACATGACGCCTTCGACACCGAGGTTCAGGATGCCGGAGCGCTCGCAGACAACTTCTCCCGTGGTGGCCAAAAGCAGGGGGGTTCCGGCCACCATGGCCCGTTCAAGTGTTGAAATGATCATATCTTCCATAGAGGATGTCCTTATCCTGTTGAATTATCGGGATCCCCGGAGGGTGACCTTGTTTTTCAGGAAATAATCTCCCATGATCAGACAGATCAGGAGGATTCCGTTCACAATATTGACGGTGGCTGCAGGAAGGCCCAGGGAGATCTGGACGGCATCCCCGCCCACCAGGATTCCGGCAAAAAAGATGCCTGAAACCAGGGTGAGAAGCGGATTTAATTTGGCCAGCCAGGCCACAATGATGGCGGTGAAGCCATAACCGGAAGAAACCGCGGCAGGATACCCGAGATAATGATGGATGCCGGCCACCTCGCCCACACCGGCCAGCCCGGCCAGCCCCCCGCTGATGATCATGAGAATGAGGGTGGTTTTTAAAAAATCAATCCCGGCATAGCGCCCCGCGTCCGGGTTTTCCCCCACGACCCGGGCCTCATACCCGAACCGGGTCCTATAGATCACCACACACAGGATGACCGCGCACAGGATGGCCAGGACAAGGGTGGCGTAATGGATGCGGGAGCCGGGAATAAGTCCCAGGATGGCGGAGTCCGGGAAATTGTCGGTGCCGGGAAAGCCGAACCGCGTGCTGCCTTTCCAGGGTCCCACAATGAGCATGGTCATGAAATCGGCGCAGATATAATTGAGCATCAGGGTGGAGATCACCTCGTTAATGGAAAACCGGATTTTCAGGATGGCCGGGATGATTCCCCACAGGGCCCCGCCCAGGAACCCGGCAAGAAACATCAGGGGCACCATGATATAGGACGGCAGGTGGTTCCCGAAAAAGAGCCCGGTCCAGGAGGCAAAGACTGCTCCCATGAGGAGCTGGCCCTCGGCCCCGATATTCCAGAATTTTGCACGGAAGGCCAGGGTGAGGCCCGAGCCGATAAGGATGAGGGGGATGGCCTTGGTCAGGGTTTCCTTGAAGCCGTAGAAGGACCCGAAGGAGCCTGAAAAAATTTTAAACAGGGCATAGAAGGGGTTGACCCCCAAAAACAGGAAAACCAGGCCGATGATGAAGAGTCCTGCAGCCAGGGACAAAAGATTGGTCATCAAGGAGCGGCCCGCGCTGATATGGTATCGATCCGTAACACTGAATGTGATCATTGGTTTATCCCCGGTCCCTCATATTCTTTTTGACCCGGCCATCATGAGCCCGATATCACCAAGGCGAGGATCACCGGACTCCAGCACGGCCATGAATTCACCGTCAAACATGACGGCAATGCGGTCACACAGTTCAAATATTTCTTCCAGGTCTTCGGAAAAAAGCAGGACCGCGCTTCCGCTTTTCCGGAGTTTCAGCAAGTGGTTTCTCATGAATTCCGTGGCCCCCACATCCAGCCCGTAGGTGGGGTGGGAGGCCACCAGAAGTTGGGGTTTTTCGCTGATTTCCCGTCCCAGGATGAGCTTCTGGATATTTCCGCCGGAAAGGTTCCGGATCTGGCTGTGGATGGAATGGGCCGATACATTGAAGTCATCCATCAGGGTTTTGGCGTGGTCCTTCACCTCTTTATATTTCAAAAAATACCGTCTTGAAAATTTTCTCAGGTGGTGCTGTTTCAGGATGGCATTGTCATAGAGGAACAGGCCCGGCGCAATGCCGAACCGGATGCGTTCCTCAGGCACATGGGAGACCCCCTGATCATAAATATGCCGGGGCGAGGTATTGGTGATATCCTGGTGATTGATCCGGATTTTTCCGGATTCGGCCTTTCGTATGCCCGTAACGGCCTCGGCCAGCTCCCGCTGCCCATTGCCCGATACCCCGGCCACACCGAAGATTTCATTTTCAAACACATTAAAGGAAATATTTTTCAGCGCGGGCAGCCCTTTGTCGCCCATGACGTTCAGATGTTCCACCGAGAGGATCTGCCTGCCCCTGGGCAGTTTTTCCCGTTGGGTGGTGAACACCACCTCCCTTCCCACCATCATCCGGGCCAGGGAGGGTTTGTCCGTGTCCCGGGTCAGGGCCCTGCCGGCGATCTTGCCTTTCTGAAGCACCAGGACCCGGTCGCAGATATCCATGATTTCATCCAGCTTGTGGGAGATGAAGATGACCATATGGCCCTTGGCCTTCATTCCTTTCAGGATGGAGATCAGCTCCTTGATTTCCTGGGGGGTCAGCACCGAGGTGGGTTCGTCCAGGATCAGAAGATCGGCCCCGTTTAAGAAGGCCTTGATGATTTCCACCCGCTGCTGCTGCCCCGCGGACAGTTGCCAGACTTTTTTCTCCGGATCAATGTTGAAATCAAAGGAGGCGGAAAATGCCTTTATTTTTTCCCGGATCTTTGATGTGGGGAAAAAAACGGGGTATCCTTATGGCTTAAGGCGATATTTTCCAGTACGGAATGGTTCTGGATGAGCATAAAATGCTGATGCACCATGCCGATGCCGTGGGCAATGGATTCAAGGGGGGTATGGATCCGGACGGAAGCCCCGTTGATCCTGATTTCGCCCGCATCCGGCTGGTAAAGGCCGTAGAGGATATTCATGAGGGTGGTTTTCCCGGCCCCGTTTTCACCCAGGAGCCCCAGGATTTCACCGGATTCAATGGCAAAACTGATATCCTGGTTTGCGGGGATGCCGTGAAACGATTTGGAAATGCCTTTCATTTCAAGGCGCTGGTTTTTTCTCATCATCCTCTTTAAGAAAAAACGCCGGGAACGGATTCCCGGCGTTCTAGGACTTCATTCAAATTATTTGGGAATGGTGCCTTCCACATTGTCCACATAGTACATGATGCTCAGAAGATCCTCTTTGGAGGCCTTGGCCCCGGCCGGATCATCTCTTTGCCCTGGTTGTCGCTGATGGGTCCGGTAAAGGGCTCAAAAACGTCCACGCCCTGTTTCATCTGGTCATAGCGTTTCATGACAAGGTCATAGGCAGAAATTTTGCCGAATTCCGCTGTTTCCACCATGGCTTCCTTCAACGCGGGAATGAATTTGGGATTAACGGGGTCGGTTTCGTTTCCACCCAGGATGGCGGCTTTTTCCTTGGCCAGCCACCAGACGTCTTCATTGGTCCAGGTCTTGTTTTTGATGTCTTCAAAGATTTTGGCATAGATTCCGCTCCAGTCCATGAGCTGACCGGACACGACGGAATCCACCCCGTAATTCTGCATGGCTGAATAATGGCTGAAGGTATAAACCGGGTTGCCTTTTTCCGTATGCCGCTGTCCTACCTCAACGACGGCCGGGGTATCTTCCGTAAAGGCAAGGGCATCGCATCCCTCGGCAATGAGGGCTTCCGCGGCTTCTTTGGCCTTGTCCGGGCCGTACCAGGCATAGATCCATTTGACGTTGATTTTGGCGGCAGGGTTGGACACCTTGACCCCCAGGGCAAAGGCGTCAATATGCCGGACCACTTCGGGGATGGGGAAGGCCCCGACATACCCGATCTTGCTTGTTTTGGACAGGGCCCCGGCCATGATGCCGTTCAGATAATACATCTGGTAAAGATCGCCGAAATAGGTGCCCACGTTGGCGGAGCGTTTAAACCCGGAGCAGTGCATGAAAAGCTTGTCCGGGTAACGGGTTCCGGCGGCCACCGTATCTTCCATGTATCCGAAACTGGTGGTGAATACCACGTCGCATTTCTGTTCCTGGACCAGCCGGTCAATCATCCTGGAGCTGTCGGCTTCAGGCACGGCTTCAACATAGACGGTCTCAAGCCAGGGGAATTTTTTTTCCACAAATTTTCTGCCCAGGTCATGGGCATGGGACCAGCCGTAATCCCCCACCGGGCCGACATAGATAAAACCGGCCTTCATCTTTTTGTCGGCTGCTTCAGTTGCCGGGGCCGCTACGGGTCCCTGGGTCAGGGCATCGACTTTTTTGGACAGTTCATCTACTTTCCGGGATAGTTCGGTAAACTGCTGTTCGAGCTTTGAAGTATCCACCTGGGCCTTATCCTGTTGGCCACAGGAGAAAAGAAACAGGCTCAGCAGGAAAACAATGAACAGGGGTAGGGCAAGATACGTTTTTTTCATTCTTCACGGCTCCTTTTTAAAATGATTAAAATTTTTGGAATAATACGATAGTTGACGGTTTGCCGTCAACACTTATGAGCCTTAAAATTTGGGCGGCTCATAAAAATCAAATGGCAATTTTGTCCAAGACAGGATAGGTTCAATAAAGGAAAATTTTAGGGTTGTGAACAATTTTTAAACGGGTTTGAGAGGGGATATCACTGACTCAAAGGAAATAACCAGGTTCCTGAGATTTCCGGACTTCGGGAATCTTGAACTGCTGCATGCAGCCTATCTGCGGCAGACCTTTTCCCCCCATTTTCACGAAGGCCATGCCATCGGCGTCATTGAAAAAGGACGCCTCGGGTTTGATTACAGGGGGGAAAGGGTGACGGCCGGCGCCGGTGACATCAATATGGCCGATCCCGGGGAAGTCCACAACGGGTTCGCCGTATCAGAGGAAGGCTGGCAATACCGGATGTTTTATCTGAAACCGGGCCAGTTGGACGGAATTTTTAACGAATGCCGTGACCGGTCTGGGCCCATGCCCTTTTTTAAGAAAGGAAGGGTCCGGGATCCAGGGTTTTCAGAAAAAATCCGCATCCTGCACCGGGATTTTGAGAACCCGCTCATTCCCCGCCTTGAAAAAGAATCCCGATTTTTTACCATCATGGCCGGGTTTACCCTGAAACACGCCTTGCAGAGGGTCTCGCCCAAATCCCCGGGGTCGGAGAAGACCCGGGTGATGAAAATAAAAGGGTATATCCAGGAGTTTTATGATACGGATATTTCCCTGGATGATTTGAGCCGCATGGCCGGCATCAGCCGGTATTATCTTCTGCGGGTGTTTGAGCGGGAAACGGGCCTGACCCCCCATACCTATCTGAAGCTTGTCCGGGTGAAAAGAGCAAGGGAACTCATGGATAAAGGCATATCCATTATTGAAGCTGCCCATGCCGTAGGTTTTTACGACCAGAGCCATTTGAACCGGGTATTTAAAAAAATTTACGGAATTACGCCGGGGCAGTTCCGGGAAAAAAAGGAAAAAATATGAAAGAAACAGAACCCAAAGCTAAAAAACTCATTGTCGTCCCCAGGGAAGAAGCTGTTTTCCGGATGGACAAAAACGGCACCTGGCATAATGAACATGGAAAATTCGAACACCCGAGAATCATCCGGTATTTTAATTCAGCCATTAAAAAAGATGAAAACGGGTATTATGTCCACCAGGAAACAGGAGAATGTGAAGAAAAAGTATATTTTCCCCATGAGGATACGGCAATTTTTGTTGTGGATCTTGTCATGGACGGCCGGGACCACCGGCTCATCCTGAACACCTCGGACAAGACAACCCTGGATCAGGGGGAGCTTTTCATAGAATCGGATCAGCTTTATCTTCAAACCCCGGATCACAGGATTAAATTTTCATCCCAGGCCCTGGTCAAAATTTCAAAATTCATGGAAGAGGAAAACGGGGAATTTTCCATCCGTATCAATGACAAAACCTATCCGGTCGGGTCTTCCGGTAAGGCCTTGTAAATTTTTTTCCGGACAGGGCAATTTTATCCAAGTAAAGCTGCAAGCCCCATGGCATCATCAGCCTGCCTGATACCCAATAAAAGAAAGGATATTATCATGCAGTCGAAATTTTATGCCTATGGAAATCTCTCCCTTGCCATGATCATTGTCGGCAGCTCCGTCGTGTTCGGGAAAATCATCACCTATTCCTTTCCGGTCTTTCTGGCCTCGGGCCTTAGGTTTGCCATTGCCTCGGCCGTCATGCTGCCGCTTTTGCTGAAATATGAAAAAAA
>JAAUSZ010000292.1 GCA_012031875.1 Desulfobacula sp.
AATGGAGGGTGAAACGGTTGCTGAAATCACCGTGATCCGGGGGGCTCCCTGCGGGCCACCTGGAGGGCGGCCCGGAAAATAAAAAATATGCCCAAGGAAAAGGCCCTGACCCGGTTCGGCCTCGAAGTCCAGTTTTTCTGCACGGCAAACCCGGCTTCCTGGGACCCCATCGGCGGAAAAAGCCCGGTCCATCTTGCCGCCGACATTCATACCGCAGCCTTAAAAAGAAATCTAGCCCAAAAGGCCTGCACAAAACCATTTTTAAAATAGGAATTTTTATGGAGACAAATCAAACCCTTACCCTTAACGGACAAATGCATCCAATGCATGAGCTGTTTTGATAAATATATATTTGATGCCTTCAACAGGTTTTTTTATCACCTTCGGATAATTGTTTATATAGCTGGACAAAGCCAGGGAGTTTTCTTGCCCGGTCGGCATGCATCAGCGCATCTTCTATTCTACCGCTACCAGCCAATTTTATTATCAGATTTTTCAGCATGTCTTCATGATCATAATTCGGTACATGGGCTTCAAGAACTTTTCCCAACACCATGCTAATTTTTTCAGGATCTTGTTCTACCTGGCGATGAAGACCTTGAAAGAATATGTCTTCATTATAGCCATCTTTTATATAATGCGCTACTGCTAGCAGCAGGTTATTTTCCCGGACCGTGAATTTGGTTATATAGCAGATCAATCGGCTTAAATCTGATAAAAGTGATTTTGGAGGTTCGGATAGCGTTTCTGCCCATTTCACACACTGTTCCCAAAACAACAGGATGCGCTCGATTTGTTCCGGGTTTAATTCCTGATCCCTGACATTGTAAAACAATCTACCGACATCCCTTAAATCATTAATTTGTTCTGATTCAAAAAGATAGTTGAAACGAGGTGAAGTGATTGGTTCATCCCCCCATAAATAGGCAAGGGCAATCCTTTCAATCAATCTTTCACGGGCTTGCTCTCTTAACCCCTCTAAGCGCAAGGCGTTATCCAAGATCTCATGCTCTGTCAGAAATTTGTAGATGAGTTTATTAGCTGGAGAATAAGCCAAACCGTCAATCGCACAGATAAAATTATTCTGATAGTCATGGGGAAAAATTTTTTTGCAGCCTGTCTCCAGCCAACCGGAGCTAATATAGTGGATATTGTCAAGATAGGCGGCAGCCAGTGTGGAAAATTCATAATTATCGTTTTTGCATTGTTCAAGTTCAGCATCAAAAACCGGCTTTATCTTCTCCCATGCTTCCGCATGGATCCCGTTTGCTTCATCATTGATACGGCAAACCCTCAGCGTATGGCTGAAGAGTGCTTCAATCGTCTTTCCCCTATATGAGTTGATCGCCTGAAACATAGCATCTTTTCCCGGTTCATCAACGGGTTCAAGATTTTTCAATAGTATTTTAATCAGTGAGAATGCCCGATCGAGAAGTTCGGGTGGATAGGCTTTGGCATCCTTTCTTGTACCGGCGTGGAGAAATTCGGCAATGACCGGTGGAATCCAATCTCGGGTAGGGGTTAAATTCTCGCTCTGGATAACCGGCTCTTTCCAGAACGCATCATTGCCAATCAACAGTTCGAAAAATTCCATCAATTTTTCCCAGGCCCTGTTCCAGTCAAGATTTTGCTGTTTTCCTTCAGATGAATCCCAGAGACTCTTGAACCCATATATTATTCCGTACTGGTAGGGGCGTTTTGGCCTTGAGGAATTCTGGAAGGAGATCAAGAAATCCGCAAGGGTGGATACTTACCGCTTCCTCCAGTGTATCCACAAGCGACTTAACAGATGGCCCTCGCCAGGAGCCGGGCGGCTGAAAATCATTTAACCGTTCTATCAAGCTTTTGTTTTCAGCAAATGCGAGCAGCTCTTGGGCAGAATTGGGTGATGGGCCATGTCCTGCATGTGTTTCTGAATAATAATGAAAATCAGGATGCTTTGACAAGGGACCCAGGTTGGGATCAGTATCAAGCGCTTTGAACCATTGATCAGCCGGTTCATAACCTTTTCCCGAAATGGCGGATAGCCAGTTCCGCTGATGATATTTTAAAAACCGGTCCGGGTTTTCGTGTTCTGCCGAGCGAGGCAAATTTTGAATTGCCTGAAATGTTGCCTCCTTTTGCGAAGCATTAAACTGGGCAAATCGATCCTTGAGCAGATGATAAAGTTCATGTATATGCCGTGGATTAAAAAATTCGGGACTGATGACGGTGTTATAGAGGTTTCCAAGAACGGGCCATTTCTGATTAAGGATATAAATGCCGATACGCCGGGCCATTTCATTTTCATCTGTAAGCAGTGCCCCAACAAATTCAGTGGCATTTTCAGGCTCATGATCCACCCAAGAGATCAAGACATCACGAAACCCTTCGACAACAGCGTTGATAACATCTTTCCAGGAATGGTTCTGGTCATGGTTTTCAACTGCAGGGCGGCTTATGTATGTTGGAAGATCCCCCCAATTATTTCCAAAAATCTCCCTGGCTTTTTTCAAAAAAATCATAGTAATCTGCTTGCCTGCCTTGGCGCCTAACTTGCCGGCATGGTGCTGGATAATTTCTTTTAACCAGTGGTCATCAACGACCGAAACCGGTTCAATGCGTTTTCTTCCGGAACTTTCATCTTCGGTCCATTTAATGGCGGTGCAATAGTCCAGGATGATACAGGCTTTCTCCCGGTCTTCAGGCAGGCCGCTATCCAGAAATCGCTTCAGGGCACCCATATCAAGGGCCCTTCCCACCAGGCCATGGTCATATCTGCTGTCCAGCCAGTCCGGGATGAGATCAAGGTCTTGTGTGGTAATTGTACTTGTTGGCAAGAGCCCCAAAATTTCAGCGAATTTCCGATAGGTATGATAATTATCGGTTTTATGGCCTTCAGGATTTTGGTAACCACTGACGCTGCGGATTACTTCCATTACTTTTTTTGCCAGATCTATGTCATTATTTTCATCTGCCTGTTTTGCCACAGCCGTTAGATAATCCAGTGCGCACCAATAGGGAATTTTGACGTATCCGGGGTCTTCTGCCGGAACCGGGCCGAAGTTATGCTCCGGAGAAAAAAGGCCGGACGCTTTCAGATGGTCAAAAAAGCCGGCAAAATCCTGTCGCTTAAGCAAATATCAAACCCCTGCTTGGCCTGCTCCTGATTCTCCCCCATCATTTTTAAAAAACAATTTTTGTTTTGAAGATAATTCAAGACTCATGACATTAATTCCTCCATTTCTAAAAGTTTTGGAGAGGTCAAGGTTGGCCCTGGAGGTATTTTTTGGGCGAGGTGGTCTATCACTTCTATAAGTTGTTCGTAATTGCGTTCATCCCTCCGGAATGGAATCAATCCGATTCCGAATTGGCGGTAATATTTTTCCAGGTTCTGTGCCAGACCCAGTTCGTGGGAAAAAAAGCCTTGCAGGACATAATGTCTGGGAGACTCATCGGTTTTCGGTCGTTTTTTCAATCCTTTTTGAATGATGTATTCCAAAATTTCCAGCTCACCGAGGCCGTATCCTATAAACAGTACATTTTTCAACCTGAAAAGAGTTTGAAGAAAGGTCAGAAACGGATTCTCCCGATTGTTGCCGTCTATCCGGTGGCTTGAGTAAAGATCCAGATAGTCAACCGTCGTCAGGATCATGCTGTCCCGGTCATGAATCGACCCGTGTATGTGGAAAACGGCATTTGATACATCCAGGTTCTCGACCGTGATATCTTCGCGTTTGTAAAACGATTGGCGAGCTATATCCGGCAGATATGACGAAGAAGCTTGCCCATTAGCATAAAAAGGGGACGGTGGTCTTTGATCCAGCCAGTCGTCATAATTAGTCGTCACAAAGGTTGTTGCAAGCCTTGAGAGGTTTGTATACAATTTTTCACAGATTTCTTTTTTATCCTCGGTGGGACTGAGGATTCCTTTAAAATCTATTACTTTTTCGTGCTTTTTTTCCAATTCAAGAGCGATAGATAATTTGACGCGAGGAGAAAGCACGTTTATCTGCGAGAATTCTGCATGGTTCAGTTTTTGGTCGCGGACAAAGAAATGCAAAGCCCGATCAGCAAATTCAGTCCAGTTCGGACAGCCCCCAAGCTGGGAAGCACCAGTTCCAATAAATGGAATCAGTTTCCTCTGGACTGCTGCAATGCGAAGGACTTCCGGGATTTTTTCAGGGATGGGCTCGATCTTGTCTACCATATTTCAACCTCAACGGTGACTGCACATCGTTAATGAAAAATGCCCTTAGACATTATTTTTTAATGTGTTTTCAGGGCATTGGCGAATAGAAATCCGATAACCGTTTAATTGGCGGGGGCTTTCTTTTTCCGGGGCTTTTGGGTCTGATCAATGAGGGACTGCGGCCTTGGAGCCGGACATCCGGACAACATTCCTTCGGCGCTGATATCCTCATCTATGTCCGGCCAATGGACTCCCTGGCCGTCGCCGATGATTTTCCAGTTTGCCCTCTGTTTCAGAGTTGCTTCAGACAGCCGCCAGGACCACGCCAACGGAACACTGATGGTTCTTCCGTCGATCAGTTCCGCCACAATGCTTTCTTTACTGATGGAGATATGCTTAATTCTTGCTTCTTGTATTTTTGCCGCAATGCTCATACCAGGCCTCCATAATCTCTTCATTGTTTCTTTTAACAAGGTTGCGGATCATATTAAGTTCCTTTGCTGAAAAACCTTGATTTTTCGCCAGAGCCAAGGGCTTGATCCAGAATTTGCAAATCATTCCTTCCCGCTGAATATTAACATGCATCGGTTCATTACAGTCAAAGCTATAAAAGAAAAACCGGTATGGCCCTGGAATGCTTTTTACTGTCGGCATATGAACCGCCTGCCCTGATTGATGACAATCATCTAAAATAAAAATGTCATGATTAATTTTCTATCCCAGGCACCAAGCCCATGTCAAGCCATAAAACCGGGCATGATTTTGATCCGGTCATCCACGGACATCTGCCGGGACGCCGGTGCTTTATCCTGAACAACAACCCGGAAACAATTCCATCATAGATAATTTCGAATCAAAGCCGTTTTTGAATCCGGATTATCGATTTGACATATCAGGCCCTGTTGGCGATGATTTCCAAATTATCGGCCGGTTTGACGGAATGAACATAACCATAATCAAGGAGACGTAAATGAAAAAAGAATTCTCGTGCTGCTCATCACATGGGTTGCCCTGGCGCTCGGCGCGTCATGGGCCGGGGCTGCCGACGCCTACCACTAT
>JAAUSZ010000293.1 GCA_012031875.1 Desulfobacula sp.
GATGGCCTCCATAATGGTTTCAGCATTTTTTTTCTTGGTACGGCAATGAGAAGCACATCTTCCGGTTTCCGGCCACAGGACCGTGCCGTCTCCGCAATAAGTCCGTTTATTTTTCAAGGTTTTCCTTAATGGCAGACATTTTTGTCAGGCCCCCATCTCAATAATTTTTAATTCCATCAAGGCTTCAACGACCTCACAGACAGGCAATCCCACAACATTTGAATAGGACCCTGAAATTTTTCTGACCAGAAAGGCACCCAGGCCCTGGATGCCGTAGCCGCCGGCCTTGTCAAAGGGCTCCCGGGTGCTTACATACCAACGGATCTCCTGATCCGATAAGGATTTAAACCAGACCCTGGTTTCCACGGCGGTTTTTATCAGGGCCTGTTTGTGTTGGTTCATGATACAAAAGCCTGTGAATACCAGATGTTCCCGGTCACTCAACAGCCTGAGCATTTCCATGGCTTGATGTTCTGACTCAGGTTTTCCCAGAATTTGATCCCGGATAACCACAATGGTATCCGCACCCAGGATCCAGGAATCAGGATAGGCCGTGGAAACTTTTTCCGCTTTCATAAAAGAAAGTGTTTTGACATATTCCACAGGGTTTTTAATGGGGATATCCTCTTCATCAATGTCTGATGGAAGAATTTCAAGTTCGATCCCTGTCTGTTCAAGAAGTTCTTTTCTCCGGGGGGACCGGGACGCCAGCAATAATTTTTCAAGATTTATCGGTTTCATAGGATTTTATTATCAGAAATCCGTTAAGGAAACAATCATAGGATTAAGGCGGTTGGTTTTGGGCTTGCATATTTCACAAAAATATTATAGAAAACCATGGATTATGCCTGGGTGGCGGAACTGGTAGACGCAAGGGACTTAAAATCCCTCGGTGATTATCACTGTACGAGTTCAATTCTCGTCCCAGGTACCACTGAATAACAAGGGGTTTTGGCGTTCCCAAAGCCCTTTTCCAATCACATCGAAACCGACTTCAATTATGGATAAAATTCAAATTAACGGCGGCCGGAAACTTTACGGAGAAGTCAGCATCAGCGGGGCCAAAAATGCCGCCCTTCCTCTCATCGCCTCGGCCATCCTGGTTAACGGCAAAACCAGATTTACCAATGTCCCGGATCTCATGGACATTAAAAGTATAAAACTCCTTCTGGAAGACCTGGGAGCAACCTGCCAATCCTCCCAGGGAGTTTTGGAAATTGACGGCGCCCATATCCATAAAATTGAAGCGGAATATGACCTGGTCCGGAAAATGAGGGCCTCCATTCTTGTCTTGGGGCCCCTGGTGGCCCGGTTCGGTCATGCCAAGGTATCCATGCCGGGAGGCTGCGCCATTGGGGCCAGGCCTGTGAATATGCATCTTTCCGGCCTTGAGGCCCTGGGGGCGGAAATCACCATGGATCACGGCTATATTGAAGCAAAAGCAAGCCGGCTCATTGGAAATGAGATCTATTTTGATACCCCCACGGTGACCGGGACCGAAAATTTAATGATGGCGGCAAGCCTTGCAAAGGGAACCAGTGTCCTGCGGAATGCGGCAAGGGAGCCGGAGATTGTGGCTCTGGCCGATGCCCTGAACAACATGGGAGCCCGGATAAGCGGAGCCGGAACAGCCATTATCACGGTTGAAGGAGTTCAAAACCTTTCTTCTTCAGAGATTGCCGTCATTCCCGACAGGATTGAAACCGGCACCTTTATGGTTGCGGCGGCGGCCACCGGAGGGGATGTCCTGATCAAGGACTGCGAACCCGAGCATCTGGGCAGTATCATCAGTAAACTCAAAGCTGCGGGCGCTGAAATCCTGACCTATCCGGACAGTATCCGGGTAATGGGAAAAGACCCTATCCATAGTGTGGATATCAAGACCGTCCCCTATCCCGGCTTTCCTACAGACATGCAGGCCCAGTTCATGGCATTGATGACCATTGCCGACGGCAACAGCGTGATTCATGAATCCATTTTTGAAAACCGGTTTATCCATGCCAATGAATTGCTTCGCCTGGGAGCGGATATTTCCATTTCCAGCGGCAATCTGGCCATGGTCAGGGGAGTCAAAAAACTTCAGGGTGCTCCGGTCATGGCATCGGATTTGAGAGCCAGCGCATCCCTTGTGATAGCAGGCCTGGTGGCTGAAGGGACGACCGTTATTTCAAGGGTGTATCATATGGACAGGGGATATGAATTCATTGAAAAAAATTCTCACAACTGGACGCCGATATCCTTCGAATCAAAGAAAATCCCTGATATGAGGTGAGATGATGTGAGAACCATTCTTACCCATTTAAAACCGCCTTCCTTATTTATTTTTTGTTCTTTGATGGCGGGCATTACACTTGGGGATTGTCTTCCGGATTCCAAGACTTATGTATGGCTCGCCCTTGCCGCTCTATCCGGCTTTTTGATCCTTGCCGCTTTCCTGTGCAGACAAGCACTCTTTCCTGTTTTTCTTTTTCTGATCTGCGGATTAGGGATGCTTTCCATCCAAATGAAGCTTTACCCTGTTTATCCTGAGGATCATATCAGCCGTTTTTTTGATGTTAAAAAACCACTTATAAAAGGAAAGATAGTTTCGTTTGCCCGCCATTATGAAAAAAAGATAAAGGTCACATGTCAATGCCAAAGCATTGTGACGCCGGATCATGTTGAAAAAAAAGTCAGCGGCAAGGTTGAACTGACGGTTTATTTATCTTCAGGCGTAATCCCTCAATATGGCGACCTGATAGAGTTCGAATCCACACCTCGCGCTGTCCTGAATTTTGAAAACCCGGGCGCCTTTGATTATGCCGGATATTTTAAACTGAAGGGACTGGCGGGCACAATGTATTGCGATCAAAAGAATATCAGGGTGTTAAATGATGGGAATCCAAAAAGCGCTTTTTCCCTTTTATCAGAACCATCGAGACAACCAGGACCGGTTTTTATAAATTCATCTTAGACCATACCGGTCATTCGGAAAGCGGAAATACATTGGCGGCATTGGTCACCGGGAAAACAGAGCTCATTTCTCCGGATTTGAGGGAATTGTTTTCCAAGGCCGGTATCAGTCACCTTTTCGCCATTTCCGGGCTTCACTTGTCCATCATCGGATTTTTATCTTTCACCGCTATTTTTTATTTTCTCTCAATTTTCCCAAACTGTCTGATCACGGGCCGGTCTAAAAAACTGGCCGGAGCCATAACCCTAATTCCCCTGAGTCTGTATTGCATATTTTCAGGATTTTCCCCTTCTACCCAGCGCGCCTTTATCATGACCCTGGCCCTTCTTTTTTCGTTCATTTCAGAAAAAGAAAAAGATATTCTCTCAAGCCTTTCAATCGCGGGTATCCTGATCCTGGTGATCGATTCTTCGGCCCTTTTTTCCATATCCTTTCAGTTGTCTTTTGTTGCCGTCGGTTGTATCATCGGCGGCCTTTCTTTTGTCAAAAAAGAGAGTTTCCCCTACAAAAATAACCTATTAGGGAAAGCGTCATTGCTCCTCTGCATAACGTTTTTTGCATCCATGGGAACATCCCCCTGACGGCCCATTATTTCCATATCATATCGATTATCCAGTTGATATCCAACCTTGTCTTCATTCCTTTGATCGGCTTTGTTGTTCTTCCCCTGGGAATTGTTTCTCTCCTATGGTTTTCTCTTTTTCCCTTTTTTTCAGGCGGGGTGATCAAACTTTGTCATCTTCTGATTTCATGGTCCATCCTGTCTTCCGAAATTTTGGGCTCACTGCCCTTTTCATGGTGGAGGGTGATGTCTTTAGACCGGCTGGAAGTGGCCTTGATCTATCTGATATTGCTGTCCTCCTATGCTGTTTTGAAAATAAAAAGAAAAAGAATCATATTCGGGGCTTTGATTGTACTGACCGGAATTTTTTGTGTTTATCATTACCTGCATCTTCGATCGACAAAAAAACCGGATAAGGTTTTAACTATTACCATTATGGATGTAGGGCAGGGGAACAGCGCCCTGATTCAGGCGCCCCGGGGGTATAATATTTTGGTGGACGGCGGGGGATTTACGGAATCATCACCCTTTGATACAGGGAAATATATTCTGGCCCCTTTTTTATGGAAAAATAGGATAGATACACTGGATTATGTCATTTTAAGTCACCCTGAATCCGACCACTTAAACGGGCTGATTTATATTTTAAAGAATTTTAAGGTTCATACATTCATCAAAAACACGGATAAACCTGAAACAGAGGAATATAAAAGTCTGATTGAAACCTGCAAGAGAAACAGCATCAGGGTGTGGGAGATTTCAAAGAAGGGAGAAGCAATGGAATTCGGGGGCACAGAGGTCCTGTTTTTAGGAACACCAGACCAGTATTCTTCCGATGATCTGAATAATAAGTCTCTGGTTTTTAAAATTTCATATCAAGAATTTTCAATGCTGTTTCCAGGGGATATTCTTTCAGCCCGTGAAAAAAGTCTTGCCGGGGAAAAGGGGTTAAACCTCCATTCCGAAATATTGCTTTCTCCGCACCATGGCAGTTCTTCATCCAGTACGGAAATTTTCCTTGAAAAAGTCCTGCCCAAGAGTGTAATAGTATCCTGTGGCCGTAATAATAGATATAGGTTTCCGCATCCGGATGTATTAACAAGATACAATGACATGGGAATCCATATCTTCAGAACCGACAGGGACGGAGCGGTTTTCATATCAAGCGACGGTATGGAGCATCATATTAAAACCCATAAAGGGGAATGATTTTGTATTATATTTATTTTTCCTATGTTGTTATTCTGGCCCTATTCATGCTTTATGAATGTCACCAAAAAAAACACCCGAGATGGTGGTCCCTGATGGTATTGGCAGCCCCGGTCACCTCGCCCTATTTTATTTTCAAATCCCGGAAAGAATCCGGGATCGTCGTCTTTCTGGTTTTTTTGTCCACCTTCTCAGCCGTTGGAGCCTCTGAATTTTTTCTTTTTACAAATTATATGGAAAAAAATAAATACGCCCATCTTTCACCCTTGGCTATCCAAATGATTCGTCTGAGTGAAGACCTCAAGCAGAGTACCTTGAAGCTGGACGAGGGTCTGGTGAGGCTTGAAACCTTGAGCAAGGTGGAATCCAGGGTCCATGAGATAAAAAAAGACCATCGAATTTATCGAGGAACTGAAAACCGTTATGGTTGAAAACAGGGATGCGATTCATCGGCTTGAAAAATTTACAGAAGATTACAAGCA
>JAAUSZ010000294.1 GCA_012031875.1 Desulfobacula sp.
ATAAATGAACTTCGAAAGACCATCAACCAGACTGGGACTGAGATATCAAGACTGACACTAATGAAAAGAACTCATTTTGAGAGCAAGAAAGAGTCTTGAAAGCAGCTTTGCCGAAATCAACACAGAACAAATCAGGGCGTTATACGATATGGCAAAAACCCTTATACCGAATATCCAGAAAAGCTTCGAGGATACGCTTAAAATTCCACAACGGAATGGTTGAAAAAAACTTAAGTTTATCACAGAAGAATTACCTATTCTTGAGGAAGAGCTTCGCGCCAAGAAGAGCCTGCTATCAAAGCTACTTGTACTGGAAACACAGATATCAGAAAAATTAGTTAAATCGGATGCTATTGAAGATTTACAAGTCATCATTGAGGAGCTGAATAATTTTTACGAAAAGAAAGGAAAGCTTGAAGAGCAAAAAAGAAGTTGGGAGTTCTCCATTTCAAACATCAAAAAAATCGAGGATGATTTATTAAAAATTAATGATGATTTGTATTCAAAAGATGACCTTATTCAGAAGAGAATAGCAGAGTTTAATGTATTCTTTTCTGATATATCTGCTCGACTTGACGGTGTCCATTCGCTGTTAAGTGCAGATAATCCAGATGGGATTTATAAATTTACCATTGGCAACATCGAGGGTAATCCTGGAACTGGTGGCAAAAAAAGTCAAATGGCATCATTTGATTTAGCATACATTAAGTTTGCAGAATCCATTGACCTCCCATGCCTGCATTTTATTCTACAAGATCAAATTGAAAACGTTCACTCCAATCAGATCACAAATCTGCTTACAGAAATAGTTTCCGAAGTCAATTGTCAATATGTACTACCCGTGTTGAGGGATAAACTTCCGAAGGATGTTGATATCTCTTCAATGGAAATTTTGTCTCTTTCTCAAGAAAACAAGCTGTTCAAGATATAGATACTATATTGATAGCCAAAGATTTTTCAATCTGCCCCAAACATCAGACACATAGAAGACCTTCCGGCCTACCCCTTTCTCCTGACCCGCCTGCTTTTATCATTTTTCTTGACATGAAATCAAAATCAGCATAGATAGAAATCTGATTATATTTTTGATTATATATAAAATTTAACCATAACCATCACAGGGAAGCTAAAACGGCTGCCTGACGAAAAAAGGAGTTTGTATGCACGGATGGATGGGAAAAATACTACGCGTGGATCTCACGGCCGGAACCTGTAAAGAAGACCCGGTGGACCCGTCGGTCGCAAAGGATTATATCGGCGGCCGGGGGCTGGGGATCTATTTGCTGCGGCGGGAAGGGGATGCCAGGGGCGATGCCCTGGCGCCGGGAAATCCGCTTATCATGGCCACCGGTCCCCTGACCGGAACCGGCACCCCCACAGGGGCCCGTTACATGGTCATGACCAAGTCCCCGCTGACCGGGGCCGTGACCTGCTCCAATTCCGGGGGAATGTTTCCCACGGAATTAAAGCGAACCGGATATGATGCCGTTATTTTCACCGGGCGGTCCGAGGCCCCTGTCTATCTCTGGATAGACCAGGGAAAGGCGGAACTAAGGCCTGCCGGCCATCTATGGGGAAAAAACACCCACGAGACCACGGATCTGCTTTTACAGGAAACCCAGAGCAATGCAAGGGTGGCCTGCATCGGGCCTGCCGGGGAAAAAAGGTCTTGTTTGCCTCCATCATGAACGACAAGCACCGGGCCGCGGGACGGTCGGGCGTAGGCGCGGTCATGGGCAGCAAAAACCTGAAAGCCGTTGTGGTAAGAGGCAAGGGCAGGATTCCCCTGGCCGATGGCGACGGCTTTAAAGCCTTTAACAAGCAGGTCCTGGATGTCTTCAATGCCGGGGTCAAACAGGCTCCCCTGGGCCTGACCGTCAACGGCACCGCCGGTGTGGTCATGTCCACCCAGAATTTCGGGGTATTGCCCACCAAGAACTGGCAGCAGGGCACCTTTGACGGCTGGGAAAAAATCCATGGCGAGAAATTGACCCAGCGGTTTCTGAAAAAAATATTGCCTGCTACGGCTGCCCCATCGGATGCGGCCGCCTGACAAAGGTGGATGATCCACGGTTTTCGGGGGAAGGCGAAGGCCCGGAATACGAAACCCTCTATGCCATGGGGTCCAACTGCATGATCGATGACCTGGCCGCCATCGTCAAGGCCAATTATATCTGCAATGAACTGGGCCTGGACACATTACCATGGGGGCCACCCTGGCCTGCGCCATGGAACTTACGGAACGGGGGTATCTGCCCGAAAACCGGGTGGGACGTCCCCTTGCCTGGGGCGATGGGGATGCCCTGGTGGAATTGACCCGGATGACGGGCATGAGAGAGGGTTTCGGCGACCAGTTGGCTGAAGGCAGCTACCGTCTTGCCGAGCGCTACGGCCATCCCGAGCTGGCCCCGGTATCCAAAAAACAGGAATTCCCCGGATATGAACCCAGGGGCGCCCAGGCCATGGGGCTGGCCTATGCCACCTCTCCCATCGGCGGCTCCCATATGCGCGGCGATCCAGCTTATTTTGAATTGTTTTCCGTGCCCAAACCCATGGATCCCCATATCTGGGAGGGCAAGGCCAAGGTGACCGCGGCCTTCCAGAATTTATCGGCCATCATCGATTCTGCCGGGCTGTGCATTTTCTTTGCCGTCCGGAACCTGGCGGCCAAGGATCTGGGGGTGGCCCCCACCGGCGTTTTGGAATATCTCAATGCCGCCACGGGCATGAATTATACCCTGGAAGAGCTGATGCTGGCCGGGGAACGGATCATCAATGCCGAACGGCTGTTCCTGGCCGAGGCCGGGTTCAGCAGGAAAGATGACAGCCTGCCGGACCGGCTCACCAAGACACCGGCCCCCACAGGACCGGCCAAGGGCATGGTCTGTCATCTGGACAACATGCTGGACGAATATTATGAGGTCCGGGGCTGGAGCCAAGACGGAATACCCGAAAAGGCGGTGCTGGAAAAATTAAGCCTGGCCGTATAGGGTAAACCCGGCCATGCGCATCCACGTCACCTTATACAGTGAGTTCAAGACATTTGCCCCCGGCGGCACAGGTTCCTTTGATCTGGATCTGCCGCCGGGGGCAAGTCTCGGGCATTGTTTCGATTGTTTAAATATCCCGGAAAACAGCGGGCATACCGCCCTGGTCAACGGCAGGCGGGCAGGCCTTGACACCCTTCTCAGGCAAGGGGATCACCTGGTGGTCTTCCCCCTTATCTGCGGGGGATAAAATCTTCACATCACCATAAGAACTACGCCTATATTTCCTTCCAGGCCTTTTTGCTTTTGTTGATCTTTATCTGCACATTTTCCCAGGTCTTGGTGGCCAGAAACGAGGTCTTATACCGGTCTATCATCCGGGTAAACATGGAAAAGGGAACCGTAAAGGAAAGCTCGTCCGTCTTGAAAAATTTTCTGGCCGACGGGTCCCATCCCCCCACCACAGCCCTCTCCTTCCCTTTTCCAGATAATGCAGGGGCCAGACCACCAGGCTTCCGCAGGCCGCGCTCCAGGGGGAGGCCACCACCTCGGGATCATTGGTGACAAAGGCGGCCAGTTGATGAAGGCCGTTCAAAGATTCCGGCCGGGTGAAAAAAGACACCAGGACCGGGGTTTGTGTTTCATCGAACTGGCTGAGGGGCTTGAAGACGCAGAATTCCCTGGCCGCGGGAACGGGGTCGATATATTCAAACATTTTTCTCAGATTGTCCGGCGAATCGCAATAATGTTCTCCTTCCATCCGGCCGGGAACGCCTGAAGACACATAATGGATAATGGTTTCCGACTGGGGCTTGTTGAATCCCAGCCAGAAGGCGCCGCCGGGGCAACCGAACTGTGAGGAGGAAAAATAGGCTGCGGTCTTTTTTTTCCTCGCCAGCCAGATATTGCCGATGACGCAGGAAAATTGGCCGAACACCTCCTGCCAGTTGATTTCATTTTTCTTTTCCTTTTCCCGGGTCGGCAGGTCCATGGGCTTGGGGGAAAAACCGGCCGCGGGTTTGATATCTGTGAAAAACATACCCATGGGTTCTTCCATCATCCCAAGGATGTTTAAAAAATCGGGAACAGCAGATTGAAGGACAGGGTCCATGATGCCTCCTGTAATGGGTTAAAGGGCAATAATGTTAATTCTCTAAACAAAATCCAAACCAAAGGCAATAAAGAAAATGATTAATAAAAATTTTAATATTTGATATAAGGGTGATTCTGTTTTGGTAAAATGATATTCAATCGAAGAGGAGATCCCATGAATCAAACCTATGTCAAAACCATTGCAAAATTGACCCTGCTGATGGCGGCCGGCCTTTTCCTGTCCGGCTGCAATTCGGTCTATTATAAAACCATGGAGCAGTTCGGCAAGGAAAAGCGCCATCTCCTCAAAAGCGATGTCAAGGATGTCCGGCAGAGCCAGACCAAGGCCCAGCGGGAATTCAAGGACGCCCTGACCACGGTCAAAGAACTGTACGGGTTCCAGGGCGGGGATCTGGAGCAGTTTTACAAACGGATCAAAACCAATTATGAAGATTGTGAATCCCGGGCCAACCAGATCGAAAAGCGGATCAATACCGTGGAAGCAACCGCGGCGGACCTGTTCAAGGAATGGGATGCCGAAATCGCCCAGATCCAGAACCCTGAGATGAAAACCAGCAGCCTTCAATCCTATGCCGATTCAAAGGAGCAGTATGAACGGCTCCAGAAGGTCATGAAGGATTCCACCAAGGGCATGTATCCGGTCCTGGCCAAGCTGAAGGACACCATGCTCTACCTGAAGCATAACCTGAATGCAAAGGCCGTGGGAGTCATGGGCGGTGAGGCCGATTCCATTGAGCAGGATGTGGAAAAACTCATCTTTGATATGAATGCCTCTGTTGACGAGGCGGAAGCCTTTATCAACCGGTTTTAACCTCGGAGCATCCGGAAATGAAAGTAGACGGAAAAGACATGAGGCCCATCTGGTTTGATCCATCCTCCCAAAGGGTTCAGGTCCTGGACCAGCGGTTCCTTCCCCATGAACTGGTGATCAACACCCTGGCCACGGTGGATGAGACGATTTTTACCCTCAAGGAAATGGTGGTGAGGGGGGCGCCCTCATCGGGGCCACCGGCGCGCTGGGGGATGTATATCAGCCTGGTTCGAGACGGGCCATAAGGGCGCAGAAAACGACTATCTCATCTCCCAATGCCGGCGGCTCAAAGATG
>JAAUSZ010000295.1 GCA_012031875.1 Desulfobacula sp.
CATCTATCCCGGCCTCAACTTCCAGGATGCTTTTTGACATTTGCTTCCGAGCTGAGCAGTTGCCCTTTATTGAGTTCCGTTCCAAATTCCGCCATGTGTTCAAAATATTGTCTCATTCTTTACTCCCGGTCATAATTAATTATCATTTTCCGATCCGTTCCCTTTAAAAAGAAAATCCGATCACAAGTTATCCTTAAATTTTTTCCACCCGGCCGGCCCCTTGACTTTAGCCTTTTCTTTAAGTATAGACCCCTTAGTCCTGTCCGGGAAAGCCCCTTTCCCCGGCAGGGAACCCCATCCATACTGAAGATAAGGAGAAGAACATGAGCACTGAGATCTTAGCCCCCATGCCCGGAACCATTTTCCAGGTCCATGTCAAACCAGGTGATGCCGTTACCGAAGGTCAGGAGATCCTGGTTCTTGAAGCCATGAAAATGGAAAACCCCATTGCTGCAACCAGTTCCGGAACAATAGCGGAGGTTCGGGTCAAGGTAGAGGACAAGGTCGCCACCAAACAGGTCCTTGTTGTCATTGATTAGCATATCATCCCTTACGCCCCGATGGCCTCACCTGCAGGGAGCATGGCCTTGCATGCTTTCTGCAGGACCCGACATGGTTCATTTATTCTGCCGGCCCTTTTTAAGGTGGTTTTAAACTTTAAATAAATCCCCTTCTTTGTCAAGCTATTTTTCAGCTATAATCTAACTTTTTTCTTGACAACTCTATCAGATTCTTGTTTACCTTTCAATCATATTATGAAACAACGTTTTAAAATATAAAACAATTTGCCGGAGATTTTAAACATAACGCCGGATCATTGATTCCGGATCAGGAAAGCCCGAAAACCCCATGCCCAAAGACATTAAAAGGCCCAATGCCATAGAAAAAGCCCTGGAAATCATGCTGAAATTCCAGGACAACAAACCTTCCTGGGGCATCCGGGAACTGAGCACCTCCCTGAAATTCAGCCCGGCCACGGTCCAGCGGATCCTCCAGGTGCTGAAATCCTATGAATTTGTCCGGCAGGACCCCCTGACCCGCCAGTATTTTGTGGGCACCGTCTTTTACCGCTTCCTGGAAAACCTGAACAGCTCCAACAACCTCTCCCGCATGGGGCGGCGATTCATGGAGGAGGTGGCTGCCGCCACCCTTGAAACGGTTCACCTGAATATTGTCGAAGGAAATATGAGGATCTGTATCGATACCATTGAATCTCCCAAGGTCCTCAAGGCCGGCATGCCCATCGGCAACCAGTCCCCCCTTTACGCCGGGGCCTCGGCCAAATGCCTTCTGGCCTTTGCCGGAGATGATTTTAAAACCGCTTACCTGAGGACCATCACCCTTGAAGCCATCACGGACCATACCATTATCCATGAGGACAAGCTGATGAAAGAACTCAAAAAAATTAAAAAGCAGGGCTATGCCCTGAGCCTGGGAGAACGAACCCCGGGCCTGGGTCTTTGAGCGCCCCTGTTTTTAACTATAAAGGACTGATCCTGGCAAGCTTGAGTCTTGCCATCCCTGAAATCAGGTTCAGACAGGAGGATCATCTTTCCAATTGTATTCATATACTGACCGCGGCTGCCACATCCTTTTCAAAAGCCATGGGATTAAGCGCCGACAAATTTTAACCCTTTAGGAGGAACAATGGATTTTCAATTATCAAAAGAGCTTCAGATGCTCCAGAAAGAAATCAGGAATTTTGCAAAAAAACAGATCGAACCCTTTGCCGATGAATGGGATAACAAACACTACCTGCCCATCAAAGAGGTCATGAAACCCCTGGGAGAACTGGGATTTTTCGGCACCGTCATTCCCGAGGAATACGGCGGAGAAAACATGGGCTTTGTGGCCGCCATGATCGTGACCGAAGAGCTGGCAAAGGTCTCTTCATCCCTGCGGGTCCAGGTCAATATGCAGGTTCTCGGCTGCGCCTATACCATTTTCAGATACGGGAATGAAGAAACCAAGAAAAAATATGTCCAGAAGCTATGCACTGCCGAATATATCGGCGGATTCGGCATCACGGAATCCGATGCCGGTTCCGATGTCATGGCCATGGCCACCACCGCGGAAGACAAGGGAGACCACTGGCTCCTGAACGGTTCCAAGACCTGGATCTCCAATGCCAACGTGGCCGATGTCCTGATCTGCTACGCTTACACAGACAAGGCCGCCGGGTCCAAGGGCCTTTCCGCCTTTGTCATTGAACCCAAAAATTTTGCCGGCATCAAGACCTCGGGCCTGGACAAGCTGGGGTCCCATTCTTCACCCACGGGCGAGGTTTTCCTGGATAACGTCAAGGTGCCCAAGGAAAATATTCTGGGCAAACCCGGAGACGGCGCCAAAATCGTTTTCTCCTCCCTGAACCAGACCCGGCTGTCCGCTGCAGCCGGCGGCGTGGGCCTGGCCCAGGCCTGCCTGGATGTGGCCACCAAATACTGCAATGAAAGAAAACAATTCGGCAAAAAAATCGGTGAATTCCAGATGAACCAGGACATGATCGCCCAGATGACCGCGGAAATCGAAGCGGCCCGTCTGGTTACCTACAAGGCGGCCTGGGAAAAAGACCAGGGTGAACTGAACAACGGCCTTTCCGTGGCCATGGCCAAATACCTGGCCGGTGAAATCGCCACCAAGGCCTCCAACTATGCCATGAGAATCCTGGGCGCCTACGGATACTCCACGGAATACCCGGTTGCCAGATACTACAGGGACGCCCCCACCTATTCCATGGTGGAAGGTTCCGCCAATATCTGCAAATGGATCATTGCCCTGGATCAGCTCGGATTCAGAAAAGCCAACAGATAAGGAGGCAAGGTGGACCCCAAGGAAATAGCAAAAAAAACAGGTGAGACCGCCAAACTTTATTTTTCAACGGTCAAGGATGAGGACAAGCCTTACAACCTGTGGAAATATTTTGACAAGGACCTGGCAAAGGATATGTCCCTGTACATTACGGGCCAGATGTATGCCAGGGAAAAAATCCCCCACAAGACCCGCCAGTTGATTACCGTGGCGGCCCTGACGGTCCTTTCCAAACCGGATGAACTGAAGCTCCACACCCATGCGGCCCTGAATGTGGGCTGCACAAAGGAAGAGGTTGCCGAAGTTATTTTTCAGACCAGTATCTACGGCGGGGTTCCCGCCGCCAATACGGCCCTGACCGTGCTCAAGGAAGTGCTGGAGGAGCGCGGGGAAGCCTGACTTCTTTGACCTGACCCGTGTGAAAGGCGGGGAATCGGCCCCATTGGCCCTTCCCTGCCTTTCACCCTTCATTTGCCGGGAATGCCCATGCCGCCAGAAATGTATCTATCCCTTGCCCGAGCTGTTCTCGATCAAAAAGAACCTGACCTTGTTGATCTTCAAAGGATGGCCCGCCTGCCCGATGAGCAGGTGTTTCAACTGCTGGCCGGAGCCGATCTGATCCGGACCGCCAAATTCGGCAACCAAATCCACCTTTGCACCATCTGCAACGGCAAATCCGGCAAATGCTCCGAAGACTGCAAATTCTGCGCCCAGTCCGGTTTTCACGACACCGGGGCCGAAGCCTATCCCCTTCTGGCCAAGGACCGGCTTCAACAGGGCGCCCTTGAACTGGAAGACAGCCCCGTTCACCGGTATTCCATTGTCACCAGCGGCAAAGGCCTGCCCAAAAAAGAAATTGAAAGCGTTGCCCAGGCCTTTTGCCGGGATGAAAAACAGCCGGCTTTCCTTTTGCGCCTCCCTGGGCATTATTAAAGCAGAGGATTTCAAACTTCTGGTTGAATCCAACGTCACCCGGTACCATCACAACCTTGAGACGGCCAAAAGCTTTTTTGGGACCATCTGCACCACCCATACCTTTGAGCAGCGGGTGGAAACCATCCGGGCCGCCAAACGCGCCGGGCTCTCCGTCTGCTCCGGCGGCATCTTCGGCATGGGAGAATCCGATGACCAGATCCTGGAGATGGCCCTTGAACTCAAGGCCCTGGACGGGGATGCCGTTCCCATCAATTTTTTATCCCCGGTTCCGGGCACGCCCATGGAGAATCTATCCTGTCTCACCCCGCTGAAATGCCTGAAAATCATTGCCCTGTTCCGGTATGTGCTGCCTGAAAAAGAGATTATCATCTGCGGGGGCAGGGAATCCAACCTTGGCCTGCTTCACCCCTTGATTTTTTACGCCGGGGCCAGCGGCATCATGACCGGGAACTATCTGACCACCCGGGGAAGCCGGCTTGAAAACGATCTTGACATGCTGCGGCAGCTCAGCCTGATCCCCAGGGAAAAACCTGCTTCAGGTTGTCGGTAACGGCCTTGCCAGAATAGTATTCCAGATCCCGTCCGGGCACCTTCTTTCCACAATATGAACGGCTTTGGCCGAGAGCGAGGCCAGGACCTTTTTGGCTTCGGAATTCAGGAGCCCGGACAGAATCACCCATTTTTTCTCCGGCAGGTGAGGGCTTTCAATCAAATGCCGCATGACGTCATAATGGATATTGGCCACCAGAAGGTCACAGGGGATGGACATCATGTCCTCCCCCCTGGCCTGGAAGGCCAGGACCCGGTCTTCAAACCGGTTGAGCCGGATATTGTTCAGAGCGGTTTTAACGGCCAGGCGGTTAAAATCACAGGCCAGGACTTGGCGGCAGCCCAGGGCGGCGGCTCCCAGGGCCAGGAGCCCGGTTCCCGTGCCGATATCCAGGACCGTCCCTATCTTTTCCCTTGAGCAGAGCCGGTGAATCAGGGAAAGGCAGTCTTCCGTGGTCTGGTGCCGCCCGGTGCCGAAGACCACACCGGGGTCCAGCAGGATCTCTTTTGCCTTTTCATCTGTTTTGTCGGGCCTCTTCCATGGCGGGAAAATGCACAGATTGTGGATATGATAGGGTTCGATCCTGTCTCCATGCCATTCTTCCCCGGTCATCTCATATTTTTCAATGAGTCGGATGCCGGGATTTGCGGCCGTTATCCGCTCAACCAGGCCTTCACAGGGCGAGGCAAAAAAAGAAAGGCCTCCTTTTCCTCGATCCATGCGCCCAAAAAAGCCCCATGGGTTTCCATCTCCCGGTCCGGGGCCGGGACCCCGTCCAGATAATAAATAAAAAGGCGTTCATATGGATTTTTCATTCACTGCCCGGATTGACGGCCTGCTCCGCCCCTCAATCCATCTCCTCTCTGTATTCGATTTGACAACCGGAAAATATGGAAAATAATCCTTTTC
>JAAUSZ010000296.1 GCA_012031875.1 Desulfobacula sp.
GGCCTTGGTGCTGCCCTCCTGGCTGATGGTGATGGTTTTTTGGTCCCGTTCATGATTTCATCAAGGGTCAGGGGAATTTCGTATTCAATGTCCTTCCCCTTGGCCGGGGGCCTTTGCCTCTGGCTGAACCCGCCGCCTCCACCCTGGAAAAACGGGTTGCCGCCCATGCCGGAGAAACCGCCTTGCCGTCCGCCCCTTCCAAAGGAGGCCCCTCCCATGGACCCGCTGAATCCGAATTCCTTTAAAATATCACCCAGGTCAAAGTTTCTGAAAATGTCTTCCTGGGAGAACCGTTGCTGGAATCCCGCCGACCCGTAGGTGTCATACTGGCTTTTTTTCTCGGGGTCGCTCAGCACGGCGTATGCCTCGCTGATTTTTTTGAATTTTTCTTCCAGAGATTTATCCCCCTTGGTTTTGTCGGGGTGATATTTCATGGCAAGCTTTCGATAGGCTTTTTTAATTTCCGAAGCATCGGCATTTTTTTCAATGCCTAAAATTTTATAATAATCATCGGCCATGGCTGACTTCCTTTACCCGTAAATCCAATTCATTTATTTTTGTTTATTATAGTAAGTTTGAATCGTTTCAAGTCAAGTTTGCGATCTGTTTTGAAATGCTGAAACGGCCACCATGAGAACGGAAATGGCGGCCGGCGTCATCCCGTCAATCCTGGAGGCCTGCCCCAGGGACGTGGGCAGGATTTGCCGCAGTTTTTCCTTTAATTCATTGGAAAGGCCGGGGGCCGCAGTATAATCAAAATGTTCCGGTATCCGGATTCTTTCAAGATCTTTGTATTTTTTGATTTCATTCTGCTGGCGCCGGATATAGCCCTCGTAGGTGATTTCGATTTCAGCCTGCTCCTGGGCCCTTGGCGGCACCGGGTCCGGCGGCGGGAACAGGGCCTGGAGCGAGGCGTAATCCAGTTCGGCCCGTTTCAGCAGTTGTTCCAGCTTGACCCCGTTGGTGATGGGGGTTGTGCCCCGTTCCAGAAGAAAGGCATTGACGGCTTCCGTGGGTTTGACCACAAGGGTTTTGATGCGATGGATTTCCCTTTGGGTCTGCTTCTGTATGTCCTCACAGAAATTCAAGGTCTCGTCATCCACCAGACCCAATTCGTTTCCGATGCGGGAGAGTCTTAAATCGGCATTGTCCTCCCGGAGCAAAAGTCGGTATTCGGCCCTGGAGGTAAACATCCGGTAGGGCTCATTGGTGCCCCGGGTCACGAGGTCATCCACCATGACCCCCATATAGGCCTGGGACCGGTCCAGGACAAAGGGAGGCCGCTTCTGAACCGAGCAGGCCGCGTTAATCCCGGCCAGAGCCCTGGGCCCGGCCTCTTCATACCCCGAGGTGCCGTTGATCTGCCCGGCAAAAACAGGCCTTTGATTTTTTGGTTTCAAGGGTGGGAAAGAGTTCCAGGGGGTTGATATAATCATATTCAATGGCATAGGCCGGTCTCATGATCTTGGCCGCCTCCAGGCCCCTGACGGACCGGACCACCTGGTACTGGATCTCCAGGGGCAGGCTGTTGCCCAGGCCCGAGGCATAGATTTCTTTGGTGTGAAGGCCCTCGTATTCCAGGATGACATGGTGGCTTTCCCGTTCCGGGAATTTGACGATCTTGTCCTCAAAGGAAGGGCAGTAGCGGGCGGACCGGCCCTTGATATGCCCCCGTAGAGGGCTGAATGCTGGAGATTGTTGCGGATGATCTCATGGGTCCGGGCATTGGTGCGGCCCAGATAGCTGGGCACCATGGGGTTGGAGATGGTTTTTGTGGAAAAGGAAAAAGGCTTTAAGGCGTCACTGGAAGGATGAACCGCAAATTGTGAAAAATCAATGGTATCGGCATGGAGCCGCGGCGGGGTCCCGGTTTTCATCCGGTCGACGCTGAAGCCCAGACCGGCCAGGTTCCGGGCAAGGCCGATGGATGAAAATTCCCCGGCCCTGCCGGCCTGGATTTTGGTGGCCCCGATATGAACCGTCCCCTGCAGAAAGGTTCCCGTGGCAATGACAACGGCCTTGGCCGAATATTCAAACCCGGTCTGATCCAGGATTCCGGTGACGGTCCGGCCCTCAATCCTGAGTTCATGGGCCATGGCCTGTTTTAAATCCAGGTGTCGGGTCTGCTCGATGACGGCCTTCATATTCCGGGAATACAGGCCCTTGTCGTTCTGGGTCCGGGTGGAATGAACCGCCGGGCCCTTGCTGGTATTCAGGGTCTTGTACTGGATGGCGGAGGAATCGGTGATTTTGGCCATCTGGCCGCCCAGGGCGTCGATTTCCTTGACCAACTGTCCCTTGGCCATACCGCCGATGGACGGGCTGCAGGGCATGGAGGCAATCTTATCCATATCAATGGTCAGCAGAAGGGTGGCGCATCCCATGCGGGCCGAGGCCAGGGCGGCCTCGCACCCGGCATGGCCGGCACCGATGACAATGACATCATATGCTTGGGTATCTGAATTCATGGCGGCAAAGTATATCCCTGCCCGGAGATTTGGTCAACCTCGGGGGTGAAAAAGGGCTTTATCGGGACGGGATTAAATGATAGGTTCAGGAAAAGCGGGCCTGAAACGGCCATTCATGTTTACGGGGCAGGGCCATGGACAAAAAAAAGCGGTATTCGGATTACAATGCCTATTTAAGGGAATTATTCGGTCAGCGGGTGCAGAAAATTTCCATTGACGCCGGGCTGTCCTGCCCCAACCGGGACGGGCGGCTTTCCCGGCTGGGCTGTATCTATTGCAATGAAAAGGGCTCGGGGTCCGGCCTGTCAAAAAAAGGCCTGTCCATCCGGGAGCAGATCGAGGCCGGGAAAATCGGGAGCATGAAAAAATATAAGGCCAAAAAATTCCTGGCCTATTTCCAGTCCTATTCCAATACCTATGCCCCGGTGGACCATATGAAGGCCCTCTATGATGAGGCCCTTTCCTGCGAAGGCATGGTGGGCATGGCCATCGGCACCCGGCCCGATTGCATTGACCCGGAAAAGCTGGACCTGATCCAAACCTATACCCAAGATTACCTGGTCTGGATCGAATACGGGCTCCAGTCGGTTCACGACGAGACATTGAGGCGCATCAACCGGGGCCATACCTTCCGGGATTTTGCCCGGGCCGTGGACCTGACCCGGAACCGGGGCATTCAGATCTGCACCCATGTGATCCTGGGCTTCCCGGGGAAAACCGGGAGATGATGCTGGAGACGGCCCGGACCCTGGCCGATAGCGGCATCAACGGGATCAAGATCCACCTCTTGTATGTCATCCGGGGAACCCCCCTTGAAAAGCTGTGGCAGCGAGGGGAGTACAGGCCCATGGAACAGGCGGAATATGTGGAGATGGTCTGTGATTTTCTGGAATTGCTGCCAAAGCACATCATTATCCAGCGGATCACGGGAGATCCCCACCCGGACGAGCTGAAGGCGCCCCTGTGGGCGGCCCGGTACCGGGAAACCTTTAATCTGATCCAGGACCTGCTTGAAGCAAGGGATACCTTCCAGGGCAGACGCTATATTCCGGGGAGGTAAGGCGTTACTGGGCCAGGAAGCGGTGAAAATGTTCAGACATACGGCTTTCCAGGACCCCTTCTTTTTTTCCACAATCAGGCATTCCGTGTCTTCAAGGCCGTTGACCAGGGCCAGGCCTTCTTCCGCCGGCATGACCATGAGGGCCGTGGCCAGCCCGTCGGCAAAGGTGCAGTCCTTTGCGATGACCGATGCGCTCACAATATGATGATCCACCGGAAAACCGGTTTTCGGGTGGATGATATGGGAATAGGTTTTTCCGTTCATTTCAAAAAAATTCCGGTAATTGCCGCTGGTGGCAATGGCCTGGTTGCTGAGCCGGACAATTTTGTACAGGTCCTGTTTGGAATGGTCCTGATCCGGCCTGGAGATGCCCACGGACCAGGGTTCTCCTTTTTTGTTGGTTCCGGCTGCAAAGAGTTCTCCGCCGATTTCGATGAGGACATCCCCGATGCCCGAGGCCCGGAAAAGAGAGGCGACGGCGTCCACACCATAGCCCTTTGCAATGGAGCTTAAATCCAGGGTAAGGTCGACATCCTTGGCCAGGGTATGGTTTTCCAGGAACCGGATGTGGTGGAATCCGGTTTTGGACAGGGCCAGACGGATCTCTTCCGGCCCGGGAATCCTGTTTTCGGTCTTTTTTGTCCCAAACCCCCAGAGATCCACCAGGGGTTTCACTGTCCCGTCCCAGGCCCCGTGGGTCAGTTGATACAGACTTTGCCCCGTTGAAAGCACGGCATAAAAATCCGCGGGGACCTTCATTTCTGCGCCGATTTCCTGCCGGTTAAACAGGGAGAGCCGGCTTTCAGGGTCGAACATGGAAAAGGTTTTGTTGATATCCTGGAGACACCTGTCCACCCGGACTTGCCAGGAACCAGGGTCTTCGTTTTTACCGGCCAGGAATTTGATGGTGTAAAAGGTGCCCATGGTCCGGCCGGACAGGGTGTACTCGGTCTTGGACTGGAAGGAAAATCCCTGGGCCGGGAAGACCAGGAAAAGGAAGATTCCGTAAACAAGAATGGATTTCATAAATTTCATAGGATAGACCCCTTGATGATATCTTTTTGAACTTAATATAGGTATCCTCAGGGTAATGCAAGGCCTTTTCCCTTCGGCCGGAGCGCCTCCGGGGCATGGAGGGAGGGCCAAACCCTTTGAAAACAGGAGATTATGGAAACCAGAACCGTCAAATTGACCCGAATACCGGTTGAACTGCATAAGGTTTTAAAATTTGAAAATCTTGCGGCCAGCGGCGGGGAAGCCAAGCATATGATTGCCGAAGGGAGTGTAACGGTGAACGGCAAAATTGAAACCCGGAAACACAAGAAGATCTATCCCGGGGATGTCATTGAGATTGAGGGGGTCAGGCTCACGGCCACCTGAAACAGATCGACGGCCGCGGCAGCGGCAATATTGATGGAATTTTTTTTCCGAATACCGGGATATGCACAAAATCATCGCAGACGGCCAGGACATGGGACGAGATCCCGTATTCTTCATTGCCGAAGACCAGGATGGTGTTGTCCTGCCAGGGAAACTCGTGAAAGGCCCGGGCCTTCTCCATGGTTTCAATGCCGATGATCTTGAACCCGGCCTTTTTTTTTATCAGCAGACACCCCGGCCAGGTCGGCCGTCATTTCCTGGTCCACCCATTTTTCAGCCCCCATGGCGTTTT
>JAAUSZ010000070.1 GCA_012031875.1 Desulfobacula sp.
TTAACAGGACAAGCCCTGTTTTTGAACAGGGGATTAGGGTGATGCGGTATAAAAGGGCCCTGGGGTCGGAGGGATCAAAGGGGGGCCCTTTCCCGGTTTTTTTCATGAGTTTGTCCACAAAGGCTTCAAGGGCGGAGCCGTCCCCCTGAAAGGATAAAACGGAAACAGGGACATCGATTTTTTCCGGACAATCTGGAAGGGGCGGTCCGGGTCCGGGACAAAGGAGGTCCGGAGGATGGGGTGCTCTTTTGTCACCCATTGGATGGCTTGAATCATGAGGGAAAGATCCAGGCGGGGATCTTCCAGAAAATAAGCCTGCTGGAAATGGTAAAATCCCTGGTCCGGGACGCCGCCGGCATAATGCCGCACCATATAGGACTGGTTGAGGCTTAATTCATAGGCATCTTCGATTCCGGCCGGGTCCAGGCCCGGGCCCGGAGGTGCTGCTCTGGAATCTCGATGGCGGCGAGCTGCTCCCGGGTCAGGGATTTTTCCGGACCGTCCTTTTTAATAAAAGGGGCCAGCCCGGCCACATTGGGATGGGCGAAAAAATCTTCCAGCCTCAGGGCCAGCCCCGCCTGTTTCAGTTTGGCCGCGACCCTGACGGCCAGCAGTGAATCCCCGCCAAACCTGAAAAAATCATCGGTGATGCCCAGGTCCCGCCGTCCCAGCACCTGGCGAAAGGCCTGGAGTAGGGCCTGTTCCACGGTGTCCCGGCCCAGGGTCTCCGAATCCCCGCTGGCGGCCCCGGCGCCGGTGTCCCCGGCATCCTCCATCTGCATCAGGCTTTTCCGGTCCACCTTGCCGTTGAGGGTCAGGGGCAGTTCATCCAGGATCACGAACCGGGCCGGAACCATATGGGAAGGCAGCTTTTTTTTCAGGTGCCGGTCCAGTGAATCCGGGAGGGCTTCCCTGTCTTTCTGGTCCGGAATTTCATCCGCAAGGGTCAGATAGGCCGACAGATAGGAATGATCGCCCTTGGTCTTTAAGACCACCACAGCCTCCCGGATTTGGGGATGGGCCAGGATGCAGGATTCGATTTCCCCCAGCTCGATGCGGAATCCCCGGATCTTGACCTGGAAATCTATCCTGCCCAGGTATTCGATGCTCCCGTCGGGCAGGTACCGGGCCAGGTCCCCGGTCTGGTAGAGCCTGCCGTCGCCGTAAGGATCGGCGATAAATTTTTCCCGGGTCAGGTCCGGCCGGTTGAGATATTCCCTGGCCAGGCCCACCCCGCCGATATAGAGTTCGCCCGTGACCCCTGCGGGAACCGGGGTCCTGTTTTTATCCAGGATGTGGAGCCTTGTATTGGCAATGGGTTTTCCGATGGGCAGGACCACAAGGGTTCCATCCTCCGGAGTGCAGGCCCGGAAGCTGACGTCAATGGAGGCCTCGGTGGGGCCGTATAAATTATGCAGTTCCGCCCGGGGAAAGATGGTGAAGAATTTCCCGGCCAGGGCCGGGGCCAGGGCTTCCCCGCTGCTGAAAACCCGTTTCAGGCTCGGGCACCGGCCCGGTTCCTGTTTTGCCGTTTCCAGAAACAGGGACAGCATGGAGGGGACAAAGTGAAGGGTGGTGATCCTGAATTCATCCATGCCGTCCATGAGGCCGGCCGGGTCCCGGTGAAGGCCGGGAGGGGCCATGACCAGGGTGGCCCCGGTCATCAGGGGCCAGAAAAATTCCCAGACCGAGACATCAAAGGCAAAGGGCGTTTTCTGGAGAACCCGGTCCCCGGCCTGAATCGGATATTCCTCCTGCATCCACATGAGGCGGTTGAAAAGCCCTGCCTGTATGTTCACCACCCCCTTGGGCCGTCCCGTGGAGCCCGAGGTATAGATGGCGTATACCGGGGCATCCATGTCCAGGGCCGGGTCCGGGTTGGACGGGTCAAAACCGGCCAGGGCCTCCCTTTCCAGGGTTAGGACCAATAATTGGTTTTCCAGACGGGCCAGGCCGGGGCGCAGATGGTCCTGGGTCAGGATAAGTCCCATGCCGGCGTCGGCGGCCATGAATTCGATGCGGTCCGCAGGCAGCTCGGGGTCCAGCGGCACATAGGCGCAGCCCGCCTTGACCACGGCATAGAGGGCGATGACCATTTCCAGGGACCGTTCCATATAGACCCCGATAAAGCCGCCGGGGGTTTTATTCTTTTCACGTATATATCGCGCCGCCTGGTTGGCCCGGCGGTTTAATCGGGCATAGGTCAGACAGGGGCCCCCGGCCTTGCCGAAGATCACAGCCAAGGCTTCCGGGGTTTTTTGACCTGTTCTTCAAAGCAGTGAAGGACCGGTTTTATCCGGGGCCATATTTTTTGGGTCCGGTTCCATTCATACCATTGCTGATGAAATTCATCCGGAGTCAGCAGGGCCAGTTGAGACAGGGGCTTGTCCGGGCGGCGGAGGCCGTCCAGGATCAGGTTGATGAAATGGCCCTGCATTCTTCTGACAAAATCCTCCTCAAAAAGGCTTTCCCGGTATTCAAAGGCCAGTTCCAGGGTCCCGGCGGCCTTGTCGTGGTCATAGAGCAGGGTCAGGTCGGCCATGACCTCCCCATAGTCCAGGAAGGTGGGTTTGAGGGCCAATCCCCTGAAGCTGAGGCTATGGGTGCCGAAGGCGGTCTGGCCCAGGCTGATATTGATTTTTTCCGGGGAAAAGGTGGGATACTCCTGCCGCAGGTCCCGGATCAGGTCGGCATAGGGGTATTGTTGGTGAAGGCGGTCGGCCTGCCTTTGTCCGGCCATGCGCTCCACCAGAGCCCCGAAACCGGTGTTCTCCGGGATTGCGGTCCGCATCAGGACCTGGTTTGCCATGAACCCGGACAGGAAATTGAATTTCCGGTTCCGCGGCCGCAGATTGACGGGATAGCCCAGGACCAGGTCCGCCTGGCCCGTATACCGGTACAGGAGAGCATTGAAGGCCGCGGCCAGAATGATGAACGGGGTCTTTCGGACCGGGTTTTTGACAGGGTCTTTGACCGGGCTTTTTTTTTGGCCCAGGGCTGAGATGCCGAGCACCGCCTCTTCCGGAAGGCTGAACCGCAGCCGCCTGCCCCGGGAGCCTTCCCCCCTCCGGGGAAGGCCGAAATCCGTATGAAAGGCCGCATTTTTAAGAGTCGCCTGCCAGTAGGCCCGGTCCTTCTGCTGTTCAGGCCCGGGATAGACCGAGCGGACATACTCCAGGTAAGCGCCCATATCCTTGTTCCGGGTGAAGAGGGTTTTGATTCCCATAACCGCCCTTGTCAGCCAGGGCCGGTTATGGCAGAGGGAGAGGAGTTTCAGGCTCAGGGCCCCGGAAAAACCGTCGGATAAAATATGGTGGGAGACCTGGGAAAACAGGTATTGATCCTGCCCGAACCGGATGAGCCGGTAGCCTTCCAGGGGATAATCCCTGACCAGGTCAAACCCTTGCCGGATGCCCTGCTCATGGATTTCCAGGGCCTTGGCTTTCAAATCCGCTTCCCTTTGGCCGGGGGCCGTCAGGTCTATAAACCTGAAATTCGGAATGTCAGGGAATTGAACCGGGGTCTTTCTTTTCTGAACCTCAAGGGTTGCCTCTTTCTTGCTGAGAATCACCTGAAACGGTTCACCGGCCTTTTCCACGAAATACTGGCGATATCCGTCCAGATAGCCCCTGACCTGGGCCACGGCCCTTTTAAACCGGTCCAGGTCCAGGGCCCCGTGCATTTCAAACTGGAAGGCGGTATTATAGGCCCTGCCGTCCGGGTTTAATTTCCATTCAATCCACATTCGTTTCTGTTCGGTGGTCAACGCATAGGTCTTCATTACTGGCTCCTTAATATATTGTTAAAATTCAGAAATCTCTCATCCAATCCCTTATCATATCCTTCGATTTATCCGGGAGGCCCGATTTTTCTCCCTGTATGAATATCGGCCTGGATGGGATAAATTGAAAATTGGCCCTTTGAAATTTGATGAAAATTGGATCTTTTTAAACCAATTTATTCCCGGTATTCCTGGCTTCTGTTTACCAGCACAAATTTAACTGAACCGGAGGCTTTATGCAGATGGAGACCCTGATCCGTTTTTTAATTGCCACAGCCGTTGTGACCGTCATTCCCGGTCCCAACATCCTTCTGATTACCCATGACAGTATCCGGCACGGCGTCCGGAACGGATTGCGCACGGTGGCCGGCGTCAGCGCCGGAATGATCCCTTTGTTTCTGCTTTCCCTTGCCGGAGCCTCCACCCTTTTGATCAAACGACCCTGGCTCTTTGACCTGGCCCGGCTTGCGGGTATGCTCTACCTGGTCTATCTCGGCGTTACCATCCTGGTCTCCGGATTTAAAGAGCAGGGCCGCGCAACGCCTGGAAGCGGGCCTGAAACCGGTTTTTCTGAAGGGCGTGCTGATCTGCGTGACCAATCCCAAGGGAATCCTTTTTGCCGGGGCCTTTTTCCCTCAATTTCTGGATAAGGCTTCCCCCCTCATTTTCCAGGGATTGATCCTGTGCAGCGGCTGCCTGGCGGTCGCCACCGCCATTGGGGCCGGGTATGCGGTTTTTGCCGGAACGGCCGACGGCCTGTTTCAATCTGAAAAATTCAGAAAATACAGTTCCTGCTTGTCCGGACTGGTTTTGATTTTTTTCGGGATAGGGCTTTTGTTTACCGGTTCTTTAGAGTTTATCTGAAGCGGTTCAGGGCGGTTATTCCCCGGATGATACGGTCCTCGGACAGGTTGCCGTACCCGAACACCAGTTGATGGGTGTGGCGGCCCTTTTGGACGGTATGTTTTTCAACGGACGGGATGAGCACCCGGTTATGGCAGACCTCGAACCCGCTGTCCAGATCAAACCGGATGTCTTTGAATTCGGCAACCATATGAAGGCCTGCGGCTTCACCATAAATCCGGACAGATGAGCCAAAGGCCCCCAGCAGGGAATCCATCAGGACATTGCGCTTTTTTTCATATCGTTTTTTCATTTTATAGACATGTTTTTCAAAGGCGCCGTCCCTGATAAAGTTTTTCAGGGCGATCTGGTCTATCAGGGGGGACTGGGCGTCGGAAAACCGTTTCAGTCTCCGGAAGGGTTCCAGCAGGGTTTCGGGTAGGACGGCATACCCAATCCTCAGGGCAGGGCTCAAGACTTTGCTGAAGGACCCCACATAGACCACCTGCTCGGGGTCAAGGGCCTTTAGCGGATGGATGGGCGCCCCGTCATACCTGAACTCACTGTCGTAATCATCTTCTATGAGGATGGCGTTCTTTGCGTGCAGGCATTTTAAAAGGCTGATCCGCGTGGCCACCGGCATGATATTTCCCATGGGGAACTGGTGGGACGGGGTGACATAAACCATCCGGGTGGCGGAGGTGAGGGGGAGGCGGGAAATATCAAGATCCCCGCCGTTGGCCGCCATGGGGCAAAGCCTGTATCCAACGGTCCTGAGGATTTCAATCACGCCGAATCCTCCCGGATCTTCAATGATGGCCTCGCACCCGTCTTTATACAGCATCAGGGCGGTCAGAAACAGGGCCTGGGTGGCGCCGGAGGTGATGATGATCCGGTCCGCGGGAATGCTGATCCCCCGGCTTTTATACAGATAATCCGCCAGGACCTGCCGCAGGCCTTCATGGCCTGAGGGTGTATCATAGGCAAGCTCATCTTCCCGGGCTTCAATGGCTGCCGCTTTGAGATATTTTCCCCATAGGGCCCTGGGAAACAGGGACAGATCCGGGATCCCGGTTTGAAAGGCGATATCGAACCGGGCCGGTTTCAGATCCGGTTTAAGGTCCGTCCGGGGGGTTTTTTTGTATTGCCGGTAATGGGTATCCTGAGCCACCCTTGTGTGGGACCCTGCGCCTGCCTCAATATATCCTTCCGCATGCAACTGGCCATAGGCCTCCAGGATCACATTCCTGGAGATCTGCAATTCCTTTGCCAGGCGCCGGGTCGGGGGCAGGAGGGTTCCGGGGGAGAGGCTACCGGTAAGGATATCATCCCGGATTTTTTCATACACCTGCCGGAACAAAGGAGTCTTTGCCTGTTTCCGGATCTGGATATGAAGGTATGAAGGCGGCATATTCCTTGATATATCAATTATATGGGATGGATGGCCTGCCGGTCACCACCTTCAGAGTCTCCCGGGCGATTTTCAGCTCCTCGTTGGTGGGCACCACCAGGACCCTGACCCCGGCTTCCGGAGGGCTGATCTGCCTTGGCCCGTCATGGGGCCGGTTGTTTTTATCCGGATCAATTTCAATATTCAGGCAGGAGAGGCCTTCGCAGCATCGCTCCCGGACGGCCGGGGCATTTTCCCCGATGCCGCCGGTGAAGACGAGGGCGTCCAGCCGTCCCAGGACCGCGGCATAGGCCCCGATATATTTTTTGATGCGGTAGGCATAGACCTCCAGGGCTAACCCCGCAAGCTCGTCTCCTTTTGCGGCCCTGTCCAGCACCACCCGCATGTCATTGGCCCCGCAGATGCCTTTGAGCCCGCTTTCCTTATTTAAAATCCCGTCGATGTCGGTCAGGGACAGGTTCAGGTGGTTGGCGAGAAAAAAGGGGATGGCCGGGTCCATGTCTCCGGAGCGGGTCCCCATGACCAGGCCCTCCAGGGGGGTCAGGCCCATGGAGGTGTCCACGCATCGGCCGTTTCGGATGGCCGCCATGCTGGCCCCGTTGCCCAGGTGCAGGGTGATGAGGTTGAACTCACCCGGGGGCCGGTTCAGATATTCGGTGGCCTTCTCGGCCACATAGGCATGGGAGGTCCCGTGGAATCCGTAGCGCCGGACCCGGTGGCGGTCATATAAATCATAGGGCAGGGCATAGATATAGGCCTTTTTGGGAAGGGTCTGGTGAAAGGCCGTATCAAACACCGCCACCTGGGGGCATTCCGGGAAAATGGACCGGGCAACCCGGATGCCCGTCAAATTGGGCGGGTTGTGCAGGGGGGCCAGGGGGGTGTTTTTCTCAATCTCCCGGATCACGGCGTCATCAATGATCCCGGGGGCCTGGAAGGTTTCCCCCCCATGCACCACCCGGTGGCCCACGGCAAAAATCTCGGACTTGTCTTGGATAACCCCGCATTCCGGGTCCGTGAGCAGGGCCGTGATGGTTTCCAGTCCCCGGCCGTGATCCGGGTAATGTCCTTCCATGACCTTTTTGATCCGGGTCCCCTCCCCGGACAGGGTGACATGGGTGAGTTTTCCCGATTCCTCGCCGATTCTTTCCAGCATGCCCGTGGCAAGGACGGCTTCGTCATCCATGTCGAACAACTGGTATTTGATGGAGGAACTGCCCGTATTGATGACCAGGATCTTCATAGGGCATCCTTTTCCGCCTGGGCCTGGATGGCGGTGATGGCAATGGTGTTCACCACATCGGACACCAGGCAGCCCCGGCTCAGGTCGTTGACCGGCCGTTTCAGGCCCTGGAGGATGGGGCCCACGGCAACGGCCCCGGCCGAGCGCTGCACCGCCTTATAGGTATTGTTGCCGGTATTCAGATCCGGGAAAATAAACACCGTGGCCTTTCCCGCCACCTCGCTGTCCGGCATTTTTATCCTTGCCACATTGGGATCAACGGCCGCATCATACTGGATGGGCCCCTCCAGTTTTAGGTCCAGGCCCCTTTGAATCGACATGGCCCTGGCCAGTTGGGTGGCCTGCCTCACCTTTTCCACCTCTTCTCCCTTTCCCGATTCCCCTGTGGAATAGGAGAGCATGGCCACCCTGGGGTCTATATCGAAAATCCGTGCGGTTTGGGCCGAGGCCACGGCGATTTCGGCCAGTTGGGCCGCGCCGGGGTCCGGGTTAATGGCGCAATCTCCATACACCAGGACCCGGTCCTTGAGGCACATGAAAAACACACTGGAAACAACGGAAAATCCGGGTTTGGTCTTGATGATTTCAAAGGCGGGCCGGATGGTGGCCTGGGTGGTATGGACCGCACCGGACACCATGCCGTCGGCGTGGCCCTTTCGGACCATCATGGTCCCGAAGAAATTGACATCGCTCATAAAGTCCCTGGCCGCCTCCAGGGTCATGCCCTTATGCTTTCTCAACTCATAATAGGTCTTCACATAGTCCTCAAAGTATTCAGAGGCCTGGACTTCCACAATCCGGGCCGAAGCCATCTTCAGGCCCAGCCGGAGGATCTGCTTTTTGATCCGTTCCTCATTTCCCAGCAGGGTCAGGTCCACCGCGTCTCTTCGCAACAGGATTTCCGCGGCGCATAAGATTCTTTCATCCTCGCCTTCGGGCAATACAATATGCTGCTTTTGGGCCCTGGCCTTCTGGAGCAGGCCGTATTCAAACATTTTGGGGGTCACTGCCGTGGTCCGGGTTTCGATGATTTTTTCCGCCAGTTCATTGGAATCGATATACTGGTCAAAGACTTCCAGGACCCGGTTGATCTTGCGAAGGTTGTCCGCGGAAATCCCGGCATGGACCTTGCTCACCAGGATGGTGGAGGGAAAGGTGTCTCCCGCCACGGACAGGATCGGAACCAGATGGGGAAAACCGTCAATCAAGCGGCATACGGATTCTTCCGGCTTCAGGCCCCCGGTCAAAAGGATCCCGGCAATATTGGGCATGGACATGGACGCCACCGCTGAAAGGCAGGCCACGATGACATCGGACCGGTCTCCGGGGGTAATGACCAGCATGCCGTATTCGATCCGCTTTAAAAAATTGCGCAACTGCATGGCCGCCACGGTAAACCCGTATACATGCCTGTTGAGCTGGTCTTTTCCGTACAGAACCTCAGCCCCCAGAATTTTTGCGATCTCTCCCATGGTGGGATTTCCAAGGCGCTTGTCCTCGGGTACGGCATAGAAGAGCGAGCCTGGAGCCGGGCTTTCTTTTTCAAGCCGGGAGATGATTTTCTGCCCGTCCTCCTCGGTCGGGGTCCGGTTCACGATGGTGGCAAGGACCTCGCACCCTTCATGGAGAAAGGAGGTGTGGTAGACCTTGACGGACTGAACCACGCTTTCCACGGATTTGCGGCGGGCATTGGCCACCAGCAGGACCGGGCAGCCCAGGTTTTTGGAGATCTGGGCATTGACGTCAAAATCAAGGGAAGCGCCCGAGCCTTCCAGTTCAATGCCTTCACAGAGAATGAAATCATGGTCCTTTTCAATTTCCTTGTAGGCGCTGAAAATTCCTTCCAGCAGTTCATCCTGCCGCCCCCGGCCGAGAAGGTCGGCCGCTTCGGCCAGGGTATAAGCAAACATTTTGTCATGGGGGATGCCGAGTTTGAAATAGGAAGAAAATAAATGGATGTCGTTATCGGTTTTTTCCCCTTTGGGGCCGCCATGGATCAGGGGCCGGAAAAAGCCGACCCTTCCCGCATTCCGGATCAAAAGTTCCATGACTCCAAGTGAAATGGCGGATTTTCCGCTTCTTGCTTCCGTTGCCGTTATAAAAAGATTTTTTGCCATATGTCCTCAATAGAGATAATTGTTCACCCCGGATTTCAACTCCGGCTCAGCCGGAAACATTCAGGACAGTTTAGTGGATCGGCAAAAGTTTATCAACAGGGGCCTTGTCTTTTTCCATCCGGATTAAAAAAAGCTCCTGAAGCAGTATAAATTTCCTGATCAAAAATATTGACGCATTTTTTTGAATAATCTATTCTACTATTCAACAATATAATTGAATAGTAGAATAGGAGGGGCTTATGAACTCCAATCGCCAGTTTAAAAATGAGATATACGAGCAGTTTTCACGCATCGGGAAGGCGGTTTCCAACCCAAAACGGCTGGAACTTTTAGATATCCTCTGCCAGGGAGAACGGACAGTGGAAGGCCTGGCCAGGGAAACCGCCATGCCGGTTGCCAGCACCTCCCAGCATCTCCAGGTATTAAAAAATTCCCGGCTGGTGAAGCAGGAAAAAAAGGACTCTATGTGGTTTACCGGCCCGCGCCCATGGTCTGTGAATTTTTTCTGTCCATGCGAAGGATTGCCGAGACAAGGATCACTGAAATCGAACAGATCAAAAACCGTTTCCTGGCCGGGAAAGAGGCCATGGAACCCATAGACCGGGATACGCTTCTTATGCGCATCCGGGATGAGGCCGTCATCATCCTGGACGTCCGTCCCCCTGAAGAATTTAGGGCCGGCCACATTGAGGGCGCCGTGTCCGTTCCCCTGGAGGAGCTGGGACTGATGCTGGCAAAGTTGCCCAAAAACCAGGATATTGTGGCCTATTGCCGGGGGCCCTATTGTGTCCTGTCCATCCAGGCGGTGGAACTCCTGAACCGGCACGGATTTCATGCCCTGCGCCTGGAAGAAGGGGTTCAGGACTGGCGGGCCATGGGATTGCCCTTGGCGGCGGGAGAATAATCAACACAGGGTATGAGGATTATATCGAAAATAGGTGAAAAATATTGAAGGAGACAGACATGCTCAAGGTCGGATTTTTTTTAAACGAACCCAATGGAAATGCGTGAACCCATTTTAAAAAGATGATGCCCAGGCTGGCAAAACCTATGAGATTGAAATCGAAGTCACATCCAAACCCAAGGCGGAATACGGCACGGATGAATATTATGAGCTGGATCTGCCGGTTGCCCCGGCAATCATGGTGGGTGACGTCATCGTGACTGAAGGAAAGGATGTGGAGGTTGTGGAAATTGAAAATGAGATTTGCAGGCAACTGGGCCTTCCTGCCCGGGAGCCATGAAAAAAGGAGATTATCGGCCGGTTGCTCGGCTGATGACCGGTTTCCCGGAATTGGAATCTTCCCGGTTTTACAATTGCCTCAGGATATCGGCCGGCTTCATCTTTTCGGTTTTCCGGCCCAGATAAAAGGCGCAAAGACATCCGATGACCACGGAAAGGCCAAGAGCCTGAAAGGCCAGGGAGATCGATACCGACACCGGGAGCCTTGCGGCCGCGGCGGTTTCAGCCTGGCCGGCCATGGCCGGAACCGGGTTCAGTTCCCAGGGAAGCGGGATGGAGACGGACAGAAATCCCAGGCCGAAGGAGATCAGATACCCCAACAGAACCCCCAGGATTCCGCCGGAGACGGCCTGGATAAACGCTTCTGCCGTCAGTTGCCGCCGGACTTCCCGGCCGGTCCAGCCCAGGGCTTTCAAGGTTCCGATTTCCTTTTTTCGTTCCAAAAGATGGGCGGCCATGGTCTTCATGATCAGGAGCACGGCCCCGGCCAGCCCGGCCAGGGAAACAACCAGGGAAAATTTCTCCGATATCAGGGAAACCCCGCCCATGAGTTCGAGAAAAGAGTCGGAACTGTTGACCGATGCCCCCGGAACCCGGGCCAGGATTTCTGATCTGACCCGGTTCAGCATGAAAGGGTCCTCCAGCTTCAGGTAAAAAAGATTGACGCTGTCGGCTTCCCCTTTAAGAAGCTCCCTTGCAGCGTCAAGGGGGATATAGATATTGGCGGCGGCCACCTGGGGGCCTTCTTTGATCTCGACCAGGCCCGTCACCGTAAAGGTTTTTTCGCCGATTTGAAACGGTTTGCCCAGGGCGGCTTTTTGAAATTTTGCAAAATGCTTTTCCAGGGCGGCCTCATCCGGGCTTTGGGGGGAAGCGCCCCTCCTTGACCCAGTCTTTCACCCGGACGGCCCCCGGGGAAGGCTGAGCGGCATCAACGCCCATGATGGTCCTGAAGCCCCTGGGTGCAAATTCCCACAAGAGCAGGGCCTGGGCATGGGTTCCGGGCAATTGCGTCAGTGCGGAAAGCTCGGCCGGTTCAAACACCTGGTTGGAAAAGGGAACCAGGATACCTCGCATGGATTTTGCCGGGGCTTCCCCTTTTTCCGTTTTATTTGCGCCTTGCTGGACAATGAGATCGGCCCCCATGTTTGCAAAGGGCTGCATGGCCGCTTGCCGGTAAGCTGAGGCCACGGCGCTGATGGAGACAAAGAGGGCGATGCCGGCGGCGATGCCCAGGATATTGACCAGGGTCCGGTTGCCGCGGTGAAAAAGCTCTTTGAAAATATAGGGATAATACATGATGGCCTCATTTTCTCCCGGTCATTCCGTCCAGCAGGCCGGCCAGGTCTTTTAAGGTCCATCCGCCCTGGAAAAGGTCGGGCCGGAGCCGGACGGAAACCCCTGGAAACGGATATCGCGGCCCTTGACGGTGTGGTCAAACCGGCCGTTCACCCAGATGACAAGGGGGATATGTTGGGTGATCCCCATTTTTCTTTTGAATTCCTCCCCGGCCCTGCTTTCAAAATCATACCAGGACACGGCCAGGGCATCTTTGTATTCCGGGATCAGGGCCTTCAGTTCCCGGAGGGTGGGCTGCATGGGGCCGTGATTCATATAAAGGATGTCCACCCGGACCGGGGGTTTGGCAAAACAGGCCAAGGCCGGACAGAGAAGCACCAGGAGCCCTATGACTCCCATCAGTTTTATTTTTTTCATGATACGATCTCCCCGTCCTGCATGCGGACAATCCGGTCCGACGACCCGGCCAGGTCCAGGTCATGGGTGACCATGAGAAGGGACAGGCCCTTTTCGGCATGGAGGCGTTTTAAAATGTCTATGATGGTGTTGCCCGTATCGGAATCCAGGTTTCCGGTGGGTTCATCGGCAAAGACAATCTGCGGGTGATTGACTAGGGCCCTGGCAATGGCCACCCGCTGTTTCTCCCCGCCGGAAAGGGCCGGCGGCAGGTGGCTGGAGCGGTGGGAGATCTCCATCTGTTCCAGCAGTTCCATGGCCCGCTCCCGGCGTTTTTTGGCGGGCATTTCACGGGAAAAAGCGGCAGGGCCACGTTTTCCCAGGCTGTCAGGGTGGGGATGAGCTGGAAGGACTGGAAGATAAAACCGGCCAGGTTCCGGCGCATCAGGGCCAGTTCGTTTTCAGAGGCCCCGGAGATGTCGGCCCCGTTGAGGGAAACCGTTCCGGAGGTCGGGCGCTCCAGCCCGGACAGGAGGGACAGAAGAGTGGTCTTTCCGGAGCCGGATTTGCCCAGGAGGGAAACGAACTCCCCTTTTTTAAGCGTGAAAGAAATCTTTTTGATGATCTGCAGGGACCCGAAATTTTTGGTCAGGTCCGTTGCCGTAATGATGTCGGGATTATTCATTCCTGAGTACCTCCGAGGGTTTGATGCGGGAGATGCGGCGGCTGAGAAGGCCGCCGGTGACAGCGCCGATCAGGGTGGACAGCAAAATGGCGGCAAGAGCCGGTTTAAGGGACACCCTAACCGGCAGGGCCAGGGTTTTCACCACCGGGTCCCCTCCGCCGGGCAGGAAATGCGGGAAAGGGCTCATTTCCCAGGGAATGGGAATGTCCACCTGCATGAATCCCAGGGCAAAGGCGGCCAGGCCGGCCAGGGCAAGGCCCAGAACACCCCCGGCCAGGCACTGGAGTACGGATTCGCCCACGATCTGGATGACCACATGGCCGTTGGACCACCCCACGGCTTTCAGCACCCCGATTTCCGGGGTCCGTTCCGAAAGATTGGCCGCCATGGTTTTAAAGACGATGAGAAGGGTGATGATCAGGGCGATGACCGAAACCGCCAGGGCGAACCGGTCCGAGAGGGCAAAAAGGCTGCCCAGGTGTTTCAGAAAGGTTGACGGGGTGGCCACAGCGGCCTTGTCCCCCAGGATCTCCCGGATGGCCGGGGCCAGGGCCTCGGTCTGTCCGGGAGCGGCCTTGATGAAAACCAGGTTGGCGTCTTCCGGCCCGAAAGGGGAGACAGCCTGGACCTGCCCCGAGCCCACGGCCATGTCCCGGGCCTGGGCCATGGGCAGGTAAATATGGGCCACGGCGATTTTCCCGGCTTTGGAGGCATCCACAATCCCGGCCACGGGATAGGTCCTGCCGGCCACGGTCACCGCGTCGCCCGGGGTGATGCCGTGGGTTTTTGCATAGGCGGCTTCGACCAGGGCCCCGGGTTTCCCGTTTTCCAGGAAATTGCCCCGGGTCACCAGGGTGCGCAGCACCCCCGGGCCCACCGGATTATCCGGGTCGAACCCCAGGACGATGGAAAACCGGTCCGGGTCAAACACCCAGATCAAAAGGCCCTGGGCAAGCTGCCGGATTCCGGGCAGGCTTTGGATCCGGTCGATTTCATCTTTTTTCAGGGTCACGGCCGAACAAGCGAAAACAGGTCCGGCGAGATTTTCAGGCACGTCCCCGGCCCGTTGGACCGTAATATCGGCCCCGATTTCCTGCAAGGGCACGCGGGCCGCCCGGGTATAGGCGGAGGAAAGGGCGTTCAGGGTGATTAAAACCGCCATGCCCGCGGCCAGGCCCAGGGTTGCCGTCAGGGTCCGGTGTTTGCGGCGCCACAGCTCCTTGATCATATATTGCCATGCCATTATTCGTTTCCTTTTTGCTAGGGGTTTCCTTTTGCTGTGAACATTTCCGGCCGGGTCTGCATGCTGCGCCGCAAGAGATCGAAAAAACGCTTCTGCTGATCCGGGGCCAGGATTTTTCTGAGATCCAGGACATGGTTAATCACGGTCTGCTGGATACTGTCCTGGACAGCCGCCATGTCCCGGCGGGCATTTTCAATCTCTGCCCATGACCCGTCATGGTTTTCAAGGAGGTCCATCATGGTTTTCTTCAGGGTTCCCATATCTGAAGAAAGGAGGTCCAGGCTCTGGTGAAACTGATCCGCCAGGGGTTTCACGACAGCCAGTTGGGCCTGGGTCAGCCCCAATTCCCGGTAAAGATGGTCTTCTTTTCCGGTCAGATGGCAGATTTCCGGCGCAGGGTGGTTTCCATGGTACCAGCCATGCCCGGTGACGGCAAGAAAGGCGGCATTCATGGAAAGGGACAGGACCAGGACCAGGGTCAGGCGTTTATTTTTCATGTTCGGTCTCCCCGTGAAAATCGGCCAGTTTCAGGACATCACCGGCAAAGGAGCCGGGAGGGATGGCTTCAAAGGCATTCAAGGACAAAAGCGGACGGCCGGCCCGAATCCGCCGCAGGGCCAGCAGGGCCCATTGCCGGGTCAGCACGGTTCCCGATACCGCGCCGATCAGGATGCCGGACACAGCCAGGGCAGCCATGGCGGCAGGCATGGGGAAAAATTCCTGTACAAGGCGGATACCCTTGATCCAATACGGTTCCCGGCCTTGCCCGGTCCGGTCCATGACCTTTCTTAAAAAGTCCTGCCCGGGTTCGATTTCAGGCAGGCTTTGGATCATTTGATAAGTCTTTGCCAAGGCTTCGTCCCGGCTCCGGCATGCCTCGCAGGAATCAAGATGGGCCTCGACAGCGGTTTTTGCCTCCGGATCAAGCTCCCCGTCCCGGAAGGCGGACAATTTTTTTTGAATATCCCGGCATTCTTTTTTCATAATCCATTTTATCCTTTTATCCATGTAAACCGCTGAAACTGAAAAAACCTGCGGTTTTAAATTAATTTTTTTGCAGATTCTGTTTGGCCCGGACCAGCAGGGATTCCACGGCCGGAACGGAACAGTCCAGGATAGCGGCGATTTCGCGGTAAGAAAACCCGTTGTAGATTTTTAAAAGGATGGCCAGGCGCTGATTTTGGGGTAAGGCGTCCAGGGCCCGCCGGATCTTTTTTTCCTGTTCCGATTGGATGAGACTGTCTTCCGGGGTTGTGGCGTCGATGCCCTCATTCAGGGCAAGGGGTTCTTTTTTGGATTCAGGTTCCTGCCTTTCCGGCCGGAACACGGGAAACCATTGCCGGATTTTCAGGGCCCGGCTTCGGTTGATACAGCGGTTCACAGTGATCCGGTAGAGCCAGGTGGTGAATTTGGCATCGGGCCGGTAGGCCCCCCGGGATTTCCAGATGCTCAAAAAAACTTCCTGGGCCAGGTCCTCGGCCTCGGAGGGGTCCTTCAGGAATCTGAAGATAAAATTGACGACCGGGCGCTGATGGCGGCGGACCAGCGTTTCAAAGGCGGATGGGTCCCCTGTCCCGGCCCTTTGCATCAGCGCTTCATCGGTTATGTCCCTTTGCCGGTCATTCATCGGCCCTCAGGCAATCCAGGTTTTCCGGATTTTATAGAGGCTGATGATAAACAGGCCGCAGCAGAATGCCGCGAGAACGGCCAGGTCCAGGGTAAAGGGCAGGGTGTGGCTGCCGTGGACCGCACCGTGAAGGATGTCGGCCCCATAGGTCAGGGGCAGGACATAGGCCAGGGGTTTTAAAAATATCGGGAGCCCGTCAATGGGAAAAAACAGCCCGCACAGAAAGATCATGGGAAACCTGAAAAAATTGGAAAAGGTCTGGGCCTCAAACACCTCGCTCACGGCCACGGCAATGAAGAGACCGAAAAAGGTCGAGGTTACGGCGATCATGACCACGGCGGCCAGAAAAAGGCCCCAGGCCACCTGGGAGAGGTCCGCAAGAAAAGCCGCCATGATGACGGGGACAAAGGCGTTGGCCGTGCCGAACAGGATGGCGCCCCCGGTTTTGGCCAGCATGAGGAGTTCAAAGGGAATGGGGGCCAGGAGCAGGCGTTCAAAGGAACGGTTCTTCTTTTCAAAGGTCACGGTCACCGCCAGCATGGATGTGGTGCCGAAGAGGATGGAAACACCCACCACCCCCGGAATCAGGCCCAGGATATCTTCAATGCCGCTGCCGGACCGGATGAAAAACATCCCGGTCCAGGCCAGGGGGAAAATCAGCCCCCAACTGATATTCGGCGGTTTCAGGTAATACGTCCGCATGTCCTTGAGGATGATCTGTAAGAAAGCAATCCAGAGTTTCATTTATCCCCTCCTTTTTTTTCTTTTTCCTTTTTCATGGCCTGAGTCTCAATCCCCGTGATCCGGACAAAGACATCTTCCAGGGCCGGCCGCATCCGCCTGGCTTCTATGACCTCGCATCCCCGGTCTTCCAGGAAACGGACCAGGGGGCCGGCGGGCACAGGGGCCGAAGATTCGGCGCGGATCATGTCCTCTCCCGTAATGCTGAATTTCAGATCCGGAAATGATCCTGATAATTGCACACGGATATCCCCCGGCAGATTGTGGCAGGCGATGGCCAGGACATACCGGTCCCGGACCGGCCGGACCAGGTTTTCCACCGTATCGGTCCGGATGATTTTCCCGGCAACGAGAAAGGCAATTCGTTCGCAGAGGCGTTCGGCTTCTTCAATATAATGGGTGGTCAGAAAAATAGTGGTCCCGGCCCGGTGCAGGGTTTTGATGATTTCCCGCAATTGCCGGGCGCGGCAACGTCAATGCCGGTGGTGGGCTCGTCCAGGAACAGGATGTCCGGGCGGTGGATCATGCCGGCGGCAATGGTGAGCTTGCGTTTCATGCCCTTGGAATAGCCCCCGAATTTCCGGTCCGCCGCCTTTGCAAGGTCAAAGGTCTTGAGCAGTTCCCCTGCCCGCGTCCGCCTTTCCTTTTTGCCCATGCCAAAGAGGGCCGCGCAGAAACACAGGTTGTCAAAGCCGGTCAGCTCCGGATACAGATTGCTCTCGTCCGGCACCACGCCGATGAGGTGCAGGGCCGCCCTTGGGTTTTTGGTGCAGTCAATGCCGCCGATTTTGATGGTTCCGGAATCCGGTCGTGCAAGGCCAGTCAGCATATTGATGGTGGTGGTCTTGCCGGCGCCGTTGGGTCCCAGGAAACCAAACAGCTCTCCTTTCCGGATATTGAAGGAAACCCCGGAGACCGAAGGTACGGTTTCAAATTTTTTAAAGATATTCTCCACAATAATGGCGTCTGTCATTTCAGGTCCTTTCCCAGGGGTATCAAATTTTAATTTTTGCCTTTCTGATGACAAGATCAACCAAAATCCCGATGCCGAAGGCCCAGCCCATATTGGGAACGGCCAGGGAGATGCCGCTGATCAAAAGGGCCACAAAATATTCTTCATTGGTTTTCAGGCTCCGGATCAGGGGGCAGAGTTCCAGTCCGGCAAAAATCAGCAGAACGCCCAGGACCGAGTTGGGGATCATGGCCAGGACGGCAAAGCCGAATTCGCCGAACAGCAATGCCGTCAGCAATAACAGCGCGCCGATCATGAGGGGCGCCCCGCCGGTCCTGGCCCCGAACCGGTAATGGGCGGCCAGGCCCCCGGTGCCGTGGCACATGGGGACCGCACCCAAAAACCCCACGGGCAGATTGACAAGGCCCATGGTTAAAGCAAAATTGCCGGGTTTTGTTTTCCCAGCAGGGGATTGCCGGGAAACAGCATGGAACAGGTATCGGCCGTTCCCACGCATGAGTTGCCGATGGTTAGGGGAATCTGGGGCAGGATCAGCATGCTGAAGGCGACCCAGAAATCGTTGACCGATGGAAAAATCAACCGGATATCCGTCGGGCCCAGTGAAAAAGCCTGCCCTTTGAATCCGCCGAAAAATAATCCTGCTAGAATACCAACCCCTACGGCGGCCATGGCAGCGGGCAGGTGTTTGTTGTCCAGCAGCACCAGCACCATGACAAAGACAAGGACGCCGATGATCAGGTTCAGGTTCAAACCGGACAGGCTTGCCGCCGTGTCCGACATAAACAGATTCTTGTTGACGATCAAATCAATGCCTTTGCGTAAAAAGACCAGGCCCAGGGCCAATTGAATCCCGCGAACCACGGGCTGGGTAAAAAGCTTTGCCAGTTTGTCCACCAGACCCGTAAAATAAAAAACCAGCATCAGGGTCCCGAAGATAATGCCCGAGGCCCCGATCACGGATTCCGTGATGAGGGCCGGGTAGGCAATGGCAATGGCGCCCACGGCTTTGAGGGGCTGAACCGGAACCGGGAGTTTGAAATAAAACCCGGTAAGGATATAAAGCAATCCGAACGAGAGAAACACGGCGGAAGGACTCAGATGATTGATCATGATCATGCCCAGGACAATGGGCAGGAGCGTTCCCAGATCGCCAAGGGACCCGGCCAGCTCCAGGCGGTTGAATTTGAAATTTTCGAAAAACGGAGGTTTCACTTTTTCCATTTATGATCTCCTGTAAAGTATTTTTCAAGCCTCTTGACACAAAGTCACGAATCCATTATTAATCGTGATAATGATTAAATTTTAATCTGTTGTCAAGCATATTGTTACGGCCATCGGCGGGCCATGGCAAATGGAGGGTCAGCCCGGGCAAGCCGGTCTCTTTTTTGATGGGAGGAGGGCATATGTTTTTTTCAACCGCCGGGATTGAAACGGCCTTTTGGATTCCGCCGTCAGTGGCGTTTGCGGTTTCATTTTTTACTTCCATGGGCGGGGTTTCCGGCGCCTTTCTGCTCCTGCCCTTTCAAATGTCGTTTCTCGGGTATACCCACCCGTCGGTCAGCGCCACCAACCAGGTGTTCAATATCGTGGCCATTCCCAGCGGGGTGTACCGTTACCGGCGTGAGGGGCGGATGGTATGGCCCCTGGCCTGGGTCGTGATTGCCGGGACTTTGCCCGGCGTTTTTATCGGGGCCGTCGTGCGGGTGGCTTATCTGCCTGATCCAAAACAGTTTAAACTTTTTGCCGCCGGTGTCCTGCTTTATATCGGTATTAAAATGGTAAGGGATGTATTGAAAAAACCACCGGTGACAACACCCAGGCCAACAGCGAAAAAAGGTTCCAGGAGATGGTGAAAAGCCGGGGGCTGAACTCTTTCAGGGCCGGATCTTCAGGAAAGGGGGATTCTCAGGCCGTGACGATGACGCATTTTAATCCGGGGCGGCTGGGTTTCACCTTTTATGATGAATCCTTTGACGTTTCGTTGTGGGGGATCTTTATCCTGAGTTTGATCGTGGGCGTTGTGGGAGGAATTTACGGTATCGGGGGTGGTTCTATTATTGCCCCATTTTTTGTCACTTTTTTCGGATTGCCGGTCTATATCGTGGCGGGAGCCGCCCTCCTGGGAACCTTTGTCACATCGGTTGCCGGTGTTGCTTTTTACCAAGCCGTGGCCCCGTTTTATCCGCACCTCTCAGTGGCCCCGGACTGGATGCTGGGAATTTTGTTCGGGGTTGGCGGAATGGCGGGCATGTACCTCGGGGCAAGGTGTCAGAAATTTGTCCCGGCCGGGCCATCAAATGGATGCTGGCCTGTATTATGGTTCTCACGGCAGCCAAGTATATTCTTGAATTTTTTGGATATTAAAAGGCGAGCAAGAGGCAGATGGCCATTGCCGCCGGCATTTTCGGGCGGAACTTCAAAATTATTATGATTTGATACCGCACCGGAAGAAATAGTTTGTTTACCCGTGACCGCTCCTTTATAGTAGACGGATGAAGAAGAAACGGATTCGAAAAACAGACCCTGGCCTGGAACAGGATGGCAGGGACAAATGCCTTGATTCGGCGCAGCTTCATGAGCTGGAAAAGGCCTTTCGGACCTGGGCCGGGGAATCGTCCCGGCCGGATGTGCGCACGGCCCGCCAACGTATCCTGATCATTTTTTTATTGATCCGGTATACCGGGGCCAAACTCAGTGAGGTATTAAATCTCGACCCTTTCCGGGATATTGAGTCTGAAACCGCCTCGGTCCGCTTTGGGCCGCAGACGGGGGAACCGGGCCGCCCGCAGCGAAAAGTTCATCTGGCGGAAGCGGTCTGCCGGGAAATTCAGGAGATAACCGCTGATCCGGCCTTTAAGCGCATTTTCCCGGACAAGCTCCGGGCAGACCCCGGTTTTGTCCGGCGTAAATTTTATGAACGGGCCCAGGCCTGCGGATTTGAAAAGGCCCTGGGCGCTCCGGAGCTTTTGCGCAGATCCCGGGCCGTGGAATTGATCGGGAACAACATGCCCCTGCCCGCGGTCCAGATGATGCTGGGCCATGCCACTCCCAGCCCGGTGTCTTCCTATGTGTCTCTTTCCGAGGAGGAGTTCCGGGAGGTCACCCGGTTTTTCACGGAAAAGGAATCGGGCCGGAAAACCAGCGCCCGGAATTCGTTTTTCGGAAAAATCGAGACCATCCAGGAGGGCGACATTCAAACCCGGATTGAACTGGTGACCCTGGACGGTCACAGGATCACCACCGTCATTACCAATGACAGCGTCCAAAGGCTTGGCCTGAAAAAAGGCAAATGGATCACGGCTGAAGTCAAAGCCCCCTGGGTGATCCTGGATAAATGCCCGGGCGACCCTGAATCCAGCGCGGACAACCGGTTCAAGGGGACCGTGGAAAAAATCATCCGTGGCGAAATCAACACCGAATACCGGGTGAGGATATCCGAGGGGGCCGGGATCTGTTCCGTTGTCACCACCGACAGCGGCAGCCGCCTTGGCCTAAGGGAAGGCGATGAGGTCTGGGCGGTGTTCAACAGCGCGTCAGTGGTACTCATGACCGGGTAAAAATTTTTCTGTCCGGGTTTGGCCGGCGGTTTGGCAAATATTAGGAGTTGACATTATCGAGTATCGATATTATATACCTATATCGACACTCGATAATTTTTATATAAAAGGACAGGAAACATGATTTATCTCA
>JAAUSZ010000297.1 GCA_012031875.1 Desulfobacula sp.
ATATCAATGGCATAGGTGTCACTCAGGATTACAAGCAGGCTGTGTACTGGTACACCAAGGCTGCTGACAGGGGCATGCTAAGCTCAAGGAATACTTGGAGCGTGCTATTCCGACGGTGTAGGTGTCGTTCAGGATTACAAGCAGGCAGTTCACTGGTATACCAAATCTGCTGAACAGGGGCATGCTAAGGCTCAGTATAATCTTGGGGTCATATATGAGAATGGCAAAGGTGTCACTCAAGATTATAAACAGGCTGTATACTGGTATGCCAAAGCTGCTGAACAGGGGATTTATGAAGCTCAGTTTAACCTTGGTAATATGTATTTTAACGGCAAGGGAGTTACACAAAATTTTAAATTTGCTTATGCCTGGAATAGCTTAGCCGCTGCAAAGGGCATTGAGTCCGCAATCAAAAACAGGGATATTACTGCCAAAAATTATCACCTCAGCAATTAGTCGAAGCCCAGGAGCTTGCAATCCAAATCCAACACAGAATAGACCATCCAACCGAATCACAAAAGCAGGAACCTTCGGTAGCAAATATTGAAAAGAAAATTAATGGCTCCGGAACCGGTTTTATCATCACAAAAGACGGATATGTTTTAACCTGTCATCATGTCATTAAGGGCGCCACCAAAATCGAAATAGCCCTTGAAGGCAAAACTTACCCGGCAACCCTTGTCCGTGATGATCCAAACAATGACCTTGCCCTTTTAAAAATTAATGGCTTCTTTCCGGCAATCGCTTTTTCTTCAGATAGATCAGCAAAAATGGGACAGGAGGTTTTTACTATTGGCTATCCCAATCCTGACCTTCAGGGCGTGAGCGCAAAGTATACTGAAGGGACAATTAACAGCCTTACCGGGTTTCAGGATGACATAAGGCTTTATCAAATCAGTATTCCGGTTCAACCGGGCAATTCTGGCGGGGCTTTGCTTGACGAAAACGGCAATATCCTGGGAATTGTCATGGCCATGCTTGATGCCAAAACAACATTTAAAATAACCGGCAGTCTTCCGCAAAACGTCAATTATGCTGTCAAAAGCGTCTATGCTCAGGCTCTGCTTGATACCTTGCCGGAAGTGGTGGGGAAGCTGTCCTCTGCCGCAAAAACTAAATCTGATGCCATTTCGAATGCTGAAAAAAGCACTGTGATGGTAGTCTGTTATGATTGAAAAATTTAGAGACGGGTTTCCCGGATAAAAAATTGTTACTGAACAAAATAAAAAACTCCAGGCTATCAGCCTTGCTTGGGGTTTCGATGAAAAAGATACCACTCCGGGGCAAAGCACATGGATTTTTTAAAAGAAAAGTTGTGGGCGGTATCAAGTCAGTATTATTATAAATTCAAAGAGGATAAAAAAGCGGTTGTGTAAATTTCTCATGGCCGCTTCCGAGAATTTTTATAGACGATACTATAGGGATGAGGTTGGAAAATTTAAAAATATTATTCAGAGGTTTCTATGTCCACAACCAACTGGGGAACGGCAAAGGCTTTTGAGACATCGTTTCCCCACACGTTTATTTCTCTTCAGTATTTGGTTATGTCCATGGCTGATTTCGCAAAGAACAAGGGGAGAATAAGCTTCTTTGGAAAAGATAAAGGACTCGCTGCATACAAAAAATTTGAAAGCAAGCTCAGGGACACAATTTTATCAATGGTGATGGACGGTATAATTAAAAGAGATACGGAAGCATATGAAGTAAGGCTTAAGCTGCTATCGGCTATTGATTTATTTAAAAACGCTTTCCCCAATTGGCAGGATGCCTATGTATTCGCCAACGAGTTTTTGGGAACTACCGCAGGTGATGCAGAAGATAGGATTCAGAAGATAATGCATTAAGACAAACTAAAAAAATATGGAAAGGAGACAGGTTGAAGAAAGTATTAATTCCATTGTCAATTGTGACGACCCTACTGCTTTCATGTATTTTTTGTTTAATTCCAGGGCATGCGGACAATGCCCCGTCAATAGAGCCAAAAAATGTTATCGAAAAAATAAAAGAAAAAATACAGGGAGTTAAATACTGGGAGAACAGGCTTAATAAAATAAACGAAAGCATAATAGAACAAGAAGCCTTTATTCACGGGTTAAAGAACCCCCATGAAGACAGCCTATATAGAGAAACAAAAGAGAAAATAGATGAAATTAATAGAGAAATGGAAGAATTTTATATAGAACATCCAGACGCAGCCCCCACCAAGACGGAAAGGAACGCCAAGAGACTTAGAGACCAAGCAGACGCACTTATAGAAAAAGCAGACCGAATAGAAGATATTGAATTTTTCGAAGAGATTCTTGAAGATGGAAAAAAGGAGAGAGAAGGTATCAAAAAAAAAATCGGTCAATTAAAGGCGAAAAAAGGGGGATATGTGAACAAAAACCAAAGGACTGTAATATTTTTAGCAATCATAGTGATAGTTTTAATGGGCCTATTTCCACCCGTCAACAACCCTGTTTCTTTTGAATCAAACTATTCGGCGCATTCAGGCTACAGGTTTATATCTGATATTTATTTTCCTCCACACGACGGGAAACGGTCTCTTCTGTCCATAAATTCAACCCTATTGTTGGTTCAGTGGATCGGTGTTGTCCTGGTGACAATTGGCGGATGGGTAATTTTTAAGACAGATCCCAAATAGCCTATGCCAAAAAGAAGCCACAGAATTGCGGGAGAATTGCGGGAAAATTCCACATTGAACGGAGCTGTCTCGCCTGTTGTTTTAAAAATCATAGAACAAGTAAGAGGGGTGCTTGATGGGAGGCGGAGAGCTACAAATTTCATCTGTTGAATATGAAAAATGGAAACTCCTGCTCAACACGAAAACCGGTAAACGGAATGCGGCCGGCCAAATCCTGGGGGCCTGCCGGAAAAAAATTGAACTGGTCAAAGACCTGGTCGGGACATGGAATCCAAAAGTGGAACGGCATCATATGTTGAACCCAAACATCGATGCAGCGATATCCAAACCCTTACCCTCCAGTAACTGGATATGGGTCCGTATTCTCATCCAGGTGGAATAGTGCATATGCTTAGGCTTGAATATCGGTAGCGGGTTGATTGCTCCTGGATCTGCCTCAATCTTTCGCCGCAACTTGTTTGCTTTGGTTAACAGCCGGTCCATATAACTTTCATTCTGTGTTTGATAAGCAAGGTTTCCGCATACCCGGCAGGCGAAATATTTTCCATAATTGTTATAGATCACCGCACACCTCCGGGAACAGAACGGACAAACAAACCAGATTCGTTTACCACCGAAGTGACACGGTGTCCAGGTGAACCGAATTGTTTGTTTGACATCCTCAGTTTTCCGGTAGCGGTATTGCAATACCACTATGCCATTATATACGGTCACCTTGATAGTGCCGTAGATATGACCGCCCTTTGACCAACTGCTTATGATTGAGGACCCCGGGGACAAAAGCCCCCGTCTTTTCAAATCCCGAATATCCAGCGGCATGGAGACCTCCGCCATCCGTTTGCCATAGCCCGAGGGCCTACCTGATCCCCATCCACCCATGTCTTTTTTCCGAAATCATTACGTAAAATACACCTTCTTGTCTTTGGCTTCTTTGTTGTCGTTAAAATCTATTTCTCCAGCAGCATTGCCCTGCGCTCAAACAAACCGTCGCATTAAAATTTCTGTCGCCTCATCTGGCGGCAACTGGCCGCTTCCAACCGCATAAAACAAAAAACTGATCTCATCCAATAGATCATCAGCATCAACATTATCGGGAATATCCATTTGTTGTTTTGTCTCAGGAAACTTTATTACATTCATCGTTGCTCCTTTCCACATAAGTTTTCGTAAAATAGATTTATCGCTTCCGGGCTTTCATGCCCTCCAACCGGGAAAGCTCCGCCCTCAACCGATTCAATTCCGGCAGCTTCGCCCGGCGGATTTCAACTGGGATTCCGCTTTTATGATTATCTATCTGATCTGCCAATTGCCAGGCCTCCACCCATAAAGTTTCATATTCGGACCCCAATTCTGTGGGTTGTGCTGGTGGTATACCCGGTTTTGATTTCTGAAATATGCCTATCCCTGGTACTGTCTTTACTGTCAAAAGTCCTTTTGGCAGTTTTGGCAGTAAATAGGATATATTCATTTTCACCTTTTGGCAGTTTTGGCAGTTCGTGAGGTACCTGTTTTTTATTTTTTAATTTTTCTAAATAATTCATCAGAAAACCCCTTTATAATGATACAAAATTTTGGCCCGTCCAGATGTTTCTATCCGTTCGACATCCAAATGATTGTAATCTTCAAGCATCTGCAATCCAGCCTTAACCTGATCTCTGTCCGATAATTGAGACCACCCAGGCCGCCAAACGTCACGACTGCTGAAGGGTGATTTCAAATCTCCTTTCTTGATCCTGTGTAAGATAGCTTTTGCAGTGGATACGTCGGGTTGTGATACAGAACCATATACCCGTTTTGCATGGGTCTCCAAATAATCACCCCAGGCCAGGGCTTGCAATGTTGCCGTCTCAGATACCGGCCCGGTTCCGCCATCAGCCAAATGAATGATTAAAGCAAGGGAGGGAATAAGCTTTCTGTATTTGGCAAAATGACTTTCAAGGGCCGGGTGAAGGTCGGATCTTAAACGGAGTTCTAAGGCAATCCGCCATTCAAGAAAAAGCTCCAGGGCTGCTGGTTCAAATCTCAAATATGGGATACCTTCGGGCTGTCCATTATAATCGGTGTCCTGTTGTGCGCCGATTTCAAAAGGATCAAGCTTATTAAGGTCAAAAATCTGAAAGGCTCTGTTTTTGCATCAATATCCGGGTGCTGATCCTTGTTTGACCATCCGCCATTCAGGTCCGGCCAGACCATTAATCCAAATCTTTGAATCAAACCATCATCAGCCGTACCACCTTTTACCGCTGCCCTTATATATTCCGACAATCTCCCGGGCTGAGTACCACCCAGAAGCGATAAACATATTGCTGGAATATGAAGATTAAGCCCCCGCCCGATCCGGTCGAACGTATAAGGGCTGTCACCATTCCAGGCAGTGAGATAAAAGCCCCTACCTTCATCTTGTCCATCTCGGTCAAGCCCTTTCAATAAACTGACAATCTCATCTCTGAAGACAAGTAAACCATTTGGATTTAGTCTTAACAAT
>JAAUSZ010000071.1 GCA_012031875.1 Desulfobacula sp.
CATTGGCTTCAGCCCCTGAATTGGCAAAAAACACCCGGTCGGCAAAACTCTTTTCACACAAGCGGGAAGCAAGCTCTGCCTGGGGCAGGGTATAAAACAAATTCGACACATGGACTAGAGTTGACGCCTGTCTGCAGATGGCCTCGGTAATTTTCGGATGGCAATGGCCAAGACCGCAAACCGCAATTCCGGCTAAAAAGTCCGTGTATTTTTTTCCGTCCTCATCCCAGAGAAAGACACCCTCGCCCTTAACCAGGGCTTTTCCCTGACGTTGGTAGGTCTGAAAAACAAACTGATCTGTCTTTTGAACTGAATCCACTTCATTACCTCATATATTATTCATTATCCAGGAAAACCTGGGTGCCGATGCCGGAATCGGTGAACAGCTCCAGCAAAACCGCATGGGGAAGTTTCCCATTGATGATATGGGCTTTTTTCACCCTGTTTTTCAATGTGTCCAGGGCGCATTCCACCTTGGGAATCATCCCGCCTTTAATCTCTCCGGCAAGAATCATCTCTTTGATGACCGTGGATCCCAGGGAGGAAATGAGTTTCAGGTTCTTATCCAGAACCCCGTCCACATCCGTGACCAGGATCAAACGTTCGGCATTCAGGGCCGAAGCAATTTTGGATGCCACCACATCGGCATTGATATTATAGGTTTCACCGTTCTTTCCAAACCCGATGGGCGCGATGACGGGGATAAATCCCTGGGAGGTCAGGGTATGGATAATGTCCGGGTTAATGTTTTCCACATCCCCCACCATGCCCGGATCAATGATCTCGGGTGGATGATTTTCATCTTCCTGGTGGTAGATGGTCATCTTGGCGGCGGTGATCAACATGCCGTCCTTGCCCGTCAGCCCCACGGCCTTTCCGCCCTGGCGGTTGATCCTGGCCACGATGTCCTTGTTGATTTTGCCGCCGAGCACCATCTCCACCACATCCATGGTTTCATCATCGGTATAGCGCATGCCCCGGATGAACCTGGAGGTGATGCCCATGGCGCTCAACACCTTATTGATCTGGGGGCCGCCGCCGTGAACAATCACCGGGTTCACCCCGATATATTTCAGCAGGATGATGTCGTTGGCGAAATCCCTTTTCAGGTCTTCGTCCACCATGGCATGGCCCCCGTATTTGATCACAAGGGTTTTACCGGAAAAATTCCTGATATAGGGCAAGGCTTCAATTAAGATATCCGCCACAGTATTGTTCATAAAATAAACCTCGTCAGGTCTTCATTGCCCACAATGTTCGTCAATTGTTTCTCAACAAAAACCGCGTCAATCACAATCTTTTTTTCCTCAATATCCGGGGCCTCAAACAAAATATCTTCCAGAAGCCTTTCCATGAGGGTATGAAGCCTCCTGGCCCCGATATTTTCCGTTGATGCATTGACCTCAACGGCCAGGGCGGCTATTTTTTCCACCGCATCCCCGGTAAATTCAATTTCTATCCCTTCTGTTCTTAGCAAAGCTATATACTGCAATACAAGCGCATTTTTAGGTTCCGTTAAAATTCTTACAAAATCATGGGCCCCCAGAGAATTCAGTTCGACTCTGATGGGGAACCGTCCCTGGAGTTCCGGGATCAGGTCCGAGGGTTTGGACACATGGAAGGCACCCGAGGCAATGAACAGGATGTGATCGGTTTTAACAATGCCGTATTTGGTGGGAACGCTGCTGCCTTCCACGATGGGCAGCAAATCCCTTTGAACCCCTTCCTTTGATACGTCGGGCCCGTGGCTTTTGTCTTTGCCGGCAATCTTATCGATCTCGTCAATGAAAATGATCCCGGACTGTTCCACCAGGGCAATGGCCTCTGCCTTGACCTGGTCCATGTCCACAAGATGGGCCGCTTCTTCCTGGGCCGCCAGTTTCAGGGCCTCCTTGACTTTGACCTTTCTGCGCTTGGTATTTTCGGCATCAGATTCCCCAGCATGTCCCGGATATTGATGCCCATTTCCTCGATGCCGGCATTGGAAAAAATTTCCACCATGGGGGAGGATTTATCCGCCACTTCCAGATCGATCTGCCGGGAATCCAGCTTTCCTTCCTGGAGCATGAGCCTTAATTTTTCCCGGGTGGAGGAAGCGAATTCGGATTCCTTGTCTCCGTCTGCAATGGCATCGGCGTTGTTGGACAGGCCCGGGCGGCTGCCGGACGAAACCGGCGGCAAAAGGATGTCCAGGATTCTTTCTTCGGCGATCCGGACGGCTTTTTCCCTGACCTCTTCCTGCTGTCTGGCCTTTAAATGGGTCACGGTCAATTCCACCAGATCCCGGATCATGGATTCCACATCCCGGCCCACATAGCCCACTTCCGTAAATTTGGAGGCCTCCACCTTGTAAAAGGGGGAATCCGTCAGATTGGCGAGCCTTCTGGCAATTTCCGTCTTTCCCACGCCCGTGGGTCCGATGAGAATAATATTCTTGGGAGCGATTTCATCCTGGAGGTCCTTATCCACCTGCTGCCGCCGCCACCGGTTCCTGAGGGCGATGGCCACGGATTTTTTGGCGTTTTTCTGGCCGATAATATATTTGTCCAGCTCTCTGACAATCTCTCCCGGTTTTAAATCTTTCATAGGGTTGGGTTCTCTTTTTTATCCTCTGGGGTCAGGTTGTTAAATTCTTCCACCGTGATGTGGTGATTGGTATAAATACACAGATCCGCGGCTATTTTCATGGCCTTTTCCACAATGGTCCGGGGGTCCAGATCCGTATTCTCCATGAGGGCCGCAGCAGCGGCCTGGGCCGCCGTGCTTCCCGAGCCGATGCTGATGACCCCGCCGTCGGGCTCAATCACATCCCCGTTGCCGGACAAAAGATACATGATATCCTTGTCCGCCGCAATCATCATGGCTTCCAGCCGTCTCAGGTATTTATCGGTGCGCCATTCCCGTGCAAGTTCCACACAGGCCCGGGTGAGGCTCCCGTTATATCTTTCCAGTTTTTCCTCGAGTTTTTCCGACAGGGTCAGGGCATCGGCCGTGGCCCCTGCAAATCCGGTAATGATCTTGCCGTTGTAAATTCGTCGGACCTTTTTGGCCCTGTGCTTGGTAACGATACTGCCCAGGGTGACCTGGCCGTCACCGGCCACAATAACCGAATTTTTGTGCTTGACGGCAAGAATGGTGGTTCCGTGAAAATTTTCTGCGCTCATGGGTTCAACCTTATTTATTTTATTTCCGGGGATGTGCCTTATCATAGACCTGCATGAGTCTGTCCATGCTCACATGGGTATAGACCTGGGTTGTGGAAAGGCTTTGATGGCCCAGGATTTCCTGGATTCCCCGCAAATCCGCACCGGAATCCAGCATATGGGTGGCAAAGGAATGCCTCAGGGTATGGGGAGAAACCGGCACATTCAAGCCGCAGGCCCTCACGATCTGATCCAGGATCCGCCGGATGGACCGGGACCCCAATCTTGAAAAATCCTTATTCACAAAAACCGGTATATAATATTCTTTCAAAGACATCCTGTATTCTTTTATGGCGTTTAAGGCTCTTTTTCCCACCGGCACCATCCGTTCCTTGAAACCTTTCCCCAGGACTCTAATCATTTGATTTTGGAAGTCAATGTCATCCATATCCATGCCTTCTATTTCCGAGACCCGCATACCCGTAGAATAAAAGGTCTCAAACATGGCCAGATTCCGCTTGTCCAACCAGGTATCGGTGTGGATGGAATCCAAAAGACGAAACACATCATCAATGCTCAAAAATCTGGGAATGGTTTTTTCAAGTTTAGGAAAGGGGACCATATCGGCGGGGTTTGCCGTCAGATATCTGGATTTGACCAGGTAATTGAAAAACGCCTTGAGGGAGGAGAGCTTTCTGGCAATGGTCCGCTTGGATTTCTTATTCTTTACAAGATGGGCCAGATAGGTCCGGATGGAATGTTTATTAATGGATGCCAATCGCTCCAGAAACCGTTTTTCAGCATCTTGTTTGGAAACGTTCTCCCCTGCGGTAAACTCGATAAATTCTGAAATATCGATCCTGTAGGCCCTGCAGGTATGGGGAGAATATCCTTTTTCAGCATTCAGGGTATCAATGAATTCATCAAGACCCATTTAAAGCCCTGCATATTTCATCACAAGTTTCATATCTTCCCAGACCTCGCGTTTGTATTGAGGCTTCTCCACCAGAAGGGAGGGGTGAAAGGTCGGCATGACCCGGATTCCCTCAAATTCATGAAATTTTCCCCGCGATGCGTCCAAAGAAAACCCCGGACCCAGGATCACCCGGCCCGCCTCTTGGCCAAGGGTAATGATCACCCGTGGAGAGACTTGCCGGATTTTATCAGCCACAGCCCTTGGCGCCCCGCTGTTGCAGATCAATACCTTTTCGGCGGACAGCCCCATGGCGGCAATAATCCGGGATAACAATTCTCCGGTCTCTCCTTTAAAAAAGGAAGTCTTGCTGTCTACGATAAAAACAGGGGCGTCTTCAGGGCCTTCAAAAAAAAAGGAGGCCTGGCCCGGCAATTGTTTTCCCCAGCCTTGAATAATGGTTTCCGAAGCTTTAGAAATTTCAGGAAAGGTGATTTTCGATTGTTTCCGGGAGCAAAGGTATCTTGAAAAGCCGTTAACAACCTGAATAAAATCCGCGCGGACTGAACCGGAAGAAAACAAAAGAGAAGACTTCATGGCAAGATTATCTCATTTTATCAAGGATACGGGTGATGAGAAGGTCTGCCACCTGCTCTTTTTTCATGAGAGGAAGATCCGAAGATGAACCGTCCCTGAAAATCAATTTCACCTTGTTGGTATCGGCTTTAAACCCTGAATCTTTGCTACCGACCAGGTTGGCTGCGATCATGTCCAGGTTTTTTTTCTTTATTTTCAGAAGCGCATTCTTTTCAAGATCTTCCGTCTCTGCGGCAAACCCCACCAGAAACTGGTTTTGGGTTTTCTTTTCACCGATGAGCCTTAAAATATCCGGGTTTTCAACCAGATTCAGGGTAAGTCCGGTATGGCCCTCTTTTTTCTTGATCTTCCCGGCTTTGGGATCAACGGGCTTATAATCCGCCACAGCCGCCACTTTGATGATAATATCGGCATCGGGCAAATTTGCCATCATCTGAGCCGCCATTTCATCACAGCTTTCCACACTGATCCGGGTCACACCCACAGGCGCTTCCAAATGGACCGGTCCCGACACCAGGGTAACCGACGCCCCCCTTTTCTCGGCAGCTTTGGCAATGGCATATCCCATCTTGCCGGAAGAATGATTGCTGACATAGCGGACCGGGTCAATGGCTTCAACGGTCGGGCCTGCAGAAATGAGAACCCGTTTGCCGTTCAGGTCTTTTTGGGTCAGCAGGGCCTCCATCCGGTCCAGGATGAACCAGGGTTCAGGCAATCGCCCTGCCCCCGTTGTTTTGCAGGCCAAAACCCCGCTGTCCGGATCAAGGATGTGCCAGCCGTCCTTTTCAAGGATGTCCAAATTTCTCTGGACCCGGATATTCTGGTACATATCCGTATTCATGGACGGGCAGACCATGACCGGGCAGGTGACGGCCAAAAGGGTGGTGGTCAGGGCATTGTCGGCAAGACCGGCCGCAAGTTTTGCAATAGTATTGGCCGTTGCCGGTGCAATCACGGCCAGATCCGCCTTTTGGGCAAGTTCTATGTGTTTGACGGAAGCGTCCGTATCAAAATAAAGATCGGATAACACCGGATTTTCCGACAGGACCTCAAAGGTGGTGATGCCCACAAATTTCTTGGCGCTTTCCGTCATGATGACGGTGACCTGGGCCCCAGCTTTCTTTAAAAACCTCAGGAGTTCAACCGCCTTGTACGCGGCTATGCCTCCCGTAACCCCGAGAAGGATATGTTTATTTTCTAAAATCATTCATATTTCCCTGAAAACACTACTTGATTCCAAAACTTGTCTTCTTTGCCGCTTACCTCGGCTCTATCCAAGATTCCAACCCGCTCCGGACATTCCCGGTGCTTGCCTCGGTTCGAATAATAGCACCAGTTGAAAGCTGAGTAAAGACACTTACGGAATCATCTCCGGTTCCGGACCCGGTATGGAGGGATGGGGTTGTTGCGAAGCCGTAACCAAGTTCTATAAAAGTCTTGGCATACTCTACACCGGTTATATCATCTATGGCCGTTCCTAAAACCGCCGGATCAGGATATGCGGTGCCTGTTTTATAATACAAACCATATAAGCGGCTGAACCCTTCTCCTGTGCAAAGATCAATCCCCGGCTGGTAGGCCGAAGTCAGCAACACTCCGCCGGCCAGGGCTGAAGCATTGATAACGCGTGTGGACGGAGCTATGCCCGCAACGCCCTCAATGGGTGGCAGGTCCAAGTACCAGCCTTTATACCCCAGAATATCAGATTTCAAGGCTTCAAATGTGGTAACACCAGCCACACCGGTCACATCTCCATCCACTTCAACCTGGGCATTACTGACATTTTTTAAATCAGCCTTGGCAACCTCGGCCCCAGCGTCTTTCACTCCATAAATGGACTGAGTTGTGGTGCTTAATTGATCGACACCGACAAAAAAACGGCCTGTACCGAAAAATATCCATTTATTCCCTTTTTCATCCATACCGGGAGTGACTCCCGCCACAACAGGCTGTGAATTATCAATAAGGGTTGCCGGGGGAGCCCATGCTCCCGGATCATCTTTTTCATTTATTCCGAAACGCATCACCCGGCCGGTATTTGAATTTTTATCACCAACAACCCCGAAATAAACGCTATCCGCTTTATAATTGAGTTCCCAGTCAACCGTAACCGGATCACCGGCAAAACTATTAGGAACTCCGGTATCACAGGAAATTATTGTCATGCTACCCCCGGCGCCCACTGATATCCGTGCGCATCCGGAGGGGGCGTCGGCACTGCTTGAGCCGGGAACCGCAATTTCTCCCAGATCAAAAGCATAGACCATGGCATTCTGGTTGCTTTCCGCAGTGGATAAATTAGTCGGTCCGGAGCCGAAAATCAGAAACCATTTATTATTATCAACGGTACTATCTTTCACGGTCACCGCCGTGGGATAAGAGGTGCTGAAACTGCCGTCGGGCAATTGGATTTCCGCAAGAAGTTTCGGTTCAACCTCGGGATTGGTAATATCCATGATAATATAGGCAGACTTGAATTCCCGATTATGGGTAGCCGCCGTATTATCCACATCCACCGTCATCGCACCGCCTCCGAACCGCATACCGGCAATGAGAACCGTACCCCAGCCTTGCGGATGGTCTGTATCAGGCGTAAAAATTTTAGCATCAAAGACCTTGGGTTTTCCGTCCATATAATACACATGGGTGTAATTTGTATCTTTCAGCCATTTCAGATGCGGGAGAAGGTTCATGGGTACATAGGCCCATATTTCTGCCCCGAGCGGGTGTTCCACCGCAGAACTGACTCCGTCATATTTTAAACCGGTTGTGGTAAAAGCCTTTTGGGCTGAATTATAGAAGCCCCCATTAAACGCATGCAGCATCCCGCCGTTACTTCCGACATAAAGCACCTGCCGGCGTTTTGCATATTGTTTCTTGAATATACCATAGGAGGCATCCTTGTAGAGAAGGTCCAATTCTTCCTGGGGTGCCCCGACAATCGACGGGGTCGCATTTACAACATCGGACAGCCGCATCACCTTATCACCTGTGCCGTCATAATTGATCGTGCGGCTCCGATACCCGGCAATCTCCTTACCCCGGATATAATCGGCCAGGTTTTCCGCATCCGCTTCTGTGGCCAAATTAAAATACCCATAATTGGCTGCGGTGACAGCAGTCCTGGCAAAATCAATAATTTCACCAGTATCAACCACGCTGTCGCTGTCGGTATCAATCCAGGTTTTGATAAATCTGCCGCCGCCCGCCTCACCATCCGCCTTATCGGTAAAATTCCGCTGAATAGAAGCATCTGCACCCGTGAAACTCAACTGTTCTCTGGCATTCCACAAAGTGCCCACATTTTCCAATGGGATTACGGTTGATTCAAAATGAGCCGCCATGACCGTATCTCCAACAGCAATCCAGGACGCCGCCGGTGACACGGTAAAGCTCCTCGAACCGGTTGAAACTACGGATGATGTAGTATTGCTGCTCCCGGTCTGGCCGTTGGTCAGGTTGTATACCGTCCATTCACTAAACGGGCCTGATCCTGCCGTTCCGCTGATTTCATTTACGGTAAATGTCACAGTACCGGTCCCGGCATTATATTCCGTTACCACCCCTTTCATATAATACGGAGTAAATTCATCATCCCTGGTGCTGACATAACGGCGGACCTTGGTCTTGTTCTCCACTTCATCATAAAACTGCTGGATCACCGGGTCGGTTAAATATCCATCAAGAACGGCAGCGTTGCCGTTATCTTCACGAAGATAGCCATAATCATCCAGCCAGAGGGACTGGACCGTCCCGATCCAGGAAACTTTTTTATTCACGGCATCTTGGCGCAGAGGTTCATAATAGGCTTGATAGAGCGCACCAACCCCGCTGATATTATTGGAAACCACTGCGGCTGCCGTGCCGGATGAAGCACGCTGGACGATTGTAAGGAAAACTCGATTCAAAGAATTTTCGAGTTGCAGCGGATTAACGGCATAAAAATAATTATCTGGAATCCCGTCCGAAACCGAAGCGCCATCGTCATTGTTTATCGCATCCCATTCCTGCGTCAGATCCGGTAATTTATTATTATTACTGTCAATAAAACCGCCCCATTTGGATGCATACAGAAGAGGATCATCCAATATGCCGGCGGAAGATCCGGTAATCGTATAATCAACAAAAGTCGGCGGATCTGAAACCACACAGTTGGTACAACCAATGACCCCGGTCGAATCCGTATAATCGAAATTATAAATACCGGAGTGGAAATGTGCGCCGTCTTTATTCGTGCCACTGATGATATACCCGAATCCCTGTCCATTGCTGGTAGATGCCGAGACTGCATCAGTAGTGATCCTGATGGTGTTCCCGCTTATAGAATATTCAATGGTCCCCCACATATCCTGATCATAATCCCCTCCCATCTCGCTGTCTTCCCAATTCACATAAAATTTTCCGTAAGTTGGTGTCTGTTCGATGATCTTAAAATCCACCAGGGTCCCACCACCGAAGGGCCCCGCCCCTGTCGATGATACGTCCAGCCGGTAAGCTGGCAGGATGGTCACTTTCTTGCCTCCTGCCGTCACTTCTATCTTGGGTATATTGGTGGCAAGGGCGATGCCATAGGTACTGACCATAAGATCTCTGGAATTGGTGCGCGATGCAGGAATGGACAAATCCGTGCGGATGCGATGAGCATTGGCGTAATGAGCAACTCCGGACATCAGATAAGTTCCCTGCTGAGTAGGCGCCTCTGAACACAGCCCGGAAAAAGAGCCGAAACCGGACCCAATGGGTTTGGATGTACAAAGATCATTGGAGGTCACCCCATTGCTGCCGATAAACCATGAGGAGGCATTAATCCCTTCATGGACCCCGACAGCATCCGTTAAAGCCGATGCTGTAGAGACAGACCCCAAATCAGTTATTCCCCCCATCTGATTGCCGTCATAACTGGATACGCTGGCATTGAAATTCAGAATATTCAACGGTGCACAATAGTTAACGGAATTCAAAGGATCGGACCAATTTGCAGTCGTCAATCCCAGGGTTGCATCTTTAGAACCGGCTCCATAAACAAAAGCTGCATCGGCTGATTTCCCGGCAAGATAGCGCAAGGATTCAAGATAAATTTCAGACATGGGATTTCCCCAAGAGCTGCAATTCCCTTGATTGGCGGGAGAGCCCTGGGAAGTGGACCCGCCTGTCAGGACCAGCCCTGTTTGCTGATAGTTGCAACTGTCTCGTCCGATATAGGTGCCATCATTGTAATCATACCCATAAAGCCTTAATTTATTAAAATTATAAACAATCCCATTGGCTCCCGAAATAAAGGTGCCGTCCGCGCTGTTGACTTCGTCGGTAAAAGTCCCAATGTTTTTTCTCAGGACACCCCCGGAAATATTTTTGGTAAACGTCCCCGTCACTAAGCCGAAATGAATCTGATCAGCATCTCCGTAAACCTGCAAGAGCCCAATGGGTTTATATCCGGAGCCATATTTTTTATATTTTTCAAACCCAAGCCATGCCGGGTTTCCGACTTCGACCCGGGCGACATATTCACCCTGGGCCAAGCCCGTACCAAGCCCGTGTACGGTTTGGGAAGGATTTTCAGCACCGGCGTTGATTCCGGATAAATATGCCTTGTTTCCGTTGCTTCTAAAGCCATCGGCAAACCCCGATTGGGTATTTGATTTTTCACCCGACCAATAGCCTTGCCATCGTTCATTGGCCGTCCACAGGGCAAAATTACCGCTGGCCACACGAATAATCGGCGGGTTTGTATTGGTGTCCGAATAACGGTTTACACCGCTGGTAGCTCCTTTGGTCAGATTACAGATTGTAATTCCGGTCCGGGTCAAATTTCTCAATGTCCAGCTCGATGAAGTCCCTGCTCCCCCATAGCTGTTTTTGGGTATCTGAATAGTGATTGTTCCCGCGCCGGTGCCGCTCACGCCACCGAACATCCATTGATTGGCCTCGTTGCCTGTAACGAAAACCTTAACCTGATCGCCGATGGTTGCGGACAGACTGGTTGTAAAGGTTCTGGTTACAGGTGGTGTATCAAATTCCGCAGCATCAGGAATTGTACGAGATGTGATGCTGGTTGCCGTCGGCGGCACCGTGGATATCCCGGAAAACGGGGTCAGCTTGTCAATATCGCTGCCGTTATAAAATTTGGCAAAGGCATGGGCATCCGTGGGCAGATAGTGGCGTTCCAATACGGTCAATAAATTTGTGTCAGTGGAACGCATGCCGCCATACAGCATTTTCCGGACAACGTCCATGCGCGTCATGGTTGCCCAGTTCAGGAAATTCCCGCTCCATTGTCCGGAGCCGGCGACACAATAATGGTTATTTGCGCCTGTCGCCAAGGCAACGGGCACAAACCGGTTGTTAGAGGTGCTGTAACTATAACATTTCTTGGAGTCAAAATATCCGTAATAATCAATGCTGTCTTTGTAGGTGGTTTCCGGGACCCCATCCCCATCAAGGTCGGCATAATCGTTATAGGCCTTGTAGGAGAGCTGATGGTCGCGGGAAACATTCATCATTACCAGCGGGGTAACGTCATTCCCCGTCAAATTGATGGGAACACTGGTAAAATTGGCATTGATATGCGTTGAAACCTCGGCCAAAGAATTGGTTATAAAGAGTATGAACGACAAGCCGATAAACATTAACCCCTTTAACCTCAACCCGATTGTCTTCATTTTCCCCCCTTACAAGGACCAAACTCTCTCATTAATACCGGCCTTCTAATTCAAGACCAATAACATGACGCCATTCCACCTTTACCACGGATTCGCTTTGGGATCTGCCCATATGCTGGGAATAAATCGAATAAAGGATCTGCCCGCCTCCGCCAGCAGTGCCTTTTCCCTTGCCCTCATACCCTGCCAGCATCTGGAGGCCTGCTCCGGCTACGGTGGAAGTCACGCCGTCGGCTATGATATTGGTATGTGTGCTGATATTAGGGTCCGGTAACGCTGCATCATACCCACCCGGGAAATAGGCAAGGTCCCTTGCCGTATCCGACATGGTGTTCTGATTGCGGGTAAGATCCTCATTGTCAACCAAAGCCGGATCGACAATTAAAATTGTATTGTTGGGGCTGTCCGGATCAATCAGGATGCCGTCTGCATCAAGGGCGGTAAAAGGACCTACATTCCCTATACTTTCCTCAACCAGACGGATACCTATTTGTGTTCCGCCATCGGCTTGATAAAAGGTTTCCTTATGAATCCGGTCGTTTCCGGCAATTTGGATTTCCAGGCTGGTATTTGTAGTGGCCGCCATTCCGATTACTATTAAAAGAACTAAGATGAGCAAAGTACCCAGCAGTGCATAGCCATTCTCATTGTTCATATGTTTTATAGCCCTTCGGTCGATTGCCATATCAGATCGGTTCTGTTTTAATGAAATCTATGTTTACTGCTTTTATTCGCCCTTCATCACGACGCAAGACAATCACCCGGATAGTCTTGGTAGCAAAAACAGGATAATTATCCGCAATGTTCCAAAACGTAGTGAAATTGCCTTGAACAATCGGACCTCCGTCAGCCGGGCTACCGGCGGCATTGGTGTTGTCTAAACCAGCCATGCCGTCATTGTTGTCATCTGTCAAATCATCATGCGTATAGGATCGGGCCATGAGCGTTTCAAGAGCATCACTACCCCAAGTCGCGGCGGCGGTAAGATTGTTGGCTGTGTTATTCCCCTCAATGGAAGTATTTTGCATGACCCCGACCCCCAAAATCCCAATGATCAACAGGAGAATGGCTATAAGAATTTCAATCAGGGTAAAACCGCTTTGTCTATTATCCTTTTCCATTTTCATAAGCCAAGATTCCTGCAATGTATGGTTGTGGTAAGCAGACGGCGACGAAATTGATCATTATAAGGTGAGTTCCAGGTGGCACCGGAGGCGGAGGTATAGGTCATGGTATTGGTAAACTTGGAATCAGGCAGGGCTGCACGCACAAGCAGGGAAATCCGTACACCCCGGATATCATCAAGCGCCGTTGCAGCAGGGGCTAAGGTCCAGGTACCATCAGCCATTAAATAAAAAAACTCGACAGCTTGAAAATTTTCCGCAATTGGTTGAAACCCGCTACCCCCAGCCCCAGTAGCGGTTCCAGTATTCCGGCCGAAGGAAGCGCTGCCCGCATCGGCTATTCCATCAGAAGTGGCATCGTTGGCGAGAGAAAAACCATAGGTAATCGCTTCGTTTGAATCGATGGTATCGCCATCACCATTTAAATCTTGTGTGAAACCCAAACGACCTCTCGTGGCAGTAACCATTCCAACGCTGATATCACGGGTTGGATTATATCCTGCCATACGAATTTCACTGGTAAACAACTCCATGGCAACCCTTATATTCTGTTGCATCTCTACCACATTGTCCTGAACAAGATAGCTGTCGTGCTGTGACAAAAAAGAGGTCATTACGGCAGCCATGACAATACCGCCAACAGCCATGGCAATCAGCAACTCCACCAGGGTAAAACCTCCAACCGCAATATTTCTATGATTCATCATGGTCGTCAATGTTTTATCTCCAGACCTTTACGGGCTATAAATTACTGTAACCGCACGCCACCGGCGCTTGACAAGGAAATTTTGTATTCCCTTGCCCCGTCGTTACTCTTCAATGTGACGGTCCCCAAACCATTATTCGGTAATCCACGACTTGTGTATCCGGCCAAATTAACAGGGGCGGCAAAAGTTGTTCCCTCCAGGCGGGCTTCATTGGTCATATTTACTACCTTATAAATTTCACCGCCGTCACAGCTACCATTGTTATTGTTATCCACACAAATCTGATAAGATCCTCCATTATTCGGATCCCCCACAGTCTCCAGATTGAATTCAAGCAACACATTCCGATTTTGTTTCACTGCTTCGATTTTGGCCTTCTTGAAATCAATCACCAGTTCACGAGCAGCGGCCCGTAATTTATATCGCGGGATAGCAGACATGATTTCAGGAATAGCAATAGCACTCAAAATACCGATAAGAGTCACAACAATCATTAATTCAATAAGGCTAAAACCACTATGTTTTAATTGAGTTTTCATAATGTTTGCTTGCGTACAGCATGAGAGTTATTTAACAAGTTTTCCATTTAGGATAAGATAAAATTTTCCTTCTTGTCAACCAAAACAAAAAATCAGAAACATCCTCTCTGATGCTTTGGCGAATTCAAAAACATATTTCAATAATATTTATAAAACCCATCGACTTGTAGTTAAGCAAATTATATACCATACAATTTTATAAATTAACTATTCATGAGGCTTAACCCTCTCATTCATTGTTTGCCTGAACTACCGATAAATTCATTGATTACATTTCATCAATGACTGTTAAATATCAATTCTTTGCAGGATACCAGGTGTCTAATATGAAGTGTGAATTACCGTTCGGCCTGTGGTCGAATTAAACTTAAAACAGGAGGGTTCCATGAGAGGGAAAATCCTCCTTCAATCTTTGGAAGTTCCGGAATAATGTCCGGCACCAAATCTTTGAGTTCTTTTGGAAGATAATTAAATAAATCCTTATACTTCTGAACAGCTTGAAGAACCAAAGCTGCATTTTCAAAAACAATGACCTCTTTTTTGTAGTTGATCCCGCATCATTTCATCTCTTTCTGTTGCCAGCATGGCTTTCAACCACATCAACCCTGCATAAATATCACCACCCTCGGCAGATAACAGAATTGCCAGGTGGCCTAGCCAAACAGGTGCTCCTGGTATCCGGGAAGCTTTATAAAGAGTTGAAGCGGCTTCACCGGGATCACTCTGATAACGAAAATGGTTAAAGCCTTTAAAAAAGAGAAGTATCCAGTTATCAGGTTTTGCGGCTATTCCTTTTTCAAGAACAGCATTGGTTTTCTTTACAGAATCGGAACCAAGTGATGAAAGGCTGGATTCGCAAATAAAATAAGTATCTATAAAATCAGGATGAAGCGTGGATATGACCCAAAAATGCTCTGCAAGATTTTCAGCATAACTTTGGGGTTCCTGACCGGGTTTGCGTCCTCCCAGAAATACAGTTGTTTTTATGTAAAGCATTTCAGCCCAGAGTTGATACATGTATCCTGCCGCTATTTTATGAACTCGTGCCGGCAACGTCTGAGTAAGATGAGGCGGCATATTCCGGATCTGCCTTTCCTGAATGAAAAACGCTGATAAATATATTAAAAGGATTGACACAAAAGCACAAATTTTAGCTATCATTGCAAATCCCTGCGGTTATATACTGCGCATGCAAACCATAGTGAAAGCGTTGTATATCCTATGATCAGTCCAAAATTAACAAACAGGATTGTCAAGTCAGGCCAAACCTGGGCTGAGGACATCAATAAATTTTTAAAATCCAGACGGCTGAAATCAGGAAAGATAGCTGTCATGATTTGCAGCAGTTTTGCTGAAATATGACTGCCCGGATTAGAGACAGCCTGCTGAGAAATAGTCTCCCTGACCACCGGCATGCCTGAACAGATGGCATAAAAAGAGATAGAGATCAACAGCACGGGAAAACTGCCCCGGATGAGACCGGAAAATAATAGGATGACGGAAAGCATCATGAGTTCCATGGCAAAAAGGCCTGCCCATGACAAAAGGTAAAAACCGGGAGAGAGGTGACCAAAATACTCTGGCGTAACATTGCTTTTGATCCAGACAAGGGTGAGCCACCCTAAAGAGCCCAGCAATAGGTTTAAAAAGAGCATTAACAGGGCCAGACCGGAAAATATGCCCAGAACATATTCAGTCCTAGAAATCGGTCTTGCCAATAAATTATAGATGACATTGCGATCCTCATCCCAGGCAACCACCTGAACTGCATGAAAAAAAAGAAACAAAAAGCCTGAAAACCAACTGATGGAAAAGATAAAATCATTTGATGCCCGGCCGACGTCCCGGGAGATAAAATCAAAAAAACAGCAACCCTCCTGCCTGGGCTGCAATTGAAAGAAATACCAGCCCCAGAAGGGCATGCCGCCGTAGCCCATCCAGAACAGTGAGCCATGCGAGGGCAAAGATACGATTAATCGCTGAGAACACGGCTCCCCCCTTTTTTAATCAGATTGAGAAAAGCGTCTTCAAAATCCTCACATCCCAACTCTTGACAGAGCCTTGAAGGCGGGCCATTAAAAAGACGCAGGCCTTTATGCAGGATCAGCACATCATCTGCCAGACGGTCAACATCTTCCAATAAATGGGAACAGAACAGTATTGTTTTCCCTTTCTCTTTCAACTCCTTGATCAGTCGGATAATATCTGCACGGCCCAGGGGATCAAGACCACTCATAGGTTCATCAAGAATCAAGAGATCAGGGTCATGGATCATGGCAATGGCGAAACTTGCCCTCTGCTGCATTCCCTTTGAATAGTTGCGAAGAAGGCTTTTTCTAAACTCCCACAAATTGAGTCTTTTCAGCCATTTTTCTCCGGATGTTGCGATATCTGATTTAGACATGCGGCAGGTCCGGCCAACGAATTGCAGCATGTCAAGAACGCTTAAATTTCGTGGAAAAGCTGTTTTTTCTGGCAGATATCCTATCTTGAGCCGGACTCCCGGATCATGGGGAGACTTTCCAAAGACCCGGATGGTTCCCTGGTCAGGGCGGATAAAATCCATAATAAGGCAAATGCTGGTGCTTTTGCCTGCACCGTTTGCCCCTACAAGCCCCAGAGTCTTACCCCGTTCAAGGGAAAAGGAGACGTCGTTCAACGCCACATGGGCTTTTGACCCCATTTGTTTAGGATAGGTTTTTTTGATCTGACTGAATATAATCATATTATCATCACAAGGCGGTTGGAGGTTTTTTTTAAAAGGGTTTACAGTGCAATAAACATGGCGGCTGATATATTGTCAACATTTCAGTATAGTTATTTATATAAAAAGGGGAGAGGTTGCCCTCTCCCCCCATGCGTTCATTGAATTAAGTCCAACGGCTATTACATTGCTGTATAACCACCGGCAGCGAGTTCATCAGTACTGATAACGGCAGCCGGACAATCTCCAGCGGCCATTGGGGTTCCTGCAGGGGCGGCTATAAAATATGTTGCTGTAACATCACTATCAACCGCATAACGCCGAATGCCCTGAGTATGCTTTGCCGCCGCATTAAAGGCTGTTCCGGCAGCGTCAACCACCGCAACGAGATTGACGCCATTGCTCAGACCAATCTGCATATAATTACCAGCTCCACCAATACCGGTAGTAGCAGAGCCAGGGCCAGTTAATAAGACACCGGCAACACCTGTAGCCACGGCAGCCGCTTGTGAACTACCAAATACCTGCCAGTCAGTAAAGAAAGCTGCCTCGGATTTTTGGATATTGACCACATCCGAGGTAGCGGCTGAATTGAATGCCCGCTGTCTGTAGGCTCCAAACTGCGGAATGGCGATGGCGGCAAGAATACCGATAATGGCAACAACAATCATAAGCTCGATCAGGGTAAAACCTTTCTGGTTGTTTCTCATGTCTTTAATCATAATGTTCTCCTTAAAATTTAGCTATTTAAAAACAAAAACCAATTCAACCTTAGTTGCCTTAATAGCAAACTCTGTACCAATATATTTTTTTTTAAAAAAATAACCTTAATCCGCTTGTTGCCGGGGATAATGTGGATGGTTAAAAAATATTGATTGATTTGATTTGGAAATATTTTTATACGATTTAACAGATTTTGTAACAACGATGACAATATTTGATCTTTCTTTGATCTTGTCCATATGAAATGGGCCTTTATAAATATAGTTGAGACAGTTTGAAAAAATTTTATGGAAATTTGAATGAGAAGGGCTACTATGTATTAATTTTTATCCAGCCGATACCGCATGGACCGAAGGCTCAGGTTCAGATATTCCGCGGCCTTGCTTTTGTTGCCGCCGGCAAGTTCCATGGCTTTTTTCAGATAGGACTGCTCGATGGTATTCATGATCTCATCCAGATCCACCCCCTGTTCGACTTCATTGAGATCAAACCGGCGGCCTTCAATGCCTTCCACCCAGCGACGCTTTTTGTGCATGGAAATGGTCAGGCTTTCAGGAAGGATGATATTGGTGGAAGAAAGGGCAACGCTTCGCTCGATGAGATTTTCAAGTTCCCTGACATTGCCGGGAAAGCTGTATTTGTTCAGGAAATCGATGGCATAGGAAGACAGTTTGGCAATATCCTTGCCCATTTTTTGAGAATATTTCTCGGCAAAATGCTGGGCCAAGAGTGCCACATCCCCTTTCCGGTCCCGGAGCGGGGGCACCTTGATGGGAATGACATTGAGGCGGAAAAAAAGATCCTCCCTGAATTTTCCCTCGATGACTTCCTCTTCAAGCTTTTTATTGGTGGCGGAAATGATCCGGACATCCACCTCGATTTCTTTTGTGCCGCCAACGGGTTTGAAGGATGTCTCCTGTACGGCCCGGAGGAGTTTGACCTGGAGGATGGGTGACAGTTCCCCGATCTCATCCAGGAAAATGGTCCCCAGGTTGGCGGCTTCGAATAATCCTTTTTTATCCGCCACAGCCCCGGTAAAGGCTCCTCTCATATGGCCGAAAAACTCGCTTTCAATAAGGGTGTCCGGGATCCCGCCGCAATTGACCACCACAAAGGGATTGTCCCTGCGGTCTGAATTTTCATGGATGGCCCGTGCGATCAATTCTTTTCCCGTGCCGCTCTCGCCGGTAATGAGAACATTGGTCTTGGTGGGGGCCACCTGCTGAATCCGTTTGTAAATGGCCTGCATCCCGGGGCTCTTCCCGATAATCCGGTTAAAATGCAGATGGTCTTTGAGTTCCGATGAAGCCTTTTCTTTTTCCTGGTCAAGGGTTTTTAGTTCCAGGGCCCTTTGAATGGTCTCTTTTAATTCGATATTGTCAAAGGGCTTGGGAACAAAATCATAGGCCCCGTAGTTCATGGCCTCGACGGCTATTTCCGTGGTCGAATAGGCCGATATCATGATGATGACCGTATCCGGATTCTTTTTTTTGGCTTCCTTCAGGACGTCAAGACCGGTGATGTCTCCCAGGCGGATATCGGTAAGTACAAGGTCATACTCGTTTTTTTCAATCATGGTCACGGCCTGTTTGCCGTTCTTGGCCACAGCCACCTTATAACCTTCCTTGGACAACAGGACGTCAAGAAATTCCCTCATGCTGAGTTCATCATCGACAACCAGGATGGACTGTGCTCTGCTCATATTATCCTTGCAACCCCTGCCCGTTCCGTTGATAAACGACTTTTCCGCCCACCATGGTCAAAAAGGCGTTGCCTTTGACCTTCATCCCGGAAAAGGGCGTATTCCGGCTCTTGGATTTGAAGACGGAAGGATCGATCACATATTCATGGTCCGGATCAATGAGGGTCAGGTCGGCCCGGTTCCCTTCTTTGATATCATTATTAATGCCGAGGAGGTTTGCCGGTTGTTTGGCCATCTTATGGATCAATTCGGCCAAGGTCAAATGCCCGTCATGGACCAGTTTCAAAGACAGGGACAGGGAGGTTTCCAGCCCGACAATGCCGAAGGCGGCCCTATCAAATTCCACATCTTTTTCAACGACGCTGTGGGGGGCATGGTCCGAGGCGATCAAATCAATGGTGCCGTCACATAGCCCTTCAATGACGGACTGTCTGTCCTCCTCGGAGCGCAAGGGCGGGTTCATTTTGAAATGGGTATCATAATCCTTAACATCTTCATCCGTCAGGGTAAATAATGGGGGGCCGTCTCACAGGTGATTTTCACTTCTCTTTTTTTGGCCTGCCGGATGGCTTCCACGGATTCCCTGGCGCTGATATGGCAGAAATGAACCGGGGCTCCGGTCAATTCCGAAAGGGCAATATCTCTCACCACCATGACACTTTCAGCGGCATTGGGAATGCCTTTGATTCCCCAGAAGGTGGAAAAAGGCCCTTCATTCATGGACCCGCCATCGGCAAGGCCGGTGTCTTCGGCATGCACAAAAACGGGGATGTTCAAGCCCCTGCAATATTCAAGGGCCCGCCGCATGAGGTTGGAATTTTCAACGGGCCTGCCGTCGTCGGTGACGGCCACAATGCCGGCCTGTTTCATATCATGGATTTCAGCCAGGGCCTCGCCCTTCAGGCCTTGGGTGATGGCCCCCACCGGATAGACCCTGGAAAGCCCGACCTCCCTTCCCCTTTGGATAATAAATCGGGTGACCTGGCTGTTGTCATTCACCGGGTTTGTGTTGGGCATGCAACAAACGGCGGTAAACCCTCCCCTTGCCGCGGCCGCAAGGCCGGTTTCAATGGTTTCCTTATATTCCTGGCCCGGCTCCCGCAAATGGACATGGATGTCGATCAACCCCGGAACAAGGATTTTTCCTGCGGCGTCAATAATATGGGTATTCGGGTCCGCAACCTTATATTCCGGGCCCACATATTCCGGGTCAACAAGGGCATGGATCAGATGATCTTTAATAATGATATCTTTTTGGGCATCCATATGGGGAGGGTCAATCACCCTTGCCCCTTTAATGCGAATCAGCATGTCTGCTCCCTCCCGCAATCAGGTAAAACAACGCCATGCGCAGGGCCACCCCGTTTGTGACCTGCTCCAGGATGATGGAACAGTCCGAATCGGCCACATCGCTTGCAATTTCAACCCCCCTGTTCATGGGGCCGGGGTGCATGACAAGCACATCTTTCTGCGCAAGCTTCAGACGATCCCGATTTAGTCCGAACAAGGTTGAATATTCTCTTTCCGTGGGGAAAAGGATGCTGCCCTGTCTTTCCTTTTGAATCCTCAGCATCATGACCACGTCCGAGCCTTCGATGCAGGCCTCCATATTGGGGGATACCGTACATCCCAGTTTTTCGATTCCTTTGGGGATCATGGTTTGGGGTGCGCAGATGGAAACCATTGCCCCCATTTTTGAAAATCCGGTGATGTCGGACCGGGCCACCCGGGAATGGGAAATATCCCCGATGATGGATATTTTGAGTCCTGCGATCTTCCCCTTTTTTTCCCTGACACTCATCATGTCCAGCAGGGCCTGGGAAGGATGGGCATGGATACCGTCCCCGGCATTGATGACGGAAGCCTTCACCCGTTTTGCAATGAGGTGGGGGGCGCCCGAGGAAGGATGGCGCAGCACGATGACATCCGGTTTCATAGCTTCAAGGTTTTTGGCCGTATCAATGAGGGTCTCGCCTTTAACGATACTGGAGGTGCCCGCAGATATGGAATGGGTGTCGGCTGAAAGCCGTTTGGCAGCGGCATCAAATGAAAGCTTGGTTCTTGTGGAAGGCTCCTGGAAAAAAGGACATG